>JAYWCL010000078.1:0-51754 GCA_043780595.1 Limnoglobus sp.
CACTCGTGGAAACCCGTATAGCCCGCGAGTTTGAGGATCGCGTCGCCGAAGTTTTCGATCAGCCACTTGCTGCCGCGATCCTTGTCCTGATGCATGGCACATCCTCGGCGAGTTATCCGCATGATACCAGAACGGATGACTGTGCGTGCCCCACTTTCGTTCTCGCCACTCATCACTCGCCACTCGCCACTCGCCACTCTCCCTCTCGCCGAAAGTCACTTTTGCAATTCTTGCAATTTCCATTTGACGGATCGTGTAGTGGAATGTATTACACTACTGTTCAGATAAACAGTATCAGACGACTCGCCATCGGGAGTGCGGCTGTGAAGAGCGATTCCCCGCACGGCCTGCTCGCTGAGAACTTCCCCGGATGCGATGTCGCACCCGACGAGTGGGAGTTTCTGAAAGCGATGGAGCGGTATCAGCGGGTGAATCAGCGGCGGTATCCGTCGTGGCGGGAAGTGCTGATGGTTTTGAAGTCCTTGGGATATCGGAAAGCCGAAAGTCAGGAGTGAGCCGTGCGATTTCTCGAACGAATACAGACCGTGTTGAAGGCCTTGCGCCCGGCGGTAGCGAAGCCGAACTCGCCGCGGGCCGCGTCGCTGTTCGCGCCGCCACCGTACGCCATGCCGGCGGGTTGGTGGCGCGACGATGCGACCGAGCAACTTCGCAACTACCAGTCGTGGGTGTACGTATCGGTGAATGCGATCGCGCAAGAGGTAGCGAAGCAGAAGCCGTTCCTGTTTTCCAACACGGGCCAAGCCGAACACGAGCAAGTGGCGTTGCCGCACACGCACCCGCTTTGCCGCCTCCTCGAGAACCCGAACCCGTGGCTGACCGCGTGGGAACTTTGGTACCTCACGGTGGTGTATCTGGAACTGACCGGGAACTGTTTCTGGTACGTGGCCCCGCAACAGGGCAACGGTTCGCCGGGGGAAATCTGGGTGGTGCCGACGCCGTGGGTGAAGGTGGTCCCCGATGCGCAAACCTACGTGAAAGAGTATCGCATCACGCCGCCCGGCTCGCCGTCGGAAAGTTTCTCGCCCGATGAAATCATCCACTTGAAATATCCGAACCCGCTCGACCCGCACTACGGCCTGTCGCCGATGCAAGCCAACGTGATGACGATCGATGCGAACTCGGAATTGCTGAAGTCGCGACACCAGACGTTCCTCGCCGGCTCACGGCCCGGCGTGGTGCTTCAGACCGATCAATCGCTGACCGACGCGACGGTGAAACGCCTCGAAGACAAGCTGTTAAACAAGTTCAGCGGCAGCGAAAACTGGCACCGGCCGATGGTGCTCGAACAAGGTTTGAAGGCGTCGCCGTGGACGCTGACGCCCGCCGAGATGGACTTCCTGAACTCGACGCGAATGACCCGCGAAGAGATCTTCGCGATGTTCCGCGTGCCGCCACCCGTGGCGGGAATCGTCGACAACATCGGCCTCGGTGCGGACATTTGGTTCGGGGCCCGCGCGATGTTTTGCGAAGGCACGGTGCAACCGAAACTCGATCTGATCGGCCAAGCGTTGACCCGCGATCTCGGCCGGCGATACGGGCGGGACATCGCGATCCAGTTCCCCGATTGTTCGCCGCGCAATTCGGAACAGCGTCGGAAAGACGACGAACTCGACGCGAAGATGGGGCTGCGAACTTACAACGAAATCCGCCGCAGCCGAGGGTTGGAACCATTCGCCGACCCGAAGTTCGACCGGCCGATGTTACCGAACGGGTGAAGCCACTTTTTAAGGAGGATCTTTCGATGATGACGACGATTCGTGCGGATCCGGTCGGCGCGCGGACGCTGAACCTGGATGCCGGGAAGTTGACGATCCGCAGCGTGATTACGACGCTCGATGCCGACCGTGCGGGCGATGTGGTCGTGCCGACGGGGCTACGAAACGCGGACGATTATCTCGTGAATCCGGTCGTGCTCTGGGCGCACAACCGCACGCACTTTCCGCCGATCGGGTTGTGTGCGTGGCTCGATGTGCAACCGCGCCGGATCGTGGCCGAGACCCGGTTCGCGAAAGGAGTCGCCTTCGCGGAAGATGTGTTTCGCCTTTACGAGCAAGGTGTTTTGCGCGGCTGGTCGATCGGTTTCGTGCCGCGCAAGGCGTACCGCATTCCACCGGACGGTACCGGAATGCGGGTCGAAGAGTGGGATCTGCTGGAATACTCGGCGGTGCCGATCCCCGAGAACCCCGGCGCGTTGACCGTCGCGCTCCAGAAGGGGTTGGTCAAAGATCTGATGTTCCGCGATTGGTTGGCCCGCGTACCCGACGACTGCGGCGGCAGGTGGTGGCGCGCCCACCCGCCGCATCGCGCACCGGTCGATGTTCTCGCAAAGTTGGTCGCGCCGATCGAAGTGTAACGTTCCTTTTTGCTCCATTCCTCGAGGTTCCCATGACCGCAATTGCTACCGACTCGTTTCAGTCTCGCGAAGAAATCGTGCAGTTCATCGAGCGCGAAACCGGCGTTGCCGTCGAAAAGGCGATGCCCGCCCCGACGGTGAATCGCCGCGTTCCGTGGGCGACGTCTGGGCCGGTGTGCCAGGATTCCGCCGGGTACAGCGTGCTGAAAGCCGCCGCGTTCGCGCTCGGCTACATCGGCCCGGAGTTCGCGAAAGAAGAGATCCAGACGCACAACCAACTTCGCGATCTGTACCAAAGCTACGGCTTCTCGCCGCATCACGGGCAGCAGTCGTTTCTCGTGCCGTGGGCGTCGGCACACTTGCCCGCGTTCGAGCCGCACGGTCGCAAACTGCGCGACGAACTCCACCAGAAGATGACCGCGCAATCGAACCAGTTCGACCCCGATGAAGCCGACTGGATTTCGACGCGATTGGCGTCGCGGCGCAAGGCACTCGGCACGACGCTCGACACCGCCGGTGGCACGCTCGTGCGGTTGCCGGTGCTCGGCGAGTTGATCGACTTGCAGCGGAACCTCGAAGCGTTCGCCGCCGCCGGGGCGCAAGAGATCGCGATGCCGCCGAACGGGCGGATTCAGATTCCGAAGCTGACCGGCGGTTCGACCGCGTACTGGGTCGGCGAAGGCATCGCGATTACCGAGAGCCAACCGACGACGGGGAACCTCGATCTTCAGGCGAAAAAGCTCGGCGTGCTGGTGAAAATGAACAACGAACTGTTGCGGTTCGCCAGCCCGTCGGCGGAGGGTTTGGTGCGGTTCGACATGGCACGCTCGGCGGCGCTGAAGGCCGATCAGGCGATGCTCGAAGGCACCGGCGGCACGCAGATTAAAGGGCTGACGACGTACGCGACGATCACGAGCCACACGGCCAGCACGGTGGGCGCGAACGGCAACACGTTCCAGCCGCAAGACGTGGCCGCAATGGAAGCGAAACTGCCCGACGGCGTCGATGCCCCAACGGGCTGGCTGATGCGGAAGGCGCTGTTCGCCGCGCTGATGAATCGCCGTGCCGATGCGTTGAGCGCGAACGACGGCAAAGGCGCGTTCCTGTTCCGCGACAATCGCTCGATGGGCAGCGATCGCCCCGCCGATTTGTACGGGACGAAAGTCGTGCGGTCGTCGCAGATTTCCGCGAGCCGCACCAAGGGCAGCGCGACCGATCTCACGTACATCGTGCTCGGTTATTTCCCGGACTGGACAGTGAGGAAACTGCGGAAAAGCCGTATGTGCTGGAATTGAAGGCCTTTTTCACACGTCCACAGTTTCCATACCACCCCGAAAAGCCACCGATTCGACCCCGTTTGGTGCATCGAATAGTGCATCGAATTTCCGCCAAAACGCCGCCAAAAACAGTCGCCAATACTCGACTCAAACTTGTTTGCTCGCGGTGTCAGCAGTGTAGCAATTCCTTATCTCTATGCGTCAAGGTCGTTCGCTGTGCCCTCGGCAAGAGGTTCGCTGCGGGCGGTTGCCCGATTGATTCTCGGAAGGCCCTTGCGAACCTGCACGCGGGCACGCGCTCACTTGCTGTGACGCGAGACTGCGGATTGCTGGAGTGTTTCTGCCGCGAGGCAGCACCTTCCCCTTCTTCGTATGCCGGACTCCACATCATCGGCGCTTATCCGCCCACTTCTCCCCTTTCCCATGCACATCCCCTCCCCCATCGAAACGACGACCGCCGACAGCTTCGATCGGCTGATTGAAACGCTTGCGGCCGACAACCCCGTCTTCTCGGCCCAGGTCCGTCAGCTCGACACGCTCTTTGCCGCCATCGATCCGCACTACTCCCCTCTCCGCCTGTCCAAGATGAAGGATGCCTTCGACACCGAACAGGATGGCAGTCCCGATCCGAGCGACACCCGAGAGGGTCCGACCGAAACTGATTCCCGATAGCCTCCGCGCGGGCGGGTGCCTTCCGGTGCCCGCCCGTTTCTTTCCCATTCCCCATACTCCAATGCAATTCCCGTCCCTCAAGACACAGGAAGTCCCTTTCGACGATCCCGCATCGACCAACTTATTTCTATCGACTGCCACCAAGCCGTTCTTGGCTACTCCGGCGGCGATGGAACTCTACGGCGATGCGATCCCCCACTGCCTGATGCAACTCCAGGCACTCGCCGCCATCCATCGGGGAATCGACTATCTTCAAGTCTTCAACGATCCATCGAAGGCGGAAGCCCTTTGGTTCATCGAAGACGGCGAAGGCGGAGGGATCACCGCACTACTGCCGTCCGACTACTGAGTACGCGGGCGGAGACGCCTTCTCCCTCCGCTCTTTTCATCCACTTTTCCCCCCGCACAAATGCACCTCCATGCACCGACTCAATCACCAACGGCCGAACGCAGTGACGACACGCAGTCCCCCTTCGCGGACTTCCGCGACGGAGTGCGCGACGAACTGCTTGCCATCGTGGACGACGCCGAAGAACACGAGCGGAAGCACAGGGAGTTCGACACATGGGTCCGCGAGGTCCGCATTCCGGCGACTTACAACAGCGAAGGCCCGCGCAGGATCGAAAGCGGTTCTTGCTCGATGGAGTACGCAGTCGCCCCGTTACGAGACGGGCGATTCAGCGGACGCTGCGATTGCCGCACCGGAAACGGTACTGGTAGTCATGGCTGGAAAGCCTATCCGTCCCGCGAGGAGGCACTGGCAGACATCCTGACCTACGCCCACCGGGCATTCGACAGGAACAAATTGCAGGGCTCTGTTTCCAAGGGCGAGAAGGCTTCCAGCTTCCAGATGCTTGCCCGACTTGAAAGTGGCACCTTGTTCGGATTCGAGGAACCCCACCCGTTGCCGCGATCAGAATGGTACGACGACATGATCGCAGGTGAGGTCGATTCGATGGTGCTTTGGCAAGGCTTCGATCTTATCGACGTGGTGCGTTGGATGAAGAATGCGCCCGGCAAATCCGGATCGTTCTTCGACATTCCGTTGCCAGCCGGAGTGAAAGAAGAAGGACGCTTTGCTGGATCCGATCAGGACGAAGACGACGGTGACGATGATGGTGATGGTGACAAAGAATGAATCGTCACCCTGTTACCCCCGGTCCCCCGCCGGGGCTTTTTTAGTGCGCCACTCGCCAATCAAATCGCCAAAGAGTTGAGCACCTTTTCGGCGAACACAATCCCCGCTCGGCATTGGAGAGGACATTCTTTCTGCGTTGAGCAAGCATCGAAAACATACGCGGCGATCCTTTCCGAATCGCCGCGCAAGCGATTGTGGAAACCGTCGAAAAGTGAGAACCCAATCCCTTTCCAAAACGCGATGGAAACGGAACCCTTCCGCGGAGTCTTTTCGGTACGTTCGCGGAACCCTTCCGCACGGGAAATTCGCGGCACCCGTGGTAGCGTCTTCCGCACTCCCCTTTCGCGAGTGTCGGGAGCGTGCCGGACGGGTACCGAAACCCTACCGCGAAAGGGGTTTGGAAACCCCTGCGGAAACGCTCCGAAACCCTGCCGTCGGAAGACTGTCGAAACGGTTCCGAAACGGGGGTGGATACCGACCGTGGAAACCTATCGGTACGTTCTCCGCGTATCTGACTGGTAACCGCTCTGGTAGCGCCTTAGTACCCTGCCGCCACCTTCCCGAAACAGTACCGAGAGCGTACCGCGAGAGGTTCTCTGGTAGCTTGCCAAATCCCCTTCCCTAAACCCTTCCACCGGTAGTAGTGTCGGAGACGTTACTTCCCCACTTTCCCCATGACCAACTTTCTCACGGTCAAAGAGGCGGCCAAACTCATCGGCAAATCCCCCTCGTCGGTCCGCCGAATTCTCTACCCGATTTTGGAGGACGATCAGCACCCCGACCGCCGCCACATCGAACCCGACATCGAGACCGCAAAAGCACTCCGCGTGAAGGGTGAAAATTTCGCCTGGAAAATCTCCGAAGAACTCCTGCGCCGCGAAGTGGCCGAGGGGGGAGCGAAGGCGACGGGGGAACCGAAGAATTCTTCCGGAGCAGGGAACGATCATTCGGGGGACATCATCGACTTGCTCCGCAAGGAACTCGAAATCAAAAACGCCCAGATCGCGACCCAGAACGACCTGCTCATCGGGCTCTCGGAACGACTCCGCGAAGGGAACATTTTGATGGGGACGCTCCAGCAGCAATTCTCCTTGTCGGACGGTTCGAGCCGCAGCAAGTCGAACGTCGTCGAAGCGAAGCAACCCGCAGCGTCACCGAAGCAGGGGACTGACTCGTCGGAGGAAACGCCCAAGAAAAAACACTGGCTGTTCCGCGAACTTTTCTAACCGCGTCTTTTGACTCAACCCGTTATTGGCACCGGCCGCGATCCCACTTCCGCCAAGCGTTATCGCTTGCCGGGGATCAAGCGAGAGGGGATTGCCCAACTCTCTCTTTTGGAGACGGCCATCTGGCCGCTCAAAGGCGGACCGAAAGAAACGGCGACGTTCGACACGTCGTATGCGTTCCACGCGGGAGGAGAACAGAAGGCGGCCCGCGTCAGCGTCTACGCTCCCAAGGGACTGCAATCCATCGACGAGTACGTCCTCTGGGGCTTGCTCGGAATCTGCCTCTCGCGCAACACGTCCGACACCACGCTCCTCGCGACCCCGTATTGGATCATCAAGCGACTGGGCATGGCGATCGGGGGATTTCAGTACGACCAACTCCGCGCGTCGCTCGAAAGGCTCGCACTCGTGGCCTACCAGAACACGGCGTTCTACAACCCCGTCACCCAACAGCACGAACGGGTGACCCTGCACTTTTTTTCGAGCTATCTCCCGACGCGGGGCGGGGGAGGCGAAGTCGATGCCGAACGCGCATGGCGGATCGAGTGGTCGCCGATGTTTTTCCAAATGTGCCAAGCGACCGGCGGCACACTTTTGTTCGACCTCGACCTCTACCGAAACCTGAGTCCCGCCGCCCGCCGATTATTTCTCAAGCTCAAAGATCGTTTCTGGAGATCGAAGCGCGTCTTCTTGAACGTCGATGACCTCACCATCAACGGCCTCGGCTTCTCGGCCGAGCGGCCCTTGAAGAAACGGAAGTTCGACCTCATCGGCTGCATCCGCGAACTGCTCGACCACAAGATCATCGAACTCGGCCGGGGCCAGACCGATCCGAACGACCTCTTCATTCGACGCGGCAAGGGGCTGTACGTCGTTCAGTTCCACGAAGGGGAATATTTCCGTCAGCCGCTTGCGGGACGCACACCATCGCAAACGCAGAGCATTTCGGACGACCCGCTGTACCAGCCGCTCAAAACCATCGGCGTCGATGACGCGGGGATTCGCCGGATCTTCAAGCAGCACGCGCGCGGACTCATCCAACGCTGGGTCAAAATTACGGACACGGCGATGCACGAGCGCCCGCGCGGCTTTCCGGGGTTCAAGGCTTCACCGGCCGCGTTCCTGATGGATGCCATCCAGCACAACCGCTTGCCGCCCGATTGGATTCACGCCCACGAGAAGGAGCGGCAGCGGGCGGAGTGGGACGCGAGGCGAGGCGAACTCGCCGCCGAGGAGCAAGTGCTCCGCCAGCAGTACCAGACCGAGCGGGCCGACGCACTTCAATCGCACATGGCGAGCGCCGAGGGACAGCGGCAGTTCGCCGCCGTCCACTCAACGTTTTTGGAGTTCTATCGGGCGGTAGAACCGGATTGTTTCCGAGAGGCCGCCCGCGAAGCGGCGACGAGCAAGGTGGAACGCGAACAGTTCCGCTATCCCGACTTCAGCGTCTGGCTCCTCGAACGGCACGCCACAACATGAGCAGTAGCCAAACGCCTATTGGTGATCGGCGGACCTTTTTGCGACCGAGACCATTGGCGTTCGGCGGACCTACTGTTGGCGACTGGCGGACCTTTTCTTCGGAGTGGGCGACGTGCGACGGCTTGGGAAAGCCGTCAAATGGCACTCTGTTTTCCGCCGACAAAGCAACGTTACAAAGCACTCTCTGTTTGAAGCAAAGCGGGGAGCGGGCTAGCGCCCACCTGCTTTTGAAAATTTCACGGGAAGTGACGGACCGCAGGAGCGGTCCTGACGAACGGGACGACTCAGGAGAAAAGGAGACGCTCGCGGTCGAAACGGCCTAGGCGGAAGGTCAAAGGGTTCCGCCGCGCGATCGCCGAGCGTTCGCCTCCCATGGCGGTCGGCGAGGGGAAGCAGGCGTGCGGAGCACGACCGACCATGCGGCTTGGGAAAGCCGAAAACCGCCACGTTACGAGGGGCAGAGGTCGCGCGCCTACCGTCGCGACACAATGGGCTTTCGACACGCCGGAGGGACCAGGCGGCTCATCCCATTGTGTCGCGACCGCCTATCGGCGGCCTCGCGACGCGTGCCCGCACCACGCACGCCCGACGGCGTGATCGCCCGCAGGAGCGGGGAAGGCACACGGCGAATCGCCGTGACGGATCGACTCATCCACTCCGCCTTGCGGCGGCCGGTGCCCCGGTGCGATCGTGCCCGAGGCACGACGGGGCACCTCCGATTCGACCGTCGAAGCGGCTACGTCCGTTGGCCGGAGGCGAGCAGGGTTTCCCAGTCGGCTTTCGTGAGCGACTCGGGTTGTTTTCCGCTGAACGCGCCGCCGTGCATCGTCGGCGTCCACGCGACCCGCACGTCGAGCTTCTGCTGCGCGAACAGCCACATCGCTTCCTTCGCGCCCTCGACGCCGCTCGGTTCGCAATCGAACAGCAACGTGACCCGCCCCGAGGCCATTTGCTGCGCCCAGCGGGCGATCTTGGCCCCCTGCGCTTCGGTCATCCGGTTGGACATGATGCCGAGGGCCGGCACGCCCAGGTTGTCGAGCCCGATCACGTCGTTGAAGCCTTCCACGATCACGAGGCCGTGCTCGGCGATGAATTCGCGGTAGCCCGGTTCTTTCAAGCGACTCGCTTGCTGGCCGAACAGTTCTTGGCCGCGATGGAAGCCTTTTGGAAAGCGGTGCTTGGCGGGGGATTCTTTGTTCTTGCGTTCGCCCGTGGAGAGCCGAGCGAACTCGCGTTCCTTCTCGTCGTGCACTACGTCGCGGCCCACCCAGGTCAAGACTTTGCCGTTCTCGGAAAGGACGGGGTAGATGATGTTGCCCCGCAGGCTCCAGCCCCTCTTGTCGCCGCCGCCATCGTTCGGCATGTAGCCGGATCGCCATTTCTTGAGCGACTCGGGAGTGAGGGCGGGGTGCTTGCGGACATACGACGCGGCGAGCGGGTTCATTGCGGCCACGTCGGTGACGAATTTCTCGTCGATGTTGGCGAGTTCGCGGATGCGCGCATCCGGGGAATCGGCGAGGGCGACGTTGGGTTGCGGCGGGGGAGCCGAGGCTTCGCTCGCGGCCGCTGGCTTTTTGGAGGCCTCGCGGCTCGCGGCGGTATCCGCACCCGCGAGCACTTGCTTGACCCGTTGGAATTCTTCGCCCTTGAGTTTATCGCCGGTCGGCTTTTTCCCCGCGAGCCAGCCGTGCATGAGGGTGAGCATGTTGCCGCGAAATTGGCATTCGTAGGCGTGGCACTGAAATACCTTCTGCGGGTTCTCGGTGTTGACGGCGATTTCCTTTCGTCCGCAGTGATCGCCCGCGCAACCGAACGGACAATCGAGACGAATCTCGGCGCCGCTTCCCTTGGCATTGAGCGGCACGCCGCACTTGGTCGCCGCCGCTTCCAGCGAGGTTTCCGCTTGCAGCTTATCGACGTCGACGTATCCGATGGGCTTCATGGAGGTGCTTGGGAAAACGCAACTCCAATGGTACCGTGCCCTCTATCGCATGGTCCAATCCGTGATCCTCAGCAAGCGCGATTTCTCGTTGCTCGGGCTTCTGGAAATGACGCCGGCGACGGCCGCGCAAATCCGCAAGGCCAGCGTGACTTTTTACGAGGAACCGTTCCGCGACGAACGTCGCGTCCGCGAACGTATGCAAGCACTGGGCGACGCGGGGTTGGTGAGGTCGTGGCCCGCCGCCATCGGGGGCGGGGGACTCATGCACTACTACAAGCTGACCCACGAAGGCTTCAAGTCGCTTCATCCCGAGCGCGACGATGGCCCCGTGCGTTCGGTCGTCTCGGAAATCGCGCCGTCGAGACTCCAGCACGCGATGGCCACGGCCGAGGTCATTGTCCACACCATCGTCGCCTGCCACACGGCCCGTGTCCGCATCCTCAAATATCACGGCGATGGAAAACTGACGCTCGCGGTCGGGGAGTACCGCCAGCAGCCCGATTGCCATTTCCAACTGGAGCGCGGGGGGAAAGTGTTCAACGTGCTCTTCGAGATCGACAACGCCACCGAGCCGCTCGATTCTCTGCGCGAACAGAGCATCCGGACGAAAATCCTCGGCTACGAATCGTATCAGGATTGGGTGTTGCTCGGATGGAAGCAAAACGGCCGCATCGGTGCGAGGCCGTATTTCCGCGTCGTCTTCTTGACGCTCGGAATCCAGCGGGCCTACCACATGCTCTGGTTGGCGCAGTCTCTCGCCCGCAACCGCGACCGCCGGCTCTGCTACGCTTCGACGCAGGAATTATTTTTGGCCGAGTCGAACGCGGTCACATCGCCCTTCCTCAACGACCATCGCGGCGAGTGGCAGAGTCTCGCGAATCCCCATCCGTCGTCGAACTTTCTGCGGGCTCCCGTGCGATTGTCGCCGCCGTTCGCGCGGGCGGGAGTCGTTTGATATGCTGCCGAGCACTGCCTCGTTCGCCCTTCAGTGCTCGACGCGGGTATCACGCCGCGTCCCTCCTTCCGCCCCCGCGGAATCAGGAACGGAGTCTTTGGGCATGAAATGAAAGCAGTTCCGCCTCGCGAGATCGTCGCACATCGGACGGGGCGGATCGTCGGATCACTGGTACGCTGTCGCCGTGTTGACGCTGATCAGTTCGCCGGCGAACAACGAGCGCGGCCCGAGGTACATGGAGAAGGCGCTCGCGGCGATCCACCAAGCGGGTTCCCGCCGCCTGCACATGACGCTCGCGTACGGTTCGCTCCACGGGCAACTCGGTTTGTATCTGCGCTGTCCCATCGCCGTCCGCGAACTGGTCGTCGGCCCCATGGCCGCCAACTATCCCGAGTGCGATTTCACCGTCGTCGAGGACGAATCCGATCGCGTCGGTTTTGAAACGTGGTCGGTCGAACTCGACTTGGTGCCGGAACTCTTTCCGATCCTGCGGCACGCCCAGTTCGAGGATGCGCTCAATCGGAATTACGCCGATCCGTTGAGCAGTTTGCTGCGCGCGATCAAACCCGATGAAGCGGTCGATTGCCGCGTCGAAATCGTCTGTTCTCCCGCATCGAAGCATCGCTGTCACGACGCCGTCGAAGCGGTGAAGCGGCTCGACCGGGCCTTCTTTCGGGAGCATCACCGGTTCGCCGGATATTTCGCCCGCAACATCACCCGCAGAAGCCGTCGGCCGTTTTCGGTTTCGTGGTTGCTGGGCCGACTCGCACTGCGAACCGCGACGACGAATCACGCGGCACTCGACACATCGACGAGCCGCCTGCACGAGCGCGAAGAAGACCTCCAATCGGCTTCCGACAAATTGGCGGGTCACCTGTTCGAGGTCCGCATCCGTTTGATCGCGTGTGCGTCGCCCGAAAACAAGCGGGACGCGGCCGACCGATTGACGGCCATGGCCGGTGCCTTCGGAGCGTTCACGCGTTCGAGACTCGCGACGTTTCGAGCGTCCAAGCCGAGGAGGGGACTTCGCTCCCCGCGAAGCCAACCGCGATTTTTACTCTCGCACGAGGAACTGGCGACGCTCTGGCATCCGCCCACGTCCACCATCGGCGCGGAGAAAATGCGCACCAGCGATTTCCGCGAACTCGAAGCTCCGGTTTCGCTCGCCACGGGCAGGGAACAGGGGAGTGTCGTACTCGGTAACGTTCGATTCCGCGATGACCAAAGACCCGTCGGGTTGTCGCTCGAAGACCGCCGCCGTCACCTCTACATCGTCGGCAAAACCGGCATGGGCAAGACGACCTTGATCGAGAACATGATCGCCCAGGACATGCGCTCCGGCCACGGCGTCTGTTTGGTCGATCCGCACGGCGACCTCGCGGAATCCATCGTCGCGTTCGCGCCGAAGGAACGGACGAACGACGTGATCGTCTTCGACGCCGGCAACCGCGACTACGCCGTCCCATTCAACCCGCTCGCGTGCCCCGATCCGACCCGCATCGACCAAGTGACATCGGGCGTCGTCAGCGCCTTCAAAAAGCTCCACGACTCCTGGGGGCCGAGGTTGGAAGACACGCTTCGAAACGCCGTCTTCGCCACCGTCGAAGACGGCGGGAATCTGAAGTCGGTGATGCAGTTGCTCGGGGAAAAGAGCTACCGCGAGCAGAAGGTGCCCCACATCCGCGACGAGGTCGTAAGGTCGTTTTTCATGCACGAGTTTGCGGGCTGGAGCGACAACTATCGAACCGAAGCCGTCGCCGCGATCCAGAATAAAATCCGGCCCTTTCTCACGAACACGTTCATCCGTGCCATCGTGAGCCATCCCGGAAAATCCATCGACTTGCGGCGCATCCTGGACGAAGGGAAAATCCTCATCGTCAACTTGAGCAAGGGGCGCATCGGCGAAGACAATTCGACATTGCTCGGGGCATTTCTGGTCACGAGCATCCAGCAGGCCGCCATGACGCGGGCCGACATCCCGGAAAAAAATCGCCGCGATTTCTTCCTGTACGTCGATGAATTCCAGAACTTCACGACGGGGAGTTTCGCATCGGTTCTCTCCGAGGCCCGCAAGTTTCGCTTGAGCCTGATTTGCGCCCACCAGTACCTTTCGCAACTCAACGAGCAGACGGCCGATGCCGTGTGGGGTAACGTCGGCTCGATCGTGTCCTTTCAGGTCGGCAGCGACGACGCCGAGAAGCTCGCGCCGCAACTCTCCAAAACCGCAGGACAGGTAACCCAAGAGCACCTCACCGGCTTGCCGAAGTACACGGCCTACGCCCGACTCTTGATCGAAGGGATGCCGAGCAATCCGTTCTCACTGTCCACACTTCCGCCGCCGAGTAGCGGGGACGACCCCGAACGGGCCGAGATCATTCGGCGAGTTTCGCGCAGGCGATTCGTCATTGACGCTCAAATGAAGCAATCGACCCCAGTTGTGTAGATTTGCCCACAAACAAGTTGGTGTTTTACGACGATCAGCCGACTTCTGTATTGTGACAATGTATGATATAGTATGCATAGTGATTGTTCGTCTCGCTCGATGCAGGCAACATGTTATCGCTAACATATCCATGTTCAGGGAACAACGCTGCATTCATGCTCGTATGGATAATGCAGGTACCAATCACGAGCAAGTGACTGACAGCCATAGTGCGGAAGGGCTTCAGGATCGGTTTCAACAGTTTGGCATAAGCACCATGGAGATCGATCCAAGATGCAAAGCTGCCCAGCAATTCGTAGAATCTGATGGCCAGCAAATTATTGATCGGATAAAGGCTCAATTTCCTTGGCAGCTCGCCGCTGACTATTGGAATACTCCGGCCAATCAGAAATATCTATACAAATATTCTTTAGATGAGGGGGAGTGGAGGATCAGGGCAACTCTGTATCCCAATGGGGAAACAATGTATCTGTCTGTTGTATCCAAGGCTTGGGCGGTAGAACGTGAACGTCATGTGAAGGCGTTTTTCGATACATCACTTTCGAGTCTGCCTGGAACGCGCAAGAGGTTTCCCGTCGAAAGACTCGCGCAACAACACAAAATCCCGGCTACAGCTTTATTTAAGCGCACGAAATCATTCGATACACATTCCGTTGTTGATGGATTAGGGCGAGGACTCGACGATAACGTCATCGACTTGATTCGGCTGTTGAACGAGATGGGATTAGATACAACCTCGTCGTGCGGTGGCCATGAGGATGGCAGACTTCCCTACATCAGTTTTTCCGGTCATCGGATTACTGAAGTCGTGGCATTCTTCGAAGCGTGGCGACTGGCGGGTGGCCTTCATTATGACATATTTCCTGCTGGAGAGCTTGCTGAGGGTGTTGGCGTTCGGCCGCCTGAAACGACGAGCCTTGCTGCGGCACAAGATGATCTGCTTCAACTGACAACATTTCTACGATCGAAGATGGAAGGTCCTGTAACGGGCACATGGAAATTCTCGAGTGTGGCCCAGGGTATTCGATCTCGGATTCAAGATTGGCTTCGGAATTCTTCGCAGTAACAAATATCACTTCTTCAACCAACTCAATATCAAGACGACAATAACGATAAACAGTAATACTCCCATCGCGTATTCGCCTGCTTTTTCAAATACTGTTCCGAACTGCTTGAGTAGCATGGCAGAACCATTAGTCGCTTTTTCATGCGTGTCGAATTCAACGTCCAAGGCAGAGATTTCCTTTCGGGCCGCAGTTGAACATGCCGTAAAGTAACAGTCGTATCCGCTGCGAAGAATCCTTTGTACTCTTAAGTCACGAAGCACTTTGTATTTTTGCTGTTGACATCCCGTCCCATTGCATCCGCAGCATAGAGACCGCCAATGACGGTTTGGGGCATTTGACCGAATGACAAACCCCCTGCCACTGCATAAGACACACGATCTATGCGCGTGAGCATACTCTTCAGCTTCAGAACGAAATTCGTCCGTTAGGCACTCGGGGCATTCGAGCACATCGGTCGGAAGTGGATCGTATCCACAATTCGGACACTTACCTTTCTCAGCTGACGTCGGAGTATCACGAGGACGCAGAATGTATCCATTCCCATCGCAGGGCACACATGGGTGTTCATATTCCGCATCATGGATCCACTTTGCTCCGTCGCACGAAGTGCATTTTACTTTGAACATAAACAATCCTCTAACAACGCATCAAAGTGATGTTATAGGGCGCGGGCTTTGTGCTACCTATGGCGTCGCAGTGTGCGACCACCGTGCCACACCTGGTAGTGTGTGTATTGCGCATGGCGTTTGCGCGTATACGCAATTGTACCTTTATGGTGTATCCGTCGATAGCGCACTACGCATGCGCTGTGCGCATGACCATTGATTCGAGACATCGGGACTTCCTGCCCTGCCGACTGACTTACTGATCCCCTTCGCAAGGGACCATTGGCGCGCGGGCGACTATCGGGCATGGTGTTCACGCATGGCCAAGAAGGCACGTCCCACCCCGGCCCCCGAGGTCGAACCCGACCCGCTCGTCTCGGCCGTCGAACGGCTCTCCGGCGAAATCCGGATGCTCCGCGACGTGATGGACGAGATTCGCGAGGACTTCTCTTGGGTGACCCGCAACGGGCTCCCCATTCAGCCCATCGAGCATGTCGTGGTCAACCGAATGGCACTCGACCCGCTTGCCGACGATTGGGCCGAGAAGCTGGACGTGGAGCGATATCCCTTCCCGACGAACCCGGCCGTGTCTCCCCTCGATTCCGATTCCCTCGACCGGATCACCCTCGATTTAACGAGTGCGTTTGAAGGAGTAGCCCAGGGGCAGCTTGAAGTCGTTTTGACGGCGCTCGATGGCGTGCGCGGGCAGATTCTCGCAACGCTCCGGCGACGGCGCGAACCGGATGCGAGTGCCGTATCGGTTCCACCGCCGGATACCGCGCCCGAAAGTCCGAAGCCGCCCGCCGAACCCCCGAGGGAATCACCGCGAGCCGGCTACTTATTCTGATTCGCTTCCCCCTTTCGCATGCCCAAAGAATCGTTCCTCTACCCGGAAACGAAACCCGTTTTCGACCTCATCGAAGAAGCGTCGAGGCGCAGCGGCGTCAGCCGAGGCCAAGCCTTCGAGGACTTCTTGCACATGAGCGTCTGCGCGCTCTCGGGCGGGCAGATGGAGGAGCAGTACCTGGAGACCGTGAAGAAGCACGCCGCAGGCGTAGCGGGAAAACGGGGCTGCGATAGTATCTCGCATGCGTTCGGGAATCTCGTCGCGGCGATGGAAGAAACCCGCAAGGATATTCTCGGCGACATCTTTCAAGGCGGGATCACGTACGGCGAAGCCGGACAGTTCCTGACTCCGGAACCGGTGTGCGACATGATGGCCCGCATGGCCATCGAAGGCGTCGATGCCGGAGCAGGGGAGCGCAAGAGCGTCTGCGATCCGTGTTGCGGTTCGGGGCGAATGCTCTTAGCCGCCGCCGAGGTGCAACCCGGATGGGAGTTCGTCGGGCAGGACATCGACCTTCGCTGCGTCCGCATGACCGCGATCAATTTGGCACTGCGGAATCTCTACGGCTACGTCATTTGGGGCAACAGTCTCAGTAGCGAAAAGCGACTCGTTTACCGCACGGGATTCGACCTTCGGGGCGTCATTCGAGAAGTGCCGATCGAGGGGTGTTCCGGGGCGACCCAGAAGCTTGCGACCGAGCCCGCCGGCTCAACACCGACGTTGAACGTATCGGAACCGAACGCCGAATCGTCACCCGATGATCCGCCTGACGATGACCCGCCGAAAGACCGCGAGCCGCCACGTCAGGGGCATCTCTTTTGATCATTTTGCAATTCGGCTTCCGAAAACGCCGTCGGGATCGGCCCCAATCTCTACGCAAATGATGCGCATGTGTCGCTGAGGCGGACCTAAACACCGATTGCACTTCAAACTGAACAGTCCGTCATTCAGGCTCTCGGTATTCGCAAGAATACGGAGGATGTTGCCCGTGCATTTCTTTGGGGCAAAACGGGTAGTGCCAGAAATCGTTTCGAGTTGATCGGCTTGCCCCTGCCAATGCGCCGATGCATACTGTCGAGCGTAATTTCCCCGTGTTCTGATGCTGGCGAAGAGACACAGTGCGGCGGCGATGGTTCGGCTTAATACACGCCACGATCGTATGCATCAGCGGGCTGCTCGGTGGCTTCTTGGTCTGTGCCTTATTGTCTTTCCCTTTGCCGCGCTGGCCGCGACCAAAACATGGGACGGAGGCGGTGCCGGCAACAACTGCTCGACAGTCGCCAACTGGAGCGGCGACACGAAGCCGACCGCTGCGGACGACATCGTGCTGGACGGCACATCCACCAAGAATCTGACGTGGGACAGCGGTTGCCCGACCGGTGCGAAAACGTGGTCCCAGAACAGCGGCTACAGCGGAACGGCGTCATTCGGCATCACCAACTTTACCCTCACGGGCAGTTTGATTCTGGCAGCCGGGACGTTTACCGCCCCGTCCGGATCGCTCGCCATCGGCGGCACCGTCACCAAGACCGGCGGCACGTTTTCGCACAACAACGGTACGGTTCTTCTTGCAGGCACCGGAGCGTATACGCTGGAGCCGGGTGGCACGAGCTTTAACACCCTCACCCTCAACACCGGCCTTGTCGGCTACTGGAAGTTTGACGATGGCAGCGGCAACAAGGCCCGCGACAGTTCGGGAAACGGCAACGTGGGCACGCTGACCAACATGTCGACCGGCATTGCCGGCCCGTCGGGTTGGACTGGAAGTACGACCAACAAGATCCGGTTCTACGATTCGTATGCGCTGACGTTTGATGGGGTGGATGATTATGTTTCAAGTTCATATGGTTTTTCTTCTGGACAAGCATTTACCATAACAGCTTGGGCTTATTCAACTGAATCAACAACTACATATAAAAATATATTTGATAATTCTAGTACAAACCCCATGATTTGGTGGAATACTAGTGGTCAGGTAGAGTTTGATGGAGCGGGGGGTGTGGGTAAAACAAGCACTACTGTATACAGAAACGTATGGACTTTTATAGCTATAAGCAAAACATCGGGCAGTTCTTCGGCGACTTATTATGTTGACGGAGTCTCTCTGGGGTCGGGAATAGCATATACCATACCAGCAAATATACTGACTTGGTTTAATCGAGGTGGTGCTCAAACGTGGAAAGGATTAGCAGACGACGTCCGCATCTACAATCGTGCTCTCTCTGCCTCCGAAGTAAAAGCCCTCTACAACGGCAACAAATCCACCGGATCTGGCGTGTACGCACTCGGCTCGTCGCTCGACGTGAACGGCAACCTCAACGTCATCAGCGGCACGCTCGACAGCAACGGCAACGACATTACCGCAGCGGCCAACGTTTCGATCCAGGGCGACTTCACCAAAGGTTCGCGGACCTTTACGCTGGATGGCACGGTGAACCAAACCATTTCGGGATCGACCGTGTTCTGGAACGTGACCAAGACCGTCACGTCGGCGTCTACCCTCTTCCTCGATTTCACCTCCCGTCAGAGCGTGAGCGGTGCCCTCACGTTGCAGGGGGCGGCCGGAAACCTGCTGAGTCTGCGCGCGACTCGGGCCGGTTCGGGTGCGCGTCTCCTTTTGGACGGTGATGCGGGAACGCAATCGCTTACGTATCTCGACGTGAAGGACAGCAATGCGTCCGGCGGGGCCGCGTTGTCGTGCCTCAACTGCACGGATTCCGCCAACAATACGAACTGGCAGTTCGTCACGGGCGGCAATACCGACTTTCTCGCCCCCGACACGTTTAACTCCGGTGGCGGCGAAGTTGCAAAATCGAATAACTACCGCCTGACAGACAGCCTCGGTGAGCCGATCGTTGGTTTCGGTGCCACGGCGAATTACAAGTTGGAAAGCGGCTACAGGCATTCCGAAAGTGCGCAAGGAACCTTGTCGTTCTCGTGTTCTTCCACGGTGAATCTGGGCAGTGTCGTCGGCACGGGGCAAATGACGGGGAGCGGCAGTTGCACGGTCGTGACGGACGTCGCAGCAGGTTACAACCTCAGTTGGGCGGTCCTCTCGGGAAGCGGCGGGGTCAGTACGGGCTCGCTTATAAGCGAATACAACGACGTGATCGCACCGTTCGTACCGAGCGTTGCCGACACGCCGAATACGTGGTCGGTCGCGGCATCGAGTGCCGCTTGGGGTGCTCGCCTCAGTTCCAGAAGCACCGACACGGCAGGCGAGTGGGGCACCGACGGCTCTTCCGACAAGTGGCTCAATGTGGTGGCGACGGTCACGAGATCCATCATCAGCCGGGCGACGCCCACGAGTGGCGGCGGTTCCACGGAGATCATGCAGTTCCGCGCCGAAGTCGGTCCTTCTTCGTTCAAGCCGACCGGAACCTACCGAAGCACGGTGACGCTGACGGCAGTGACCTTATAGGCACTGTCCGTGTGGGGAACTTTTGCCTCACATGTGCTCGGACCATTCGAGGTCATCCGCAGCGCCATATTCGCAAGAATACGGAGCATTGTGCCAGCGCATTTCTTTGTGCCTCAGAAACACTTCGGGCAGCGTGACCGATTGGAGCTTCCCTTTTGGGAAGTTCCACATGCCTGAGAGCATGTCTCATTCACAGCCCCGCTCCACTGGAGGTGCCTCGTGTCCGAGAAGAAAGCGGCCCCGCCGCGACCCGAAAAGAAGATCGGTCCGTTCAACGCCGGCATCGGCGTTGCCGTCTGGCTGAATACCGCCGAGACCGATACCGGCCCCAAGAAGTACCGCTCCGTCACCATCGCCCCCCGCCGGTACATCGACCGCGATACCGGGGAATGGAAAGATTCCGGCAGCTACTACGCGGGCGATTTGCCCGCGTTGATCTTCGCCCTTCAAAAGGCGCAAGAGTACATGTTCGAGACTCCCTTGCCCGATCAGCCGACCACCGCGTCAACCGATGGCGGTTCGACCGGCGAAATCCCGTTCTGATTCTTGGCTTCGCTTCCGCTCTCAGGCACCCCCGCACTTGTTGTGCGGGGGGTTTTCGCGTGGTTCGGCAACTGTTCGGGAATTCCGAACAGTTGGAATCTAAGAAAGCCCAGAGGCTCTTGGACTTACAAAACGCCGCTAGCCGGGCTTTGGCCCGTAGCAACGCTGAGTCGCGCATGGAAAGAGCCTGCCGCCGCGTACGATCCATTCGCGGTCGGTCAAAAATCTTGGCATGCTATCCGTGCAAGTTTCTTTCGCTGGCCTTCCCGTCTCTCCATGACTGCCCAAACCCAACCACGTCCATCATTCGGTGCTTACGTCGATTTACTTCCCGAGACGTCTGGCGACCTGCGCTTACAACTCACTTCGGCAGGGATCGCACACGCAGCGACCTTCCGCGTTGAGCGGCTCACGAACGGTGTCATGGCGACACTCGCCACTCTGCTCGCCGATCACCTCGAAACCGATTGGGAACTCATCGAACCGGCCGAACTGGCGGCTCTCACGTCCGCACCGCTTCTCGGCACAGGGATCGATCGCGACGACGAGGGCGTGCTTCGCGGAGTCGAACACCTGTACTGGTTCCCGGACTACGCCATACGCGATGAAATCGAAGAGCTGCTGACCGATGGGGCGGTCACGTTCGACCGTGCCCCGAATCCGGATGACGACATTGCCACTCCGCTGATCGTGTCCGCCACATAATCGCGGAATGCGGTGCATCCGTGTCCGTACATCTCGGCGAAGAGTCTTGTTGCGCGCCGCCACACTTCACGCGACTCGTCACTTCCATTCGCACGGCAACCAGGCCCTTCTCTGGCAACCTCGTTGCGCTTGCCACTCGGCAGGCATTTGGAGCACTGCTCCTTCCCACCATCGAGGATTTGGCCATGCAAGTCGATCCGGAAGACGGCGCATGCCGCGAGTGCGGCGGACGCCTGACGATCACCGACAGCGACGACGCGACCATGACCGTGCTGTGCGCCGCGTGCGGCGACAGCTACGACGTGGAGCCGGACGCCTTCGGCGACGGCTGCGTGAAGTACTACTTCGCCATGCAAGTGCAACAGTACCAGGAGGGCGAACATGGATCCGACCGCCGCCCTGAATGAGCTACTAGACGCGCTTCGAATCGCCGACCGCGAAACCGCCTTCGATCGTTTGGAGGCGCTACTCGACTGGCTCAGCAAGGGCGGTTCATTTCCGCAGGTTCCGGAGTCCCAGCCCGATGCGACCTATCAGGGCTACACGAACCGCGCGACCTGGACTGTCGGCTTGATGCTGATGAACGATCAAGGCCTGTACTTGTTCTGTCATCGGCTACGACACGAAGCGTGTTCGGAAGCCGAACACTGTCCGCAAGTGATCGACGGAACCTGGACCGAACCCAACGCTCAGCGGTATCTGCTGGCGGATCGACTGAAAAAGTTCGTGGACGAGTTGAACCCGATCAGGAATCGACCGTCTGCGTTCGCGGATCTCCTGAGCGACGCTCTGGAAGACGTGAACTTTGACGAACTGGCCGAGACATTCCTCGAATGAGCAACACCATCGGGAAGGAACCGCTCCATCCCGCCCATGCTGAAAAGCATGGGTATTTTTGCTGTCCATTTCTCGTTCCGATCCCCGTCGCCCATGCACTCTACTCCATGAACCGAACGCAATCGCAAGCCGTGTTCTTCGCTCAGAAATAGCTCCAGCGGTAGGCTTCGCACCGCTGAGACACACCGTCGCCAGCACGCTTTTTCACACCTTGGAGGCAGTTAAAATGTCCGTTCCCGCCGTGTCCGCTTTGAACCTCCATGCCGGAGGTCACGAGGTGGACTACGAAGCGCTCTCGCGCATCGAGACGCCGCCGCCGACCCGCACGTGGTTCCCCGTTCGTCACGCGTCTGTCCTCGACACCGCCGTCCGCTCTCTTGAAGAGGCCGGCTACCGTGTCGGGGCCAAGCGTCTCGCAGTCAGCCATCAGGGTGCTCGATTCTTCGGCACCCTGGACCTCACGACGGAGTTAACCCCCGACGGGATGGTCACACTCGCAGTGGGCCTACGCAATTCGACCGACCAGACGTTCCCGATGGGATTCTGCGCCGGCAGCCGAGTCTTCGTCTGCTCGAATCTGGCCTTCCGCGCCGACCTGCTCGTTCGACGGAAACACACCCGTTTCGGTGCCGTGCGATTCGGTGACGACATCGCCGGTGCGGTCATGCGGCTCGATGATTTCAGCAAGACCGAAGCTGAACGCATCGTCCGCCTGAAAACGACCGACCTCACCGACGAACGCGCCGAGTCCCTGATCCTTCGAGCGGCGGCCTATCGCGGGATCATCCCGCTCCGCTTGCTCACCAAAGTAACCGAAGAGTGGCGGTCCCCGATGCACGAGGCCTTCCAACCACGGACCGCGTGGAGCCTACTCAACGCGTTCACCGGCGTCTTGCACGGACTGCAAGACCGCAACCCGTCCGACTTGGCCATACGGACCATGAGGCTTCATGCCTTACTGGCCCCAACTGACCCGCCCGTCGTTGCCGCCTGATACGGCCTCCGAACCGTGAAACAGCCCAGCCCCTCACTATCACAGTGGGGGGCGACTTTGCGAAGTGGCTTTTGCCATCGCGCTCACGACTTCGTAGGTAGTGAGAGGACTATCGGAAGGTTGCGGACGTGTAATCAAACACCAATTGGTTTACTATTGACGCGCTTCCATTACTGAGCGAACCGAAATGCCACTTGAACCTGCCGAATCTCGATCAGCCTCGACACTGGGTGAAACTGCAGGATCGCGTTGGCGGCGCTGGGATCCGCATCTTCATGCGCCCGGCACTTCTCTGAACGATCAGTTTGTTGGCGACTGGAACGGCTACTTGGCAGCAATTGAGACAGCGACGCCGTTGGTGGAGGTTCTTGGTGTAACTGACTACTACTCCATCGGGTGCTACCGACAGGTGCGAATGTCGAAGTCGGCAGGTCGCTTGCAGGGTGTTCGGCTCATCTTTCCGAACGTGGAAATTCGGCTCGACGTGGCCACGGAGAAGAAGCGGCCGATCAACATGCACCTTTTGTTCTCGCCGGATGATGACGACCACGAGACGCAAATCGAACGAGTACTGGCTGACTTGACGTTCGAGTTCCGTGGCCGGAAGTACCGCTGCACTGCGGCGGATTTGGCGGCTCTTGGACGTGCACATAATTCTTCAGAACTCACTGACGAAGTTGCCCGGCGCGAAGGTACAAACCAGTTCAAGGTTACTGTCGAACAACTGAGAAGCCTTTTTCGTAACGATGCGTGGATCGTCAGGAATTGCTTGGTAGCTGTATCGGGAAGTTCTAACGACGGAACTGCTGGAGTTCAGAAAGATTCCTCATTCAACGCTTGGCGAGCAGAGGTTGAACGATTTGCTCAGGTCATTTTTTCTTCCACACCCAGCGTACGTGACTTTTGGCTTGGAAAGAGCCAGAGTTGCAACGTTGCTCATTTAGAGCGAGAGTATGGGGGAAGAAAACCATGCCTTCATGGTTCAGATGCTCATAACGTAGCGAAAACCGTTGCTCCAGACGAAGACCGGTTCTGTTGGATAAAAGGGGATGCAAGTTTCGAATCCCTCCGGCAATCGATGTTGGAGCCAGAAGAAAGAGTCTGGATCGGCCATTCCATTCCGGAACGGCACGACGCTGGCTTATGCATGTCTGAGATAGCAACGAGTTGCACACCGTGGATGTCGGCCGGTGACATCCCGCTTAATCCCGGCCTTGTGGCCATTATCGGATCACGCGGATCAGGGAAAACAGCACTTGCCGACATCATGGCGATCGGTGCGGATGTGCGCTCACCGTTCACCTTGGAATCGTCATTTTTGTGCCGAGCGTCACGCCCCGTCAATTACCTGAGTGAGGCTAAAGTCGAGCTTCGGTGGGGTGATGGCACTTCCGCGATCAAGCAGCTATGTCCTGAGACCGGTGACCAAGCAGACTCGGTAGACGAAGGGGTTCGGTATCTCTCGCAGCAGTTCGTCGAGCAACTCTGTTCGGCTGAGGGATTGGCCGTCGAATTGCGACGGGAAATCGAACGGGTAATATTTGAAGCGACCGATCCGACCGACCGTCTTGACGCGGATTCGTTTGACCAACTCGCAGACATTTATCTCGACCCCATCCGCCGCCAGCGACAGGCGATTCAAGAAGACATCGAAAACACATCTTCGCAGGTCGTGGCGGAGGATGCACTGCACGGCAAGTTGGATTCGATCAATAAGGAGATCCAAGGACTTCGAACCAAGATCGCAAAAACGAAATCTGAGATGATGGCGCTCATGCCCAAAGGCGATGACACGCGAGCAAAGCGACTCGCCGAATTGGAAACTGCATTCGCCTCGACGGGTACTGCAATCGACAAGCTGAAACGCACTCGGGTAAAGGTAGAGGATTTGCGTAAAGAGGTCACACGCATCAGAACGGGATCAATACCTCAATACCTGCAAAAGCTTAAAGACGATTTTCATGAAGCGGGCATATCGTCCACGGATTGGCCCGCGTTTGCTCTGAAGTTCTCGGGTGACGTGGATCAAGTTCTCACTCGACGAATTGCGGGCATCGATAGCGCGATCCTCACGATGAATGACGGCGACTTAAATGCGCCTATCGACATCAGTAAAGATCATCCGACGAAATGGCCTTACAAGATACTTCTCGCAGAACGAAATCGATTGAAACAAGAGGTAGGAATCGACTCGCAGAAGCAGCGACGCTACGGGGATCTTCGTCGCTCATTGGAGCAAGACGAACGGACGTCGCAACGAGCTGCGGCCGATCTTGAACATGCCAACGGAGCAGCCGACCGACGCAAAGCCCATACGGAACGACGGCGTGCTCTTTATGGGCAGGTATTTCAGACGTACCTAGACGAGCGTTCCGAACTGGAGAGGCTTTACAAGCCGCTCCAGCAGCTTTTGGTGGATGCCAAAGGATCGCTGAGCCGTCTTCGTTTCTCCGTCTCTCGTGAAATTGACCTCAAATCTTGGGTGTCTGCGGGCGAGTCCCATCTCGACCTCAGAAAAGAATCTCGCATTCGCGGCCACGGAGGATTAGCGAAGGAAGCTGGCCAATTCCTTCATGGGGCGTGGAAAAACGGCAACGCCGAAGCGGTTGCTGCTGCAATGCAAAAGTTTATCCAAGAACTCTATCAGGATTTCAGGAAGTCCATGCCCTCTTCCGTGTCACCCCAACAAACCGGCGAGTGGCTTCAACAAGTTGCATCGTGGCTTTACAGCACGAACCACATCGAAATGCGTTACAGCATCACCTACGACGGGGTGGCAATCGAACACCTTTCACCAGGAACCCGTGGCATCGTCTTGTTGCTTCTCTATTTAGTCATCGACAAGCACGACCGGCGGCCACTGATTATCGATCAGCCCGAGGAGAACCTCGATCCGAAATCTGTGTTCGAAGAACTGGTACCCCATTTCCGCGAGGCGCGACGCCGACGCCAAGTCGTCATCGTAACGCACAACGCCAACCTCGTCGTGAACACAGACGCTGACCAAGTGATCGTGGCATCGTCACAAAGACATGAAGGCGTCGGTTTGCCGAAGGTGAATTACAAGTGCGGTTCGCTGGAGAACCCCGAGATCAGGAAAGCCGTCTGCGATATTCTCGAAGGCGGAGAACGGGCGTTTCTCGACCGTGAACGGCGCTATCACCTTCACTGGGAGGCACCACAGTAGCGCGGTAGGTGTTCGTTCACTTGCGGGGCTTTCTACGCGTCTTTGCCGCTCCGCTTTCGACGTGTTGGGACACCAATCCTTCGTACTGTTCGGCAAGTCGGTAGCTTCTTCCCTTGGTGGAAGGGTTTTCAACAACGATGAATTCGTCTCGCAACCACCGCGTGCATAGCAGATACGCTTGGCGCGTCGGGAGCTTGAAGAACGAGGCCACGTCGTTGCGGGTTACTTCCTTCATCCGGAGAAACAACCCGAGGGCTTGTCGCTGTTGCGGAGTCAGTTCCCGGAGCAATGGCGTCTGGTCGAGATCGTTCCGCTGGCTCGTTTCTTCGGCCCGCGTTCGGACTTTGGCGAAGGCATCGGCCATGCCGAGGCAGAAGTACGCGATGAACGGCGTCACGTCGCCTTCTACCCGCCCGAAGTAGTAGTTGTGGCTGTTCCCGACCGCGAGTTCGGCGTAGTACCCGTCCAGTTTGGAAGCGTAGTACTCTTCCAGAGAGTAGATGCCGTTGAGTCCATAGCCGCTGCGGTGCAGGAGTAAGTTGGAGAGCAAACGAGCCGTTCGCCCGTTGCCGTCGAAATACGGATGGATCGTCGCGAATTGGTAATGGGCGAGGGCTGTCACCACCGGCACCGGCAGTTCTCCTTCGTCGAGAGATTCGTTCACCCATCGCACCAAGTCCTTCATCAGCGTCGGCACGTCTTTCGCTTCCGGCGGCATGTACACCGTCTGGCCCGTGCGGGAATCCCGGATGACATTCTGGCCGTCGCGGTACGGGGTTGGTTTCGCCTTCCCGGTCATCACCAAACCGTGTATGGTGCGGACTTCGTTTTCGGTGAGCTTGGCGGGTTTGTTGCCGAGTCGTTCGACGTGTTCTAGTGCGGCGAAGTAGTGCCGCACTTCTGCTTCATCGCGCTCGCGACCGGGGAAATTCCCTTCGCCCTCGACCACGGCTTTCACTTGGGACGGGCTGAGTTTGTTCCCCTCGATTTGGGTTGAGAAGTGCGTCGAAAGCAGTCGAGCCGTGCGCCGCAGCGAATCGAGCATCGGGGCGGTGAGCGGCAGCGTGGCGACAACCTGCCGGTCGGCCTCGATGCTCATCAAAGCCTTGGCGACTTTGCCGGTGATGCGGTATTTGGGGTCGAACATGCGGGAGTCTCCGATGGTTGAAGACTACGGACATGTCGAGAAAGTGTCAAGAAAGTGTTAAGAAAGGCGAGGCCGCTATTTGGGCTGAACCACGCCATACTTCACCAACGGATGCCCAGAAGGAGGCCATCGTCCTCGCGGGCATCGAGCGTCAGCCGGACGTAAGGCGATCCGTCGCAGGAAGCCGGCGGTGCGGTTGTGGTCGTGATGATGTACTGGAACCCGACATTCCCCGTGCCGCAGAGAGCTTCGAGACTTCGCACCCACTCGAATACCCTCGCGTACAGCAAGTCCTCAATTTCAGCGTTACGAGGGCTGTCGTGGATGACAAAACCGGGGTGGTGTCCGACGCCTGAAATTGCACCGGCTAGGCAGGCGAGATCGAAGCCGATGACGGCGGCGAGTGTTCCCAACCCTGCGCCGGATACTCCTGCCGTCGTGTCGGGTGCGGGGTGTAGACCGCGAGCGTCGAGTGTCATGCCGCCGCCGGCATCCAGGCCGATCAGTTCCTTCATGGTCCGATCGAATAGCTCGTCCAACTGCTTGCGTCGTTTTTCCCGATCGCCCCGCGATGCTCGTCGGCGTTCGAGTGATTCGTCGATTTGTTTCTGCAATCCCGCTACCTTGAGGATCGCGGCGTCGCGGCCGGTTCGCGCCGCTCGGTAACGCGAGTAGTCGTCCGCAAGCGCGTCGGCGCGGCCGAGTTCGACCAATCGCAACCGTCGCACCCGATCCGCATCTTGCCATTGCCGCTTGGCTGTTTCCGCTTCGGCCTTGAGCGTCGGCAGTCTGGCGCTCAGATCGTTGTACTCCTCGTTGTAGCGGGCGAGGTGATCCTGCAACTCCACGACCTTCGCTTCGCGGTCCGGGTCGGGAGCCGTGTTCGTACAGGCCGGGTTCTTCGGGCATTCCTCTCGCGTCAACGGGCAGCCACCCATGATGTTGAACTTTTCGAGATACTCACTGCGCGGCATTTCACGGCACGCCCTGAGTTGTTCCCGCGTCGCCGTCAAAAGTCCGTTCAGGCGGACCAAGTCCGTTTCGGCCACGCGAACGGTAGCGGCCTTCGAGACAACTGCGTCGTGCAGTTCACCGCCCTCGTCTTCATCACCTTGTGGGCGTTGCTCCGATTCGAGCGCACGTTTCGTTTTGTCGATGGCATCTTGAACCACGGTTTCGCTCACGCCGTCGTCGAGGTCGTTCGACGTGACGTAGAGCTTGTAGCACAGCATTGGCCGCACGCTGTCGAGGTAGCGATCCTGCCTTTGAGCCTCAGCGTTCGCGGATGCTTTCTCAGATTGCCAGCCGGAGCGCTTTTCTTGCTCCTTGATTTCCAGCGTGTCCAGCAATCCCATCAACCAGGCCGAAAGCAGACTCGCATCGTCGCGGTCCAAACGGCCGGTTCCCGAGCGGGCTTCCGGATCACGCCATTCGTTGGGGTATTGAAACCGACATTCCTGATCGCGGGCCAACCAACCGAGAGCGTCGAGCCAACGTGGCGGACGACCTTCGCCGGGGAATTGCCATGCGGGTAGGGGACTGATGATCGAAGTCGCAATCGCTTCTTGAAGTTCGACGAATAGGGTGCGCTCTACATCGGGTTCCAACGCCGTCCGCCAGTCATCGGTGCGAAGGCAGAACGATTGACCTATGGGCGAATCACGCAGAGGACGGCACGTCACCCAGGTTTCGCTGTTGAGACGAATTTCGGCCAGCACGTAGGCACTCAGCAACTGCTTGCTGATGGACAGCACGGTTTTCGTCGTGCCGAAGTGTGCTTCCCCGAGGCTGTACCGCATCAACCGAATCAGGAGCGTCTTGCCGACGCTGTTGCCGATCCGTCGCGTCTCGCCTTTCGGCCGTTTGGCCACGCGGATGATGTTCAAGCCGGGACGGAATTCGATGGGATCGCGGAGCAGCTTCGCCGTAGGTGATAGCTCATCGACCAAAACGATTCGGCGAACCCAGAGCAGCGGCTCGGGGCGCTCCACCGGAACGATGGGAGTTTCAGGAACTGGAAACAAGCTCGTAGGCGGCATGGCAGATTTTCTCCACGACGGCGGGTAGTCGCTCCTTCTTTACCGCTGCCATCACTTTGAGTGTTTCCTGAACTCGACGGCGAGCCAGCGCGTCGGCTTGATCCGTACTTGGAGCCTGAGTCGTCAGCGTAATCATCTGCGGGACGCCTGTCGTGATCTTGATCCAGCGTTTTGCTTGTGCGAGATCGCCGAGCAGGTGATCCAGCCCTTCCAAGTAGCTACGTCCCGTTGCTTTGGCCCGCCCAGGAGTTGCCGTCTTATCAAGAATCGAAGTCCTCGCGTCGTCGTTCTGCATCAGTACCAATCCGAGTTCCAATGCCGCTCGCTCCATCGGCTTGTTGAAGTTGCGAAGCAGCAGAATGAGATCGTGTACCACGTCTTGGATGCGTAGTGGTTGCTTGACGGCAGGTGCAGGCATGGAAGTGTCGGAACGCAAACGAGCCAGCATTGCCGCTGCTGGTTCGTCGGACGGGTCTTGTAGCACCAATTCGCCCTGGAAGGCCTTACTTAGGAGAGATTGGTCGAAGGAAACAAATTCGAGAGAGGCAGCTTCGGTAGTATCTAAGAGTTTGTCTATCGATACTTCGCGTTGTTGAATGTCATTCAGTAAAACACCCTGCTCCACCAAAGGAGGTATAGGGATTGCGATTCGCTTCAGATCGTCGAAACCCAAGTGTGGACGTCCCTGACCATAGATCAAGTCTTCCATGATTTTTCTGCCAGGAGCACCTCGCAGAAAATAGCGAAGGACAAGTCCTTGGAGATCATCATCAACAGGACGCATCAGCGCGACGCTTTGGCAGACGTAGTGATTTGGAAGTTCATCATGAACCGGACAGATGTCCCCAGTGTTCGCACCGACAATCGTGATGAGAAGATCACCGGGTAGTATTTGGCTTCTTGTCCGATCTCTATCGTTGAAAGGAGGGTCAACGAGCTGTCGTGTTTCGGAAAAATCAAGTCTTCCGGGTCGAACGTTCTGCGCCATGATGAAAGTGCCAGTGCCTCTATCATAGTACTGCGACCAGTCACGAGAGCCACTAGTAATAATCGAGAAGAGCGCGTCAACAGAAGCCCAACACCACCCCTCTGGAAGTTCTGGTAAGTCTCTATCATCGACTTGTTCGGGTTCGATGTATGTTCGGCTTGGATACTTGATTTCACACTGTTTCCGGCGTTCAGTACGGATGCGTTCAAGTAAAACGCTGGCGGGTTCAGTGTTAGGATTCTGTTCTCGCCAAGCGGCGGTAAGATCGCCACGGAAGGCAGCGGCCAACACCGATTGCCGATACTGTTCCAAGAGCGTCGGCACATCGGCCAGTGCTTCCCGTGCTTTTCGACTCCGGGCCTGCAATGTCTCAAGCCGAGCAACGATCCGTTTCTGTTCCGCGAGTGGAGGCAGATCAATTTGAAACTCTGCCAGTGCATCGAAACTGGTACGAGGCAAATTGATCCCGTTGGAGTTTGCTACAGCATGATCGACGACGGGCTGTGTGGTTAGCAATTTGTGGAGGAAGCGAGCATCGACCGAGGCCTTCGATTTCAGAACCAGGATATCTGTAGAACAAATACCTTCAAAGTCGGGCAGGCAGACCTTGTTCAAATATGGCCGCAACTTCCCATAGAGAACGTCACCGACTTGGAAAACGCTTTTGACGCTCTTCACTTCGCTACCAAGACCCTGTCCGAGGATACGGCTTGTTCCGCTCTCGATATGTTCAAGGCTTAGATAGGCGGCAGTATCACGTTCCCCCGGCTCAACTTTCGCTTTTGAGTTCGAGACGATTTCGCCAAGTGTCGTTTGTGCCCAACCAGCAGGCAATTCGTCTGTTTCGATCATACCGGCTCGCCTTCGAGCGACGCCGTCAGTGCGTTCATCTCCTTCAGTGCGGTTCGTAGCCGGATGGTGATACGTGCTGCGATTTCATTCGGAGGAGACAAGTCGGCAGCGTTCGTGGCGTTCTCATCGCGCAGCCAAGTGATATCTAGATTGTCTCCGCGTTTCGCAATGTCGTCCCGTGAGAACTTGCGAAATCGTCCTTCTTCGCCCTGATCCTTACGCTTGGCTTTGCCGTGCGGATCATCGCCGTAGACTCGCTCGAAATCTTTGAAGTGATCCCGCGTCAGTGGCGTTCGCTTGCCAAATTGGGGCATGTTCGACCGGAGGTCGTAGAACCAGACGGCCTTCGTGTTGCCGGTGTCCCGTTCCTTGCCCTTGGTGAAAAAGAAGACGTTCGTCTTCACCCCCTGGGCGTAGAAAATGCCGGTCGGCAAACGCAGGACGGTATGCAGATCGCATTTCTCCATGAGATCGCGGCGAACTTCGACGCCGACGCCGTCCTCGAAAAGCACGTTGTCGGGTAGTACAACCGCCGCACGGCCACCAGGCTTCAAGGCGCGGTAGATATGCTGCAAAAAGCAGAGTTGCTTGTTGCTGGTCGGGAAGGTGAAATCATCGCGGGTGGGCTGTCCGCCGCCCTTTTTGGTGCCAAAAGGCGGATTGGTCAGGATCACGTCGGCTTTGGGAAACGATTGGCCGTCGGGACTGAGCGTATCGCCGAGTCGCCAGTCGGATTCGATGCCGTGGAGCATCGCGTTCATCAAGGCGAGCCGATGGGTATCCTCGACGAGTTCGAGGCCGACGAATGCCTGCCGACGTTGGAAGTTCTGCTGTCGTTCGGGAAGCGAGAACAGTTCATCGGTACGCTTCTTGATAGAGGCGTCGGAGGCGATCAGGAAGCCGCCCGTTCCCAGTGCGGGATCTTGGACGATTTCGCCGGGTTGTGGCTTGACCAGTTCGACCGTGCAGTCGATCAGTGGCCGAGGGGTGAAATGCTGGCCGGCACCACTCTTCTTCTCGGCAGCGTTCTTCTCCAGCAAGCCTTCATAGAGATCGCCGAGACCCTCTTTTTTCGCGTCGTACCAGTCGAGCCCGTCAATGTCTTGGATCAACTTGGCGAGGTTTTTCGGCTGCCGCAGCGACGTGGCCGCGTTGGCGAAAATCGCCTTCACGCGCCCCGAGCCTTGCGTGCCCAAGTGGACGAGAAGACCCCGGTAGAAGTCATGCCGTTTGACGTTATCGGTATGGCCCGTGAGTTCCGCCCAGCGGTAGCCTTTGGGGAGCACGTCCTCCTGTCCCGTCTCTTTGAGCATCTTGAGGAAGAGCAGGTACGTCAGTTCGGTGACGTACTGGTGATAGGTAATGCCGTCGTCGCGGAGGACATGGCAGAGCGACCAGAGCTTGGCGACAATTTCTTGGGTGGTCATGCGGCCGTCCAAATGGCTTCGGTCATTTCGCCGAGCAGTTCTTCGAGTTTGCCGTCGAACACTTTATTCAATCGGTTGAAACCGCCTTCGGCCTGAAACTGTCCGTGATCGAGGGCTTCGTGATCCACGACCGTTTCGACTTCGAGTTGCTTACCGATGCGTTCGAGCCACTTCCGCTGAGGCGGTGTCCACGGGCGTCGTTTGAGGATCGCCGACACGGCGTTATGGACTCGCTCACGATAGGGCAGGAGCGGCTGACCGGCGACGACATGGCGGACGTAGCCGATGATCGTCGCGGCGAAGTCTTGATTGGTCGTTTCGCGGTAAGCCGTTTGCAAGTTGGCTTCCGTGAACCCGGCGTCGTCGAGAGCCAGTTTGACTTCGCGCAGTTGCTGGCGCGTCAGTTCGCGCGGCCGTTGGGCGACGACGAGCAGAGCGGGCAACGTGTCGATGTTCTCGTTCACGAACTTGCGGAACGATTCGAGGAAGTCTTCGGGCTTCTTGGCCTTGCCGTAACCGCGTTCGAGTCGGCGCAGACTGTCGTCGTGTTCGGAGATCAGCACGCGACGCGGATCGAGACTGCCCACACGATCGAGGAAGCCGACGACATGGGGCCGTTGAGCAAGCAACTCACGCAGTTCGTCCGGCGACATCGACTTCACTTTTTGAACGAACGCATCCGGTTCTTGGCCGGTGAGTGTCTTGCAGGCTTCGGCATTCGCACCGACGAGCAACCGCTGCTTCCGCTGGAGCTTGGCGACGAACTGGGCATGGAGTTCGTCTTTGGCGGCTGCATCTTTGGCGACCGCGAGTTCCGCACCCAACTGAGAAAAGGTAATGTGCGGTTGGACCACGACCGGCTTCATCGACGAGTACGGTTCTAGAGCCGCGTACAAATCAACGGCGTCGAAGATCAGAAAGCGTTCCTTGCCGATTTCATCGCAGAGGCGAGTCGCGCGACCGAGCATTTGTTCGTAGAGAATTCGGCTGCGGACGCGGCGCATGAACACGAGGTTCGTCACGGTGGGCACGTCGATGCCGGTGCTGAGCAGGTCCACCGTCACGGCCACATTCGGTAGGCGTTCGTTCTTGAACGCGCGGATCGCCTTCAACGGATTGTCGGCGGCCGAGGTGATTTTGCGAACGGCATCGTCCTCGACCGAACCGTATTGCTGCTCGAATGCTTTCTTGAGCAGATCCACGACCAAATCGGCGTGGTTGTCCGTGGCGCAGAAGATGATCGTCTTCCCCGGCAGACTCGGGTCGATTTGCTTCGCGAGTTCGGCACAGATGACGCGGTTGAAATTTTCCGTCAGCACCCGCTTGTTGAACTCGTCGATTTCGATTTGAACTTCGTCGGGAGCGGCTTCCGAATCGATCTCACCGGTGAATGGCAAGAACGACTGAATCGTGTCGCCTTTCTTCCAGGTGATTCCGTCTTCGCCGAGCGCGGTGACGATGCGGATCGGCGGTTCGTGATCGATCAACCAGCCGTCGATGACCGCCCGGCGATAGCTGTAGGAGTAGACAGGCGAGCCGAAGATTTGAACCGTATGCAGCGCGGGCGTTGCCGTCAGGCCGATCTTCACCGCGTCGAAGTGGTCGATGACGCGGCGGTACTTGCTGATGTAGTCGGCCTCGTCGCGGAAGGTCAACTCGGCATCGCTCAACTCTTTGTCGAGCGAGTACCCACGGTGGCATTCGTCCACGACGACGCAATCGTACGCATCGACGGGAAGCGGGACGGTGTTCTCTCCGGGGAAGAGCAATCGCTTGACCATGCCTTGCACGGTGGCAATTTGGAGTTTCGTATCGTTGTCCGGGGCGAGATCGCCGAGTTCCTTCACATCGTAAATATCGGTGAAGGCGAGGTGCGCGTCGAGCTTCACGTCCTTCAAGGCGTCTTGCGTCTGCTCGCCGAGCGCGGTGCGATCCACGAGAAAAAGGACGCGGCGGAATCGGCCAGCTTTGATGAGCCGATAGATCAGGGCAATACAGGTTCGCGTTTTGCCGGTGCCCGTCGCCATCGCCACGAGCAGTTCGCGCATCCCTTCCATCAGCCCGCGTTCGACGGCTTTGATGGCGTTGACCTGATAATCCCGCAGCGGCAGGAACGCTGGCGACTCGTCCACCAGCTTGCGGTCCGCCGCTGTCGCGTCTTGGGCGAGCAACTCGGTCAAGCCGGCGGGGCTGTACCAGCTTTCGAGCGGTCGAGCGAGATTCGTCGGTTTGCGGGCATCGACGAACCAGACACCCGACTTGGTTTGAATCTGCCGGAGGAACGGCCGGCCGTTCGTCGCGAAGCAGAAAGGCACGCGGTATTCGCCCCACGGCCCTGCCAAGGTCTCGTCGCACAGCGTTCGGTAATCGCGGCTGTAGCGTTTAGCTTGCTCGACTGACGCGGGTACGTCCTTCAATGCTTTCTTGGCTTCCACCGTGGCCAGAGGCGTCAGACCGGCGAAGAGCACGTAATCGGACGGGCCACCGAGCGTGGGCCATTCGGCGATCGCTAGGTTCTTCCCCTTCTGCGGTCGGGTGCCATTCTTGTGAATCAGGGTCTCGCTGTCGGCTTCCCAACCCGCGTCGCGGAGTTGCTGGTCGATCAGTCGCCGCGTCGCATGTTCATCGAGATCGAGGAGCGACGCGGCCTTTTGCGCCTTGGCCAGTAGCGCTTGCACACCAGCAATCGGTTGAGCCGCAACCTGGGCTTGGAGCACGGCGAGTTGCTGCTGAAACTGTTCCCGTTCCTGAGCCAAGCGGGCTTCCGTCTCTTCCGCCAAAAACATCGCAGCGGTCAAGTCGGCGTAGGCTTGGCGAGCCGAGTCATCGGCCTTCTTGCGTTCGGCGAGCAATTCCGCAGCCGTCATCTGAGCGAGGGAGGCTTCCGCTCTTTGCTCGGCAGAATCTTGCCGCAGACGGGTGAGTTCTTCGGCGAGTTCCGCAGTCGCTTCGGCCGGATTCGGCGGGACGACGAACGGTTCAGGTTTGAAACTCGATCTGCCACCGTAGGATCGGTAAAACCAGATCGCAAGTTGCCGTGCCATGCGGAGGTGGTGGAGCGCATCCGAGCGAGTGGTCGTGCCTTCGTGCACAGCCGTGTTTCCCGCTTTGCGTATCCCGTGGAACAGATCGAGAATTTCGACGGAGGCCGCACGCTCGTCGCGGAGTCGGTAGAGAATCGTTTCGAAGCTTTCCGCCGTCGTCGATTCGATCCCGACGTGGGCGAGAACCTGACGAGCGAGAAGTTCGGCGAACTGCCGCAGCTTGAAGAGAGCCGTCGGCGGATCGTCGAAGAGGTTCCGCTCGGCGGCGGCGGCGAGGCGAACGAGAAACGACTGCGATGCAGAGAGAAACGAGAAATTCGGCGACTGTGGTTCAGGAACAGCGGTGGTCTTCTGGGCAGTACTCACGGCTAGCCACCTGTCAGGTCATCGCGTCATCCAGTCCGCAGCTTGAGGGTAGGGGGAAATCCGCTACCCGCACGGAAGAAGAGTGAACTTTCATTGTACACGAAATCGCCTTTGTCGCGTAGTCCTTTCTCCCTCGCGCGTCACTCCGGAACTTCGCCGTCATCATCTCGAAAGGTTTCAACTACGGTTTGGATCAGAATTCGTTCAATCTCGTCGAGCGTGATCTCTTCATTCGTCAGAACTCGCCGTTTCATCGTGATTGGAGTGCCACACAGGATTACGCCATCACATCTCAATCTTGTACATGCCTTCCGTTTGCGGACCCCGACCATGCAACATAATATGCTTTTGGTTGCATCATATATTGCTTCCAAACCATCCTCTCCACTGAATGGCAAGAAACGGTGATTTCATCACCGGCGAGGAAGAAGTCAACGGTCAGCCGTCGAGCGAGTTGACGGTCAGCACGGATGCTGGCGCAGTCGCTTTCGGCAAGGCTGATGAAAAAGTCGAAGCCTTTCTCCGGCGGATGATGCCCGCCGTTTCCGATAACGCGACTCACCCCGCGCAGGCACTCGTACCGTGGGTGTGCGATGTTCTTCAGTCGAAGAAGAGCCTTCAGGTCTACGGGCAGGACATCCGCGATTTCACGAAGCACATGCAGCGATTCGGCGTGGATCCGCTTGAAGTGAACGCCGATCACATGAAGCTGTACAAAGCGGCGCTACGGGACGCCGGACTGTCGGGAGCCACCATCAGCCGGAAGCTCTCGGTACTGCGCGGCATGTACCGGCAATTCGCCGCGAAGAAGCTCATCCCGTGGGAGACCGCCCAGGACATCGCGGCGGTCGAATCGCCGAAGGTACAGAAGAATACGACGCCCGCCCTCACCGAGCAGCAAGCCGTTCGTCTCCTCTACGCGCCGGACACCGCGACACTCATCGGCCTTCGGGATCGCGCCCTTCTCCACACCTTATTTATTACGGCGTGCCGAGTGTCGGCCGTGACGAAAGCCAAGATCGGGCACCTCGAATTCGACGGCACGGAATGGTTCCTCAACGTCACCGAGAAACGCGGCAAGAAGCAGCGCAAAATCCTCCTCGAAGCCGCAAGGTCGATTCTCACCTACATGGAAGCCGCCGGCATCGGCGAAGATCGCGAGGGACCGCTCTTCCGTCGATGTAGCCCCGACGGGCGATCACTCCTCCCCTTTCCCCTCTGCCGCGAGACCGTCTGGCGGATCGTGAAGAAGTACTGCCGTGTCGCCGGAATCCCCCCGGAGCGGCTCGGCGGCCGTGGGATCGGCGTGCACAGTCTGCGGAAGACCGCGCTCAACAACGCAATCCAGAACGGTGCCCAACTCCACGAGGCACGCGAACTCGCCGGCCACGCCGACGTGAGGACGACCGAGCTCTATTTCGTGCGCAAGGAGCAGGATGCCGAGCGTGCGGCCAGACGGATTGCTATCCGATAAGTCCCAATTGACTGCCAGCCCGCCCACGAGCGGCACTCTGAATCTGCGTCGTTCCGAGTCATCCGCGACGCGGCAGAAACGCGACTATTTTCACACGGTAGACGATCACCGATTGAATTGCCTACCAGATGTGCTTCGCGCTACTCTCCTGCCGACGAGAGCCATTTCGGCCTTCGTTACCTGATCTTTCACGTCACGCGAGGAGAACCCGATGAACACGCGACCGAACGAAGAGCAGAGGGGGCCGAAATGCCCCATTCTTCCCGAAGAGTCGCCCCCGAGGGCGAGCGGTCAACCAGTCTTCCAGAACGGACCGTTCGTGGTAGGCGACAACACGTCCTTGCAGTGTGCCGTTTGGACCGTTCCGATCACGCCTGCCAATGGGCAGACCTTCACGGCGTATCAGCTCACGATTCACGGCAGTTGGCGGAATCCCGAGGGCGAATGGGAGACCATCAAGTCCTTTCAGTGCAGCCACTTACAGGTACTGATCGACGCTCTCCAAGAATGTCGCGATTGGGTACTGGCCCACCGTTTGGCCGAGACCCGCCCCGCTAAAAAGTGAATGATCGCACGCCCCCTGCTTCGGCAGGGGGATTTTTCTTGTCGGGAATGCCGTGTGCAGTGACACTTATAGGTAGGGCGAGGCTCATCGGAGGCGACATGACCATTCATCCACGAATCGATAGAGCAGATGACGAGCAGATTCTCGCCATGTACACCGGTGTGGCGAAACACGCGCGCCGAGAACTGGGTAGTCGGAACATCGGCTCAGTCGATGCCGACGACGCATCTCAACAGGCCATGCTGGAGATTTTGCAGAGACCAGCAGAACGGTTGATCCACAATCCAAACGCATATTCCAAAGGGGTCGTTCGCAACGTCATTCGGTCGACGCGCCGCAAAGAAAAGATTGGGAAGAGGAGGCTCCTTCAAGACAATATCGAATTCCCAGCACTCACCGATAAGAATTTTTCAGACACCATCGACAAACTCTTTCGGCAGGTCTATTCGATCCTGACTCGCAACGATCGTAGAGTGCTGGACCGAATGCAGCACGACGAGGTAAAAGCTTCGGAGATCGCGTCGGCGCTCGGGATGACTCTTGACGCTACGTACGCATCCATGAGTCGCATTCGGGCATGCGTCGAACGAGCCATGTACGCAGACATCGACATCCGTAGTCTCGATGTGGTCAACGCACGTGCCCGCGACCGCGGCGAGGCCGCTGCGAAGAGCATCGACGCGATCGATGAATACGCTGCATTGTATCGGGCTCCCTTCCAGCGAGCCGAAGTATACATATGGTACGCGTGTGGCGTAAATCATAGCGTACACAACCTGATCTATCGTGACTCTCCTGAGTACATCCAGCCTCGCGAACTCGACTTGATCGGAGCCGTCTATGAACTGTCATACGACGCTTTCGCGCGGGTTGAAATCGAAAGGCTCAAGCGAGATAAAATCGCGATGTGGATGTATTACGAGCGGACATCTTCATTCCACGAAGACCGGGTGCTTGTCGCATCTTCCGAGAGCATTTCGTACGAGGCTGATATGTGGCTCGACCAGACGATACGCGACCAACTCCATTCCATCGACTTATTGCGTAGTCGGGGCAAGGTAGATAATTTAACTACGCCCGACGTTGGATTGCTGTGGCGCGAATGCAGCGACTACTGTGTGGATCTCTTCGGCCAGCAGTATGTGGCTGAGAAGACATACGAAATCAGCCATGATATATGCATAGAGCCAGTTGCGTACATGATCCAGTAGCTCAGTCTTGGATTTCTACGCTCTTCCCACCTCCGGCACTCTGCCGGAGGTTTTTTTATGTACTTCGCGGATTTCTGTCGGGAAAACAAACCTGAACTGCACCTGTTATTGAAGACGCAAGAAATGTGAGATTGGTGCCATGTATGGATCAATCATGGAGCTCTTGGAGTACGCACATGCTGAGCCAAGAAACCTATGTGTTGGTCGGCATCGGCCTCTATGGAGGTTGGGCCATCTGGCATCCCGCGATCCGCTGCATGTACGTCGTGCTGTTTCCGATCCATGCCCTGCTCTTTGAAGTGATGAAGTCATCGGCACCGGACGTGAAGAAGATCGTCACCGCTCAATGGTTCCGCTGCATGTTGTTCCTGTTCCTTTTGTGGGGCGTGCTTGCCGCGTTTTCCAAATGACAGAACTCACCATGATCGGACTGGTTTTCGTCGGATGGGTGCTTGTCGCTGGACTCTCGCGGTTCATCGCCGGCATTCGTTTCCCACGGCTGCGGTTCCCGAGACTGCGCTTCCCCTCCTTCGGGAGAGGCGACAGGGAACTCACGCCAGAGCAGGAGTACAAGGCGGCGGTGAAGCGGGTCAAACGTGCTCCGCTTGATGAGGACGAACGGAAGGCGGCGCTCGAAACAGCCAAGCAGATTTATCTTCAAAAACTACGAGAGGGGATGAACTGAAATGGGAAAGAAAGACACAAGAAATCGGTTGCGAGTCGGCCTCACTCGGACGGGAAAGTCCGAAGCGGCAAGAGGCACAACCCTGACTCATGCGTTGGCACAGGACACGGCGATAGTCGCAATCGACCCGCACGGAACAATGACGCCGAAGCTCCTGCTGGATTTCGCCAAACTCGGGATGCTGAAACGGGTGATTTACGACCGCCTATCCGACACGGACCTCACGCCAAGTTACGACTGGCTCGTTCCGTCGAAGAATCCAGACCCGTACCAACGGGTCGCGCAGAACGAGCAAAGCGTGCGAGACTTCGTGACGTTGTTGATGCGCAGGCGGGGAATCCTGAGTACCGCGAAAACACCGTTCATCGAAGAGGGGCTGATGACGGCGGGGAACATTTACATCAATCAGTCTGAGCCCGCCCGCCCGTACTGGCTGCCAGACCTCTACGTCCGTGGATCGGATTCTTACTTCTGGATGCCGAGTCACTGCACGGATCGAAAAGCCGTCATGAAGTTCCACCAGTACGCGGAACTGAACCCGTTGCAGTGGCGAGTGGAAACAGGGCCAGCGGAGAGAATCATGAACGCAACACTTACGAGTCCTGCATTCATGATCCGTTCGGCGGGTGCGAGCTACGACTTCGACGGGTTCTTGAAGGGCAACGGCATTCTGCTTCTTGACGGGAGTTCAAAAGGGAACCTCTCGAAAGACGCTGCGGGGATCATGTTCGGCTCGATCATCCTGCGGGTCATCGACGCGGCGCGAGCGGGAAGGATCGGGCGCTGTTACTTGCTGATCGACGAAGCATCGAACGCGAATCTGATCGGGCTGAACGAGTCCCTCGCGCTCGCGGAGTGCGGCAAGTGGGGTTTGGAGTTCGACATCCTGATCCAAACGGTGATGTCGATCACCGATCAGCAAGTGCGCGACAACGTGCTCCAGAATTGTTGGTTCCACGAATGGTTCCGACAAGGTTCTCCCGACGCGGCGGAACTCGCGGCGCAGGACATCGCAACGCCGATTCTCGATCCGCTCAAGATCCATCACATGGAGTACAGAACTCGGCGGGTGGAAGACGGTTTGGAAGAATTCATTTCTCGTCAAAAGGGCGAGCAGAAAGACGAGCACGGAAAGAAGCGGAAGTCTGAAGGCGAGACGACCAGCTACCGACCGAAGTTCGCAGAGGTGACGGACGAGCAGGCCCGCTACACCTCGCTACAGGATCAGATCAAACTGATTCAGAGCCAGTTGATGAGACTTGAGCCGGGATGGCGCTTCGTGAGAGGGTCGGATTCATCGAAACCCGAGTACGTCAAAATGGAGGCAACACCGTGGGGATCTTTTCATGGATTAGCGGAGGTAAAGTTCGAGAAGGCGCTGGCGGAGGTCAAGCGGGGAGCGGCGTATCGCAAGCCCTCGATCCTCTGGCCGTCGGCACCGCAACCACCCGAACCTCCTCCAACGAAAAAGGGCGGCGGAGGGATGAAGTGATCCTCTCGCTCGCCAACAAGGGGCCGATCAATCTTCGGCATCTTCTCAGCCTCGGGCTGTTCAACAACAAGCAAACGGGCTCACGGCGGATGCGTTCGCTCGTGAAGCGACGGAAGCTCTACCACATCGGGAAGCTGTACCTCGATGCGGTCTGCGATCAACGCGAAGAGTTCTGGTGCAGGCGATCGATCAAACTCAGCAACCGAGAGCATGAAGCGTTCACGATGGAAGTCGTGCTCTGCTACCACGAGCACGACGCGGTGACGGGGCCGAACGTGGATCAGAAGTTATTACCCGACGCCACGGTCAAGATCGGGGCCAACACGTTTCACATCGAGATGGACATGGGCACGATGGACCGCGCCCAGGTGCAGGCCCGCTGGAAGAAGTACGAAGGCTGCACGGACACGATTCTCGTCGTCTGCCGCGATGAAGAACGACTGCTCGACATGATGCGATGGTCGAAAAGCCTCGGGCAACTGGTTTACTTATCGACAGTTGTACAGGTGCGGAACGACCCCTACGGGCGTGTGTGGCGGGGTTTGGACGGGGTTCTGAAGGCCGTTGAAAAGGGCGCTTACGCCGGGGGTGCGACTGTCAGCACCCAGTGAGGGGACTAATACTCTTCCCGACTATCCCAAAGAACGAGAGGAGGAGTGCCACTCCCACCCGCCCCAGTTCCCACTGGGGGGAAGCCGCTTCTTCTGAGTGTAACACCTGTCAAGGTAGAACGCTTCGGCGTCTCCACCTGTGACACGTGTTGTGAGAAGAGCGTCTTCTTCCCCCCTCCTCACATGACGTACCGAGTCCGTTACAGCATCTGGCAAGTTGACGCGGCGACTCCGCACGAGGCGAAGAAGAAAGTGTGCGAGACGATGAAGTCTTCGCCCGAGACGTTCATCACCGTTGAAGCCCTGCACAACAACAAACCGTTTTGGTGGCGGATTCTCACTGGCAAATAGCCGGTAAGCCCCACCGCGCCCAAGCACTACCGTTCCCCAAAAAGGAGGCCATTCACATGGTCGCGCAGAAAGTACGTATCTGGCTGATCGCATTCATCGCGTTCACGTTCTTCATGGCGTGCATCAACCTACTCAGGAAGGAGAACGTAACCATCACGTTCGGGAAAGAGAACCTGCGGATCACGGCAGGTGTTTCTGGCAACGGGATTGTCCCCGAAACGGTTCCGCTCTTCCCGACGGAAAAGGTGTACGCCAGCACGGTCAACGTCCGTCAAACGACGTGTTCGGGTACGGGGGTCTGCATCGGTCGCGGGCAAATACTCACCGCGTACCACTGCGTGAACAAGGCAGAGCCGATCTGGGTGAATTACAACAACCACCAAGATGCGGCGGTGATTACGAAGCTCGATGTTGGTTACGACCTCGCGCTACTTACGTACTCCCCGACCGAATCTCCAACCGTTCTCAGTCTCGCTACGCACACGCCGCAGACTGGCACATCGGTCACGTCCGTTGGCTGGGCCGACACGCAGAAAACGACTCTCTGGAACATGACCGACCTCGGGCCATACGCGGGCTTTCAGCGGATGGTGGACCGTCCTTTCGCGCTCGGTCGCTCTGGCGGCGCGATCCTCAACCCACAAGGCGAGATCGTCGGCATCACGACCGCGAATCTCACGACAAACGGCCTGTACACGGACCTCGACAAGGTCCGCTCATTCTTAGGGGGAAACTGATGTTCCGCGAAATCATCGAGATGGAAATCGAAGTCAAAGACGAGCAACTGGCTGCGGCCATGTCTCAGCTTCCCGACATTCAGACGGGGCTGCGGGAAATCATCATGCCCGCCCTCATCCGACAAGTGTTCTTCGAGCTTCCTGCATCGTCGCAAGTGGCTCTGCAACTGCCTCAGCTCATGATTCAAAAGGTTCCGCAACTGGAGGACAAACGCCGTGGCTAAGTTCAACATCCGTGTCATCCGCGAGTTCAACCCGAACGAAGGAGGGAACCGCACCATGCTGTATCTGATCGGCGCGGCCGTGGCGTGCGCGCTGCTTTGCATGTGGTCTCTGAAGTGAGTCCCGCAAGTGGATCAGACCATGAACCTGCACGCCGCTATCCAACTGCAAAGCGCCGACTACCCCGTGATCCCGTTGGTGTACGGGGAAAAGCGGCCTGCGTTCAAGGGATGGAACGCGCGGGGACCGCTCACGCGATTCGAGGTACAGCACCATTTTCGGAGACGGATTTACAACCTCGGCATTGATTTGCGCCGGGGGCTGTTGGTGGCGGATTGCGACACGCCCGAGATGCTCGGTGAAGTGCTGGATCGGTTCGGCACTACTCCCGCGATTGCGAAAACCTCGCGTGGGTTTCACGCTTATTACCGACGGACGTTTGAGATGGGAAACAAAATCCATTTTGAGGGGAAGCCACTCGACTTGCTCACGCAGTACGCCGTGGCCCCGCCATCCTGGATCACGAAGACGGACTTCCGGTACGAGTGGGTGAAGTTCGCGGAGGCCGGCGCTCTCCCCGAATTCCCGAAACCCGAGGCACCGCCTCGGATCGTCACGAGCGCAGTCCGCATCGAAGGCACTTACCAGAAAGAGAGGGCACGCCGTTACATCGCGAAGATCGAAAGTGTCGAAGGGCGGGGCGGGGACAGTGCGCTCTTCAAAGTCGCCTGCGCCGTCTGTCAGAAGTTCGGCCTCGACGAAGCAACCGCCCTGGCCCTGCTCCAAGAGTGGAACGAAACGAACGCACAGCCCCCGTGGGGAATGGACCGACTCAGATACAAGGTGTCCCAAGCTCTGAAACTCAAAACCTAGGAGAGAACCGTGTTGACCATTACCGACCTGCACGAATCGGGCGAATGCTCGTGGTGCGCGAAGACCAAGGAAGTGTTTGAGGCGAAGCTCCCGAACGGAGCCAAGATCAAGCTCTGCCTTCAAGACCTGAAGAAGACCGTGAAGATGCGCAAGATCGAACAGACCGCCCAGCCCCCGAAGCAACCCACAACGCCGTGACCTTCGATACCTCGATTGAAAACAGACGGATCGCGTTCGGGCTACGGATGGCCATTTTTTTGGAGACTGCAATGGCTCTCGTTCCGGTCAACGCCATTTGCAAACAATGGCAGGTGAGCAAGGCCCTCGTCTACCTTTGGATTTCCGAGCGCAGGTTCCCGCACTACCGTGTCGGCGGCAGAGGGAAACGGGGAAAGGTTTTGATCGAAGAGGACGAGTTCAAGTCCTTTCTCGCAACGTGCAGAGTGGACGAAGGCGAGCTTGCCGAAGACGGAGAACTGCGACACATCGTTTAACTCACGGCACGCTGTGCAGCCGACCGCAGCGTGTCGGTCTTCTGGTCGATATGCGAGTAATACTTGTGGATCGTCGCCGGCGAGTTCCCGACCAGTTCCGCAACGATTTCCGCACTCATGCCCTTCGCCAGACACTCCGAAATGTAGGCGTGCCGAAACGAGTAGACGGTGAATCTCGGGATCGCGAGAACCGTTTCCGCCTTCCTGATCCACTTCATCGCCGTGCCCTGATTCCAGGCGATCCCGTTCCTCGTATGGAAGAGCAAGCCCGTCGGCTTCTCCTTGCAGATCCGCTTGAAGAGATCACGCAGCCCTTCCGTGAGGTAGATCACCCGCTTCTTCCCCTTCTTGGCGTTCTTGTGCTTCTTGAACAGGATCGTCCCCGTCTCGAAATCGATCATTTCGGCGGTGATTCTGCCGATTTCGGAATAGGGGCGTGCGCCCGTCTGGTCCACGACGTACATGAAGTCGCGGATGTTTCCCTGAAGCCAGCCGAGGACTTTGGTTCGCTCTTCGGGGGTGAGGAACCGTTCCCGCCGCGTGTACTCTCCCCGCTTGAATTTCGCGAGCGGGTTCGCGGTCAGGTAATCCTGCTGTACCGACCAGTTCAGGCACGCGAGCACGATACCGCGGGCCGTGGTGCGGGTGGACTCGCTCCAGGTGTCGTGGGAGTTGATCCACTCGCTCGCATGGTGGACTTTGATCTCCGCAGCCTTCCGCTTCCCGATGTGATTACAGAACGACTGGAGGTAGTGCTTTTGGACCGTGTAGGTCATATCCCCTTTCGTCCGCTTGGCTTCTTCAAGGAACAGATCGGCCAGCTTCCGGAAGTTCGGACGGAAACCGCCTTGCTCTTCCGGCTCGGGTTCAACGGACATGAGAGTATGGAACGCCTTCTGAGCTTCCTTTTTGTCCTTCGACAGTTTCTGCTTGTGGCCTTGGATGGTGACGTACCACCACCCGTCCTGCGCACGGAGCCAGATAGATGGTGTTCTCGGCACGGTTCTCTCCGAATAGTGCATCTGATTGGTGCATCAGAGCATTGTACGCAGAGAAAACAGCGAAATTCAGGCTTAGGCTACGTTCCGGATTGGGAAGGACACGATCCGGACTGGATCGTGGCACGGCTCGGCGTGATGGAGTTCCTCGCGAGCGGCCACGGCGACACGGCGCTGCAAAACGACATGACGTTCCTGCGCGGCATCCAGCACCTCGACGCCGGTCCGCGCAACGCCGCGAGCTTCGTGCTCTGCGATCAACTCGTCGCCGCGTAACCGCAAATCTGGCTCCCTCCCCGGTTGCGGGGAGGGCTGGGGTGGGGTGCAACTTAACCCCCCTCATCACTGATTTTACCCTTCAATCCTAGGAGATTTTCAATGTCCACGATCTTGAACGATCTCGCCTCCTGTGCGAATCTGAAACAGACATTACCGCCGCAAAGCTACGCGGAAAACCTCGATGGCGACCCGGTCGATCTGATCGCCTCCGACGGTCGCGGCTTTGCCGTGCTATTGCTCGGTCCACTCGGCGTCGGCACGACGCTCGCCGCAAAACTCCAAGAATCGAGCGACCTCGTCACGTTCGTCGATGTGCCGGACGGCGCGTTTGACACATTCGCGACCGGCGTCGAAACGCACGTGCTCGGCTTCACGCGAACGCAGCGTTACATTCGGATGCGGATCGACCTCAGCGGCACCGCCGACCTCTGCGCCGCCATCGGCCAACAGCGCAAGGAACTGTAGCAATCGCAAGTTTCGCCACCGATTTTTGTAGCTGGGGTCTGTGACCCCGGTCTTGTATCGCCCCCACCGGCCTCACAGAGGCCAGCTACACATGAAAGCGACTGCCGGCGGACGACGGACATGTGACCAATTAAACTCGCGGAGATTGCCATGAGCATCGAGAGTATCGACGATGTGAAGTTGGGCCTACTGATCGACGGCGTAGCAGACGATGCGCTGATCGCGCAGTTGCAGACGGCGGCCGATGGCTATTTCGATACGCATTGCGGACGGTCGTTCGTCGGCGGAACGTTCACCGAATATTTTGCGGGCGGCAGTCGCGTGCTGTTGTTGCGTCAGTATCCGGTGCTGGCGGTGGCATCGGTTCACGTCGACGCGCTCGGCGACTTCGGCGTGCAGACTTTACGCGACCCGCAGACGTACGTCCTTCACACCGAACGCGGCGCAATCGAATCGCGGAACGATGCGTTTTCGACCGCACAATCTCCGCGTGCCGTGCGGGTGATTTACTCCACGGCCACGGGTGCAGTCCCTGCCGACGTGTCGCGCGCCTACATCGAGCTAATCGGCCACTGGTACCGACAAGCCAAAACGCAACGGCAACTCGGACACATCAACGTGCTTTCGCAAACCGCCAGTGGCGTCGTAACCACCTACCCCTGGGGCCAATCGGGCGGCTTCCGCATCCCCAACGGCGTCGTGCAACTCTTAGCGCCGCACCGCGTACCAACGGTGTGAGCCGACGAGCCACCGGGGTTTATCCCGGTGGAGATTTTGTTGTTTGAAGATTCTGTAATAGGTACTGTAACATGATGAGCGAAGTGAAAGGACAGTCTGTGGATCCCGCACGGTTCAAACCGTTTGAACCGCATGAGGTTCTGTACGATTTTGAAGGCCCCAAGACGTTCGCGTTCTTCGATGCTGAACGGGAATTCTGTCTGGCGATTTGGTTCGACGAAGACCGCGAACGAGTTCGCTATTTCGTCGTCCCATTCTCCGTTGCATTGTTAGCCAAATTGAAAGACGGACAAATCACGGTTCGCGAAGCACTCGACCAGCCGAGATTGTGGTTGGTGGATGTCGACAATCGGATGGTCCCAACCGCTGCCATTCGTACCGAGTTGTCTGCACTGCCCGAAGACGAACTGCCCGTTCCCGGTACGATGCTCTACGCCTGGCTGGAAATGCCATCCCGTTTGCCAACGTCAGGTGAAGTGATCTCCAGCAATGGGATTCGCGCCATCGCCGAACGGGCAAATCAGCGGTAATTATCCCGACGATCGCGCAAGCCCTGCTCGCAGTTCGCGGAGTTCGTCTTCGAGTTGCTGTCGGCGGATGCCGAGCGCTAAGCTATCCGAAACCGAGTGGAGTGTTTCGAGGATGTCGTCCGAGAGCGTGTGGCGCGCGAAGACGGCCATCACGCCGACCACGCGATCGTCGACGACGAGTGGGTGTCCGGCGAACGCGACCATCCCCTCGCGGATCGCCCAGGCCTGATCGCTCACCTGCGGGTCGCCGACCACCGCGTTCGTGCGATGCGGCTTGCGTTCCAGGGCAATCCGACCGATCTTGAACTTCCCGACCGGGATCCGCGAATGCGGTCCGTCGAGGTGGGTATACAATCCGGCACTGGCCTGAAGTTCGAGCGTGGCGGTCGATTCGTTCAACGTCCAGACGCGGGCGAAGGCCACGGCCAGGTGGCCGACGGCGAGTTCGACGAAGTTTTGCAGCGAGTCTTTGAAGCCGACGCCGCGAGTGAGGACCGCCCCGGTCGCCGAGACGAACGCTGCCAATCGCAACCGTTCGGCAGCCTCGGCCTCCGCCTTCTTCCGGTCGCTGATGTCGCGAGCAATTCTCGAGGTTCCGACGACGGTCCCGGCGTCGTCCTTCAACGAGGAAACGGTGAGGGATATGGGAATCGCGGTACCATCCTTGTGAACGCGGACGGTTTCGTAGTGCGCGATCCGTTCTCTGTGCTTCAAGTGGTTCAGTATCTCGGATTCTTCGCCCTCGCCGCCCGGAACGAAGAGCAGCAGGAGGGATCGTCCGATTACTTCGTCCGCCCGGTAGCCGAATAATCGTTCCGCGCCGGGGTTCCAACTCTGGATGATGCTATCGAGCGAGGTGCTGTAGATCGCGAGATCGGCGGAATCGACGACGGCCGCCAAGTGAAACCGCGATTGCTCGGCACGGCAGTGGGCGTCCGCCTGTCGAATGCGCTCCGTCACGTCGCGGGCCACGGCGTACAGGGTTCGCTCTTCGAGTACGGCTTGGGCACTCCACTCGAACCAGAGATATTGACCGCGAATGTGCCTGTAGCGGTTCAGGAACTGGACGCACGGCTCGCCGCAGTTTAATTGGGCGACGATGAGCGTCGTTCTGTCGCGATCGTCGGGGTGAACGAAATCGAGGAACGGGCGGGAGGTCATTTCCTCTAATGTATACCCGAGAATCCGATGGAAATTGTCGTTCACCCTTAGAAAGTAGCCTTCCATCGATGCGATGCAGAACAAGTCCAACGAGAGATCGAAGAACCGAACCAGATCTTGTTCCGCCCGCCGCTGTTCGCAGTGGAGGTGTGCCATCATCACTTCGGCCACGTTCGCCGCATCGGCGGGCCGGTCGAGGAGATCGGGTGACAAACACCACTTCGCAAGCGTGACGGGGTCGAGCGGGGCTTGGCAGGCGTTCAACCGCAAGAGCGTATCGGCGGTGTTGGCGTGGGCGGCTTTTTCGTAAACCTCCCGCCCGTTGACACCGATGTAGGGCGGCAGCCCCGTGAGGATTTCGCACAAAATACTGCCGAGCCCGAACACATCGGCGCGCTTATCGACGAGATCGTTCTCGCCGCGGGCCTGTTCGGGCGCGATGTACGCGGGAGTTCCGAATACCGTCCCGATTAACGTCTCGGTGAGCGTCGGATTGAGAGGGGTCGTGGGTTGGCTGGCGAGTTCCGCGGACGGGTCCGCAATTGGCTCGGGCGGTTCGATCTCGCCGAGCACCTTTGCCAGCCCCCAGTCCATAACCTTGACCACGCCGAACGCGCCGACCATGATGTTCGCGGGCTTGAGATCGCGGTGAATCACCCCTTTGCTGTGCGCGAAAGCGACCGTTTGGCAGATCTGGAGGAAGATGTTGAGGAGCAGGGGTAGGTCGCACAACACATCCGTACGGCGTTGGAGGATCTGTTCCAACGTCAGACCGTGTACCAACCGCATCACGAAAAATGGGCGGTTATCGGGCGACATCCCCAGTTCGTGGATCGGGACGATCCCTGGGTGCGGCAAGCGGCTGGTGATCCGGGCTTCTTCGAGGAATCGCCGAACGACGCTGGGTTTCCCTTTGTGTTCTTCCAGTAAAACCTTGACCGCAATTTCCCGCTTGAGTTGGATATCCCACCCTTCGTGGACGACGCCCACGCCACCGCGGCCGATCTCCCCACCGACGATGTAGCGTCCCGTGGGGTCCGTTGCGGCAGGCTGGGTTTCGGCAATCGTCGGCCCGCGCAAATCGCTACGGTTACCGGCATCGTCGTCCGTCCCGTTTCGGTGGAAGATGTTCGTCGTTCTGGCTTCCCACAACGCGGGAACGAAATCGACGATCGTCAATTGCGGATCGATCGGTACCGGCGGCTCAGTATGGGGCGTGATGGGCATTGGTAAAACCTCACGATTCGGCAGCTCGGCATCCGCAGAATCTGTGAATTATTATCGTACGAATCCTTATACGAGCGACGGCACGCGGCAAAAACGGGAACGAATCGGCGGGTTAGCGGTCGAACGGCCTTCTGCCTCCAACAAAAATACACGATTCGTTTCCGTATGCACCATCATTACCAGGCGAACGTCAAACGTCAAGTAGCAAAAGCGACGATTTTAATGATTCTCCGGATGCAAATACTCTCATCTTACGAGCCACCGAGTTTATCTCGGTGGAGGTTGCGCTTCCCACCGGGACAAGCCCGGTGGCTCGTAATGGCTCGTAGTGGCTCGTGGAATACAGGAAACCCAAGCCTTGCGCCAACGCTAGGGTTCCGGTTGCGTTTCTAAGGTATGAATGGACGGGTTCCCGCACGAGCCTCGGCAAGATTACTGGACGAACCCTGCCATTTGGGGGTATCTTTGCTATTGGCCGATGAACCCGGACCCCTCACCCCGCTGGCCCGCGTGTCCCCAGAACCGGACGACCGACCGACCGACGAAGAGTCCGAATGGATTCAGGCCGCCCAAAATGGCGACCGCAGCGGGAGTGCGAAACTGGTCGAACGCTACTGGGACCGCCTCTACCGTTGGCTGTACCAACTGACGCGCGACCGGCACCAGGCCGAAGACCTCGTGCAAGAGTCGTTCCTGAAGGCGCTCGCAGCCATCGGGTCATTCCGCACGGGTAGTAACTTCCGCGCGTGGTTGTTCCGCATCGGGCACAATAACTTCGTGAACCTGAAGCGGACCGAGAAACGCACGAAGCACCCGCTGCCCGAAGATGCGACCGACCCCGCCAGTACCGGAACCTTCGACCGCGTCGCCGACCGCGAAGCCGTCGTGTTGGTGCAAGCGGCGGTGGATAACCTGCCCGCCGATTTTCGCGCTGCGTTGCTGTTGCATACCCAAGAAGGACTTTCCTACCGCGAGATTGCGGCGATCGTCAAAACGACCGAAGAGACCGCCCGCTGGCGTGTGTTTAAGGCCCGGCAGAAGCTCATGAAAGTGCTTTCGCCAGACTTGATCCCGCCTGCCGCGAAACCGGAATGACCGAACCATGACATGCGAAGCCGTACAAAACCGATTGCTCGCGCTGCCCGACCCGATGTCGGCAACGGGCGACGTTCGCGACCACTGCGAACAGTGCGAACGCTGTGCGCCGTTCGCCGCACGTGCCATCGAACTCGATGCCGAACTCGCCGCGATCGTCGTTCCCGCGTATTCGCCTGAAGTGAAAGCGGCGTTCCTCGCACGCATCCGCATGGTCGGCCCCGTGATTCAAAGCGTGCCTTCGCCACTGTTCCGCTCGTCGGTTTCGTTGAAAGAATTGCTATCGCGAATTCCGGTCCGCCCGCTCCTCGCGGTGGCCGCAGCAATTGTCGTTTCGCTCGGCATCTGGTCGGTCGTTCCCGCGAAAAGGCTGCCGGTGCCCGAACCCGAAGCGATGCGGCACGATCTCCTCAAGAAGGTCGTCCGGTACAACACCGACCTCGCTGTACTGACCGGGCCGAAGGATAAAATCGCGAAGCTGTCCGAACTCGCGGTGGACTTGCGCAATGAGACGTGGGCACTATCGAAGGCCGCACAGAAAGACGAAATGGTATCGCTCGCGGGGATGTTCGACAAAGTCGTGCAAGATGGCATCGTGACCCAAGCCGGGCTGTGGAACCCGCTGACGACGACGCCCGGCGAACGCCAAGCCGTGTTGAACGCGGCGGCATCCGAGCTAATTCAGACTGCAAACGAAGCGAATACGCTCGCGTCGTCGGCTTCGCTGCAAGTGCAACCGCAGTTGCTCCGCATCGCCAAGACCGCCCGCGATGGCCATACCCGACTGACCAAAATCGCCAACGGAGAGGGAGGCTAACCATGAAACGGCTCTTCTTCGCCACGCTGTTGTTCGCTGCTTTCGCCGCACTCGCGTCGGGGCAGCCGACCACGCCCGGCCCGCTCGCTTCCGAGCAATTGAAACTGTTCAAGAGCAACCGCGAACTGCTCGAAGATCTCGTTTCCCGCAGCGT
>JAYWCL010000079.1:0-3986 GCA_043780595.1 Limnoglobus sp.
CCGCCGCGCCCACTTCGTCCCGCCCCACCGCCGCCTCAAACCACACAAACCACAAAGCCTCGCCGCCCCATAAAATGCGGATTCCGAGTTGCGGCACTAGCTAGACAGAAGAGCGGGAACGCACCGCTCGTTCTGTTTCCGTGGAATCCGTTTATTCCGTGGTTCTCCTAAATCTTGCTACTTTACGGTTCCCCTGCGCTCACCTTGGCGTCGAGCACTTTGGCGATCTGCTCTTTGGCTTCTTCCATGTAGGCGCGGGCCGCGTCGTCCATTGGCTTGCCGTCGACTTTGCGGGCGGCCACATCGTCGGTTTTTAGCAACTCGTCGATCCGCTTGCCGATCTCGCGGAGGTGCTTGCGGGCCAGGCTCTTCGCATCGGGTGGTGCGCTGCTGCCGCCACCTAAGCCGAGCAATGCCGCCAGCGGGTTCGTCGGGCCGCGACTGCCGACGACCATCGTCGAGAGCCGCGATAGATACGCGCGTTGCAAGTTGCGGCGAATGATGCTCGATTTCACCGTCGACGCTTTTTCGCCGAGCGGCAAGTCGGCGAACACGCTCTCCGTCGTGGCGCGGAAAATGTCGGCGATGGTCAGCGGCTGTTCGTCCTTCGCGGCCTTGCGAGCGAGGTCTTGCACGCGGCGCAATGTGGCGGGATCGAACAGTTCGGACAACGCCACTTGTTGAATGCCGAGGATGCGATCGTTCAGCGGGAAGTCGACGCGGCCCATCGACGCCTCGTTCCCCCAATGCGACCACCGGTCGGCGGCCAGTTTCCGAAGCAGTTCCGGCGGGAAGTCGAACGGCTTATCGGTCAGCACGTTCTCTTGCAGGAATTTCAGGGCTTCCTTCTGCTTGGCCGCCGAAACGGGCACGAACGGATCGCGGGCGTTCGGGTCGCCCTTGTGGTCGCGGTACAGCGATTCGCCGCCGACGAAGCTCGATGCCAACGCCGAGGCATTGCCGTACTGCCGCAGTAACCGCGAGAACGCTACCCGCACTTTCTGATAGCCTTCGCCATTCTCGACGATCTTGTCCGCAAGTTTCGGCATGAGATCTTGCGCGACCTTCACGCGGTCTTGCGCGTACTTCAGCGGATCGTTGCCCAAGTCCCATTGGTTGATGAGCGGGTCGGCGGAGGCATAGAGGTCTTCATCGGTGCCGTAGATCAGGTTCGGTTCGGCGGCCCGCGCTGCGATCTTCAAAAGCTCCGGCAGTTCGCCTTCGGTACTGCCACCCAACGGGCGGTACGCATACTCGACCGCCCAGTAGTCGTACGGCCCGATCGTCGTGGTGAAGTAGTCGCCCTGCTTCACGCCCTTCGGCGCGATGTTCGCGGGGTTGTAGTCCATCACCGAGCCGACCAGCCCCTGTTTGCGCGTGATCGTCGTATCGTGGAGTTTGTCGTTGGGCAGCATCGTGCTGGCTTTGAAGTTGTGCCGGAAGCCGAGCGTGTGCCCAACCTCGTGCATCACGGTTTCCTTGATCGCTTGCTGGAGCAGTTCGTCGGGCACCTTATCGCCGTCTTTGGAGTCCAACATCGAGTGCAGTGCCGCGAGGCCGAGTTCGCCCGATTTGTGAGTCGAACACTGGCAGTAACCGTGCCGCAGCGCGTGCAGTTTCTGGCGAAGTTCGGCTTCCGGCATCAGTTCGACGGCACGCTCGTTCCACGCTTCGCCCTTCGGCAGTTCCTTGAAACGCGCGAATGGATCGGTCGGGATCATCCACCCGCGGCGACCCGCCTGGATGTCGCTCGCCGGTTCCATCGCTTCGCCGCGCTCGTTCCGCATCATGCGATACTCGGCCTTGTTGAACCGAACCATGCTCGCGTCGAACAGGATGTCCGCGTCGATGATCTCGCCCGTAATCGGGTTCACGCGAGATGGCCCGATGGCGAAGCTTTGCTCGTTCGTCACCCAGCGGAACGTAGCATACGTGATGTCTTCGGGGTCGAAGTCTTCGCCCTCTTGTTGGCGCACTTCGATCGCATCGCGGAAGCCGATCTTCTCGAACGCTTTGTTCCATTCGAGGATCCCTTCGCGCACCGCCGCACGGTACTCATCGGGGACGCTGTTCTCGATCCAAAACACGATCTTCTTCTTCGGTGCTGCGAGTTTGCCGCCCTCTTTCCACTGCGAATTGTCGGCGCGATCCAGCCGCCACCGGTTGACGTAGCGCACGAACGGCGTGTCCTTCGTCTCGGCGGCGTTGAAGTCCTTGACGACGCTGATGAAGTGCCCGACGCGGTCGTCGGCATGACGTGCGGTGTAGCCGGGGTCCGGCAGTTCGATCAGCGAGTAGTGCAAAATCACCGACAGCCCGCGATTATCGATGACATCGTCCGCACCGGGTCCGCCGCCGAAATGCCCCGACCGGCGGTTGCCCGTGAACGTCGCCGCAACTTGCAGTTCGATGTTCTTCTTGAAGCCCTTCACTTTGCCCCACGTCGTCCGCGACGAATCGAGCGAGCCGAGGTTCGTTTCGGCAAAGTCGGTGAAGAAGACTTGATTGAAGTCGACGAGTACGCTCCCCTTGAACGGGTTCATCGCGCGGATCGGCAGTGCCATCAGCACCGAATCCGAGTACGTCGTTTCGGTCGCCTTCGCGGCGGGCGTACCCGGCGTCGCGCGGAACCGCGTGTTCTTCCGCATCAGGAAGACTTTCTCGCCGACTTTCTTGAAGTACAGCACCCAGGCTTCCTCGCCGATGAGCGTCGTACCACCCATACCCGCACCTTTCGCCACCGCCGCCGCAAACATGTACGGCCGATCGAATTGGAACGGAGAGATCTCGGCGTAAAGGTGATCGTCTTTGAGGTGCATCGTAAATGCACCGTCGATGACCTTCGCACCTTTGACGAACGTGGCAAAATCCGGGTACTTGCTTTCCGGCGTCGTCATCGGGGCCGGCGATTGACCGATTGCAGGGCCGGTGGCAAACGCTCCCATACCGGCGAGTAGAGTGAGGGCAGCGAGGCGGCGCATCGTCATGATTGAGATGCCTTTCGTTCGGGTCAGTTTCACGTGGTGGCTTCACAGTACAGCACAAGCTGGGCAAGATGCAATAAATATAGCGATAGAAGCGAAGGAATCTCAACGAGCCGCAGGCCGCGCAATCGCTACGAGCCACCGGGTTCATCTCGGCAACAGTTTCTTCTCTTTGAACGCGGCGGTCAGACCGTGTAACTTCGGATAGTCTTTGCGCAACTTGTGAACCTGATCGATGGCCAGATTGCCATCCTTCGTACCCGAGAGTGCCTCGCGGAGTTCGGCGAGGAGTTTGGCCGCTTGCGAATACGCCTCGCTGTTGCGAAGCGCGACGAGCTTCTCGGTTTCCGCGATGACCTTGGCCGGATCCTTCACCATTTTGGCTAGCCGCATCGCTTTCGCTTTCAGCGCATTCGCCGAAGCCTTACGAGCTACTTCTCGCGTGATTTCCTCTGCAACCGCGTTCAACGTCTCGATCGTACGAGTGCCGAGAACCGTCGGCCAAACGGATATATCCTGCACCTTACGCTAATCGTCCAGAATCTGACCGCGCACATCGGTATCCGGATTGAGCATCCACTTCGCAATCCATTGATCCTTCACATTTTGCGGTAGACCTTTCAACCAATTCAGTTGTGGATTGTCTGTATTTTCCCGTTTCAACATCGGCGGACTTTCCAGTGTCGCAGCCATCACGAGATCTTCCGAGACACCGAGGAACTCCGCCAACGCACTTTGCGCATCGGTGAGATCGTCCAAACCGGCCGGTACTGGGGCTTCCAGGTCGGTTTCATCGTGGTTTTGGTCCTGCAACACGCTGAGTGACTGTCCCATATGGGTGGTTGGGTGAGTATAATGGTACATGAGAACCCAAACGTACCCGAGCGATGTCACCGACGAGCAGTGGCGGTTGATCGAGCCGCACATACCGGTCTACCCCGGCGGGCGGCCTCGCATCACCGACTTGCGGGATGTCGTCGATGCCGTCTTCTATATTTTGCG
>JAYWCL010000080.1:0-24398 GCA_043780595.1 Limnoglobus sp.
GCCGAAGTTCTCGGCGAGGTGACGGTCGGCCTCGGGGCTGCCTTCTTTACCCAAAGATTCAGCGGCGTCGATATCGAGCGACATTGTGAATGTCTCCTATGGCGATTGGTAATGTCACTGTGTCGCTGCATGAAAGGGCAAGCGACCTTCACAGTATTGTTCTTCGCGTTGTGAAATCGATTCGCTGGCTCGGCGGTCAAGGGTCTTTTGTGGCAGCGGGATCGATCACGCCATTGTTCCATTCAATCCAGCACTCTGGCAGAGATTTTTTCAGGCCGTCGATTCCCGCTGCCGTAATTTCCGTTTCTTGCAAATACAAAAACTTCAGATTCTTGAACTCTTTGAGGAGAGGTAGCCCGCCATCGCTCGCGCTCGTCTTCGTCAGCGAAAGCGTGTTCAGGTTCTTGTTGTTCTTCAGATGGGTCAGCCACGAATTACTGAAGTTTGTCTTGTCCAGATACACTTCTGTAAGGTCGTGGCACTCATTGAAATATGCCAACCCGGTATCCGTCAACTTGGTGCCGTGCAACCAAAGGAATTTTAAGTTCTTGCAATCCTGAAAGTGCGACAAGCCTTGGTCGGTCACGGAGGTGTTCATCACCGAGAGGTCCAACAAGTTCTTACAGCCCTTGAAGTGAGCCACCCCTTTGTCCGTCAAGTAATTGCCCCCCAGCCACAGCCTCGTCAGTTTCTTGCAGTCCTTGAAATAGACCATCCCCCTGTCCGTCACCTTCGGCATGACGCCCAACCAGAGTTCGGTAAGGTTCGTGTTGCCCTGAAAGTGAGCCAAACCTTCGTCACTCACCGACGTGTGCGCCAGGTTGAGGACCACAAGATTCTTGTTGCCCGCGAAGTGGGCCACGCCGGTATCTGTGATCTTCGTCTCCACCAAGTCCAGGTGCGTCAACTTCTTGCATTCTGAGCAGGCGGCCAATCCCGCGTCCGTGACTTGTTTGTTCTTGCGAAGCATAATTGCAGTCAGCTCGAATGGTTCCGGCGGCAAGTCGGTCAGTGCTTGAATTTCCCGGTTCACGCCGTGCAAGCGGACTTCCCCGCCGATCGACAGCACGTACTCCGCCGCCTTGCGATCGGGGTCCATAATTGCTCCCTTCCCCGCAGGCACCCGTACCAATCGGAAGCCGAGGCCATTGCCGCAGAAATCGGGAAAATTGGGATTGTCGTTGCTGTCGCGGTGTTGGGCACCAAAAATCGCGTTGTCGTTCCAGGAGGCTCCGCAAAAACAGATCTTCCACAGGTCCTTGTCGCTCGGCCGTTCGCCGCACCACTCCCAAACGTTTCCGTGCATATCGTGCAGGCCGAGTTTGTTGGCTTCGAACTTCCCCACGGTCACTGGCCGGCGGACGGGTTTACCGAAGCCATAGTTCGCCTGATCGCTCACGTAGATATTGGTAGGCTTTGTGTAATAGTAGCTGAACGCACTCTCGGAGCGGTTGGTGAGGGGGCCACCGCGACAGGCATACTCCCACTCGTCCGGCGTCGGCAAACGGTACGTCCAGCCCGATTCGTGTGTCTGCTTGTTCAGCTTTTCGACGAATTCCTGACACTCATTCCACGACACCATTTCGACAGGCAACTTCTTCACTTCGTCGTCGCTGAAGTCGGCCACGAGATGTTTCAAGGCCCCGTTTCGGGAGAAACTGCTCGGGTTCGTCCCCATCACGGCTTCCCATTCTCCCTGTGTGACTTCGAATTTCCCCATCATGAAATCGTTCGGCATCTCGACTTTCCGCTTGCCTGGGACGCCTTCACAGCCCCCCATCCACGAAATACCTTTTGGCACCGTCACGAACTCCATGCCGATACTGTTCTTAAAAGCGGCTGACGGAGACTCGGCCGACTGCACGATCTGATTTGTCGGCACAGCGGCCGAAGCCGAATCGTCATTCAGTTTCGTCTGAGGGTTTCGGGAAAATAGGCCGGCTATGATTGCAACGATTCCCGCGAGCAGACAGATGGCGATGCCCGAATACGCGACCATTTTGATAGATGGGATTTTGCGTTGGCCGGGCTTCGCGACCGGGATTTTGGCGATGTCTCGCACCGTGACGTGTTGCTTCACCTGCGACTGGCTATCGGCGAGCATATCGGCGACTTCCTGGGCGGTCTGGAAGCGGTCGGCGGGATCCTTGGCTAGCAGTTTATCGACGATCGCGACGAACCAATCGGGGGTTTCCGGGATGATCTCCTGAAGCGGCCGCGGGGTATCCTCGGTCACGCGACGGAGTACGGCGAGCGTCGTGGCGGCGCGGAACGGTGGGTGCCCGCAGGCGAGTGCATAGAGCACACTGCCCAGGCTGAACAGGTCGGCCCGCGAATCGAGCTTCGCGCCTTTTGCTTGCTCCGGGGCCATGTACAACGGCGTGCCGGTGATCGTGCCGCTCTGGGTCAGGCTGGCGTCGTCGGCGGCGCGGGCCAAGCCGAAATCGGTGATCTTGACCTTCAGTACTACGCCCTTTTCCAACAGAATGTTGGCGGGCTTGATGTCGCGGTGAATTAGGCCCAGCGAGTGGGCGGCGGCCAGCCCGGCGGCGATCTGCCGCCCGATGTGCAATACCTCGGGGATGTCGATCGGCCCGGCCTCGTCCATCTTGTCTTGGAGGGTGGGACCGTCCACGAACTCCATGACGATGTACGGCAGTGGCTGCTCCTCGACGCTGTGAACCTGCACGACGTTCTCGTGCTTAATCGCAGCCACCGCTCGGGCCTCGCGAAGGAACCGCTTCCGCGGCGGTGAAGTCGCGGCGAGTTGTCGGCTGAGAACCTTAATGGCCACCATGCGGTGGAGCTTCTCGTCGAAGGCTTTCAGCACCGTGCCGAAGCCGCCCTGCCCGAGAACGCGCATCACCTCGTAATGACCGAGCGTGCCCAAAGAGCCGGGCTTGGTGGACGGCGTGAGGTACGCGAGATCGAACTTGCTTTCGTTTTTCATTTCAGAGGTTTGGGTAACGTCCGGATTGTCCACCATCTGCCGGAGGGCCGGAACATCGAGGAACTCGCCCGAGCGATCGTTCGCCATGAGCAAGGCATCCACTTGCTGGCGAAGCTTCGAGTTGCCAGCGCAGGCTCGATCCAAGTATATGGAACGCTCGGCCGGGTCGGTGATGTCCAGAGCCGCGAGGAAAACGGTGCGTTCGTTCATGGCGTTTTCGCTCCCCAGGAGTATCGTTCGTAGCCCGGCCGTTCATTCCACAATAGGAAGTGCGTCGTTGGCGGCAGAACCTGGCCACAAGTCTTCAAAGATTTTCGCCGGAGTCGCCGGTTGGCTCGATTTCCCGCCGCAACCAAGCTCGGGAAAAGCTCCAGAGCCGCCCCGCCGTCCGCGGGGAGACCCCAAGGCTACGGGCCGCCTCGGGCAGCGTCAGCCCACCGAAGTAGAGAAGCTGTACCAACTCGGCCTCACGGGGATGAACGCCAGCCAACTTGGAAAGGGCCTCATCCAAGGCGAGGAGGTCTTCCGCCGGTTCGGGCAGCGAGGGGGAAACGTCAACCAAGCCCAGTCGGATGAACTCGCCGCCGCGTTTCTGTCGATGCTTCCGTCGGGCGTTGTCGATCAGGATTCGCCGGATGGCTACCGACGCCGCAGCGAAGAAGTGCCCGCGGTGATTCCAAGTTTCGGGATTCGCCCCGCCGACGAGTCGCAGATACGCCTCGTGCACCAGGGCGGTGGGTTGCAGCGTTTGACCCGGCTGCTCGTTGGCCAAATGTGCGGCAGCGAGTTTTCGCAGTTCCGCATACACGACCGGCAGCAACTCGGCAGCAGCGCGTGCATCCCCAGCGTCGATGGCATTCAGAATGTGCGTGATGTCTGCGGTCACTTTACTTCCCGTGGCGGGGCGAGTTCGGCATCAGACATAGATTCCCGTTGTGCGAAACCGCTCGTCTATGAAGACTCGGTAACTCTGTAGTTTCATTCGACCTCGGCTTCGCTTCCGCACATTCTAACGACACTCTCACGACGGACGCAACCATTTTCCTCGTTTCCGACATCCCCGCGCTTCGCTGTGAAACGAAGCCCGATTCGGCCTCACCCACACGAATTCGCGAAGTCAAAAAATCGCAGGCGATCCGACGTAAGTCGACTTTTGCGACGTGCACGGAGTGACATAGAATTGTCGCCAAATGACATAGAAGTGCGCCTAAATGACACAGAAAAGGCGCATTCGGTCGATTTTTGGTCGCATTCGGTCGCGAAATGACCAATAATTGCGGCTGATGTGAAATCGAGAGCTTCGACGCAAACCGCGACAGGAATGCAGGATAACGCAAAAACCCTCAGAATGGATCGGCGAAAGCCGATCGAAAAGTGGCCTCGAAAACCGAAAAAACACCCCAAAAACCAGTTTTGGAGCCTCCGCAATTGTGACTTACGTCGATTGTGAGTGGCAAAACTGATCCAGATTCACCTACGGTGGCGTACCTTTGCCGTCGCGGAGGTAGTCGCCGCGGCCGGCGGCGTACTCCTCGGCGGTCATCGTTTCGAGGTCGACGGCTTGCGTGCCTTGTTCGAATAACTTGCGCAAGTACGGTACGCACCAACCGCACCCGGTGCCAGCGCCGCCGCATTGCGAAAGCTGGCTGGCCACACGCGGCGTTTGCGTGCGCACGTAGTTCACGAGCTTTCGCTTCGAGATGCGGAAGCACAAACAAACGGGGTCGTCCAAATTCATCGCGGTCCCTTCCGAATAGATCAATAGCATCGCGGCGATGATCTGTGGCCGAATTATACTGCGGCCAAGCGATCTTCGTGCAACTTCAACCCCGGTGATTTGTGGATCGACCCGTCGTACTCTGCGGATTGGGCCGCGTCGGCTGGCGAATTCTCGAACAACTCCGTACCTCGGGAATACCGGTTTCGGTAATCTCGATGAACGACCCCGACGACCCGCGACTGAAGGGCGTGCCGTTTATTAAAGGCGACTGCCGACGCCCGGAGTTGCTCGAGCGGGCGGGGCTGCCCAACGCTCGCGGCGTCGTCATCGTGACCAGCGACGACCTCGTCAATGTTTCGACGGCGCTACTCGTTCGGCAACTCAACCCCGATGTGCGGGTCGTGTTGCGGATGTTCAACCAAAACCTCATCCCGCGTTTCGGTGCCGCCGTGCGGAACATGGTCGCACTCTCGGTGTCCGCACTGACTGCCCCGCTGATCGCGCTGACGGCACTCACAGGAGATTCGCTGGGGGCGTTCAAACTCGAAGACGCACCGCAACAGGTGGCGGAACTGCTGGTCACGGCCGATTCGCCACTGATCGGCAAGAAACTGTCGGCGATTGCGTCAAGCTACAAGCTGTTGATCTTCGCGCACAAGACGGCAGACCAGCCTATGACGCTCTGGCACACCACGCCGGGCGACATTGTGGTGTCGGCGGGCGATACCATCGTAGCGTGTGGCAGCCCGGAGAATCTCGCCCCGCTCACCGATAGCGACCGCGACGACTTGCTCGGCAACGTCCGCTGGGCGGGCTGGATTCGCCGGCAACTGCGCACCGTGCGGCGCTCGTTACTGTCCATCGATTTGTCGGTCAAACTCGCGAGCTTCGGTCTGTTTCTCATCCTGTTTCTCAGCACGCTCGTCTTCCGGTTCGGCGTCGGCCTCGGTTGGGCAGAGGGGATTTATCAGACCGTCAGCATCGTGGCGACGGGTGGCGATTTGCACGGCGAGAACCGCGATGGCTGGGTGAAAGTCTTCCTGAGTATTTTGAAAGTGGCGGGGGCCGCGTTGTTGGCGGTGTTCACCGCAATCATCACGCAGTACCTCATTCGCGCGCGGCTCGGTGGGGCGCTCGAGATGCGGAAAATCCCCGATAGCGGGCACATTGTCGTCATCGGGTTAGGCAACGTCGGCTACCGTTGCGTCGAAGAACTCGTCAAGCTCGGGCACTCGGTGGTGGCCATTGAATCGGTGAACGACAACCCGTTTGCGGCAACGGTGCGGCGGATGGGCGTGCCCGTTATCGTCGGCGATGCCACGATCCCCGAAGTGCTTCGGCAAGCCCGCGCCAACACCGCACGCAGCGTGATCGCCAGTACGGAATCCGAGTTGGTGAACCTCGAAGTCGCGTTGCTCGTGCGCGAAGAAAACCCAAATCAGCGGGTGGTAGTGCGGCTGAACGATCCCGCATTCGCAGACACGGTGCGAAGTGCCGCGAATATCAAACACGCGGTCTCGGTGCCGAGTTTGGCGGCCCCTGCATTCGTGGCTGCGCTGTTCGGGGATCGCGTGCAAACGCTGGTAACCGTGGGCGAAAGCACGGTGGCGATCGTCGAGATCCTCGTTCAACCGAACGACCCGTGCCTGAACGAACAGACGCTCGTCTCGGCGATGATCGACTATCGCTTCTTGCCGATTGGCCTCAGCGGGCGGGCCGCGTTCGCAACCGATGGCGTGCCGAAAAACGTCCGTCTCCGCGACGGCGACCACCTGACCGTCGCGATCGATTTGCCCGACATGGAGAAATTGCTGCGTCGAACGCCCGTCGCGAAGTTCCGCAAAGTCATCGTCGATTCGTACCCGATCACCGCCCGCGCCGCACTCACCGCAATTGCAAGAACCCGCCTCGGCGAGGCGCAAAACGACGTCAGCCCCGTGATCGGGGCCACGCCATTCACGTTGGCAAGCGATTTAACCCAAGGCGAAGCCGACGAACTGGTGAGCCTGGTATCACGCGAAAAAGTCGAAGCCCACGTGGAATAGAGCCGTCAAGAGTTAGCTTCCGCGGTCGGCAAGAGCGAAATTCGTTACGATTGCCGATGCAAAAAGACGTAACTTCTCGCGTTTCGACACTTCGGGTCGTTGTTTCCAGACGTCGTGCTCGATGCGCTCGATGGCGTTCAGGATCGCTTCGCCGCCACGGATGAACAGATCGATGTCGATGCGCAATCGGGGCGGGATCTTCGGTAACAGCGGCTTGCCACGATTGAAGAAGTCTCGGGTTCGTTCGATTTCAAATCGCATCAGTTCGCGAAACGCCGGTGTCATTTTTCGTGTGTATAGCTCTTCCGATGCATACCCGAAATGGCGACGATCTTCCTCGGGAATGTAGATGCGGCCAATTGTCAGATCGCGTGCCACGTCTTGCCAGAAGTTCGCGAGTTGCAGCCCCGTACAGACAAAATCCGAGAGTGCGGCACGCTCGGCGTCGTAGCAACCGAACAGGTGCAGCACGAGGTGCCCGACGGGGTTCGCGGAGTTTCGGCAGTACTGCAAGAGTTCGTCGAAGGTCGAGTAATCGGGCTTCGTTTGATCTTGCCGGAACGCGACGAGTAGATTCTGGAACGGCTCGGGCGGGATGGCTTTCTCGCGGATCGTCTGTTGCAGCGCGATCATCACAGGGTGTTTCGGCGTGCCGTCGTAGCAAGCTTGCAATTCGCGTTGCCACCATGTGAGCAACGACAACGCGGTGTCGCCGCCGCCCGATTCATCGGCGAGATCGTCGGCCCAACGGCAGTACGCATAGACCGCGTGAAAGTGCGAAAGCAGCTTCCGGGGTAGCAGCACCGATGTCACCGTGAAGTTTTCGTAGTGCGACCGCGCGACGCGGGCGCAGTACGATTTTGCGAATGCCAGCGAGGGGCAGACGGCGCGTGCCATCGGCCCCCAGCGGTGAAGTTCCGCAGCAAAATCCCAGGCCACGTTACTTCTTCGGTTCGAGGATGCGAATCTGCGTCGAGAGTTGGAACGGCAGGCCGTCGAGATCGAAATCGATCTCCATGAAGAACGCGGTGAACTCGGTCGCGCTCGGCGTGACGGACACCGTACCGGCCTTGTCCGAGATCACTTCGATGTCGCTCGATTTCCACTTCGACTTGCGAAAATCGCGTGTCGCCGATGTTGCGATCCAACCGCGTGCCCCTTTCTCGCTCGTGTCGGATTCCACGGCGAGTTTGGCCATCGCGCCATCGTCGCTGTGCTTCCAGTTCAGCTTCGGCATCGCTTTCTCGAGGATAATGTGCCGACTGAATGCCGCGAGCGTGCTGATGCCTTGCATCGGGAAAGAATCTTTCGACGTGCCCGCCACGTTCGGCTGTTCTTCCGGCCTCAAGCTGTGGCCCGCATTCGCAACGTAGCAAAGGTACTTCTCGCCTTTGAGGTCGTCCCAATAGATGTTGGTCGAGTCTTGCGACCAATATGGGTCGTTGGTGCCGTGGATGAGCATTTTCGGCAAGGTCAGCGTTTCGCGATACACCCACGGGTCGACCATCGACCACAACTTCCGGGCGACTTTCGTGTCGGGTAGCGGGAGCAGTTTGCGCTCTTCGTAGTCGACGATTTGCTCGCTGTAGCGGCCGAACGACTTCAACTGATGCGGCATCTGCTTCTGGAAATTGAGCGTGTCGATGACCATCGGTGCGATCGCTTTGACGCGTTTATCGCCGGAAGCGGCCGTCAGCCAACTCGTCCAACCGCGCTTCGATGCGCCGGTAATCACGAACCCCGTGATGTCGCGATGCCATTCTTTTTTCGCGAATGCTTGGAGGGCATCCATCGATTTGACGACACTCTTGGCCATCGGGAACAGCAGTGGCCACGTGCCGTCTTTGGTATCGAGATAGCGGACGAACGTCTCGGCGATGAGGGCGTCTTCTTTTTTGTTGCCGCCGATTTCGGGTATCGGCTGTTTCGGAACACCGAACAGGAACGCCACGGGTGCCTTCACCCGTTTGGCAATTTCCGTCCCGAGCAAGGCGTTCGCGGAACCGCCGGCTTTGCCGCCCGTGTTATATATCACCATCGTCGCAGTCGGCTTGACATCTTTCGGCAGGAACACGAGGAGATCGTGATCCCAGACTTCACCGTGCCATTTCTGCGAGACGAGGTGCAGCGTGTACATCTTCCCGGCGGAGGCCTCGGTTACATCGACTTGCTTCCAGGCGTAGTCGGGTTCGGGCTTGTCGATGTAGTCTTTCAGTTCGGTGGGCGGCAACGGCGCTTGCGCGAACGCGGTACCTTGCCACGATGCGAGACTGCACATTGCGAGTAACAAACACTGTCGTTTCACGAACGATACCTCCGGAGATCGAGTGACCGTAATTTCCCATCGGCGAGCGCCACTAATCATAACGGGAAAAAATCTCATCCGCGATCCCCTAGAGAAAATTATTCGGGTGGGGTATAGTTGAATTAGTAACTGGCGACGTGGGATCGGTACTATTCATCGAATGAGTGCGAATGGCCAGCGCGTGGAAAGAAGCGATCCGGAACGCGGCCCGCGCGGCGCGGAAATGGGCGGACCGGGTGTCGGCTCCGGTCGCCCCACTGAAGCCGATCGCAAGTCGTGCGACGTACGAGCCGATTCGCAAGGTGCAACTGACCGACGAAGTCTCCCGGATGCTGTTCGACGAATACGCCGCCCACCGCAACACGGAACGCGGCACCGAGGAAACCGGCTGGGTGTTGCTCGGGATACGCAACGGCGACGAAGCGATCGTGATGGTCACGCTACCAGCCGGAGCCGAGCGAGACGCGGGCGAAAGCCACGTGCAGTTTCATGCGGAGGCGCAGGCGGTTGCGAGCCGGATCGTGCGGCAATCGGACAAACGGCTGACGTTACTCGGTGTCGTTCATACGCACCCCGGCACGCTCCGCCACCCGAGTAACGGCGATTTCCGCGGCGATCGCGAATGGGTACAGAACTTGCGGGGTGGGGAAGGAATCTTCGGCATCGGCACCGTGGCGGATCGCGTGCCGAAAACCGGCGTAGCGATCCACCCGCAACCGCAGACCTTGCAGTATGCCGATTTGCGGTTCGACTGGTATACACTCGCAGAAGGCGAGAAGAAATATCGCCCAGTGCCCGTCGAGTTGACCATCGGCCCGGACTTGGCGAAACCGCTACGCAAAATTTGGACGGACATCGAGAATCATGCCGTGGCGATCGATCGACTCGCCCGGCAACTGACGAACGTCCAATTCGAGGTCGGCGAAAGCCTGAATATTCTGGTGGGGCTGGCCGCGAATGGCCAACTCCGCGCGTGCATTGAAGGAAAGTCCGTGCGGTTCTTTTACGAAGTCGGTGAGGATGCATTCCAGATCGATCTGCCCGCAGGAACGCGGCCCGATCAGGGGATCTACCTCATCCTGGCAGAATTGGCCGTACGCGGTTGATATACTCTCGGTTGCGAGGGTTATTTCGAGTTGTTCCTTTGGGACGACTCATCGTTCGCCCGAATGTGGAGGGTATCGTCATGGACTTCCGACCGCTGAACGAACTGGAGCGTCGGCACCTCATTTCCGCGCTGCGCGGTAACGCCGACGGCAACCGCGTCCTACTCATGGACCGCAAAGATACGAGTTTCGCCGGGAGCGCCGAAGAGGTGCCCGACGAAGAAGTGATTAACGCGATCAAGTCTGTCCCGTGCCATTACTAAATGGGATTACTCGACACCGAATCGGGCAAACGTCGGCTATTGTCCGTCGATTTGCCCGTCATTGAGAAATACAACGACGGTCGCGATCCGGAGTTCCGCATCCGCATCCAGAAGGTCGGTAGCACGCTCGTACTTTGCTACAACCTCAAGCCGGGGCACAACGTCTACTCGATCGAGACGCGATTGCTTTCGAGCTACCCCACCGTACCGCCTGAAACCCGCATCCAGACTCCGCTGAAACACTGCCCGCACTTGCTCGAAGGGCAAACGCTCTGCCTCTGGCGTCAAGGTTCGACGCGGAATACGAGCCGCTGGGATCCCGCCAAGTTCACGTGCATCTTTGCGGTGCAGGCCGCGTGGCGTTGGCTAGCCTGTTACGAAATCTGGCACGATACGGGCGAATGGCCGCTACCGGAAGCGAAGTAACGATGGCGCATCTATTCCAAGTCGGTGCGGGTAGCGGCGGCATCGTCGTTCTCGATCTCGTGTGTCGCGATCCGAAAATCACCCGCGTTACGCTCGTCGAGCCGGATATTTACGAAGCGCACAACGTGCATCGCCACCTGTTCCCGGCATCGGCAGTCGGGCGAAAAAAGGTCGAACTCGCCGCCGAGTGGTTGCGCGAACGGCGGCCCGATTTGCAAGTCGATGGCCACTGCGTCGATCTCACCGATCCGGCGCAACAAACCGCGATGAATGCGGCGGTGGCCGCGTGCAATTTTGGCGTCTGTGCCGCCGACAATGAGGAAGCGAAGTTCCACTTCGATCGGCTGATGCGAGCGCACGGCAAACCGTGGACACTCGGCGAAGTGCTCTCCGGTGGCATCGGTGGTTGGGTGCATCGCTTCGCGACCGATGGCCCGTGTTACGGTTGCGTGGCGAGCTACTTGAAGCGCAGCGGGCCGAGCGATACACCGATTTCGCCGCCCGCGGATTATTCGCAACCGAACGCCGCCGTGGTTGAGACGCGCATACCTGCGTCCCGTGCGAGCATCGCCACCATTGCCGGACTTCACGCGATTGCGACGCTCGCACTCTCCGAACCTCACGATTGGACGTCGATGCTTTTGACTTTGCAATGCGTGCCCGGCGTCTTCGACGAGGCGTTCCGCACGCACCGCTTTCGCATTCCGAAATCGCTCTCGTGTCTCATCTGCTCGGTCGAACCGGTTACGGTAACCGGGGAGGAACTCGATGTGGCACTCGATCAAGCTTTGGCTCGGTTGGGTCATGAATGATCTGATTCCTGCGGCACGCGGTCGGCCCGGCAGTCAGGCCGTCCACTTGCGCTACGAAGCCGTCGGGCGGACGTTCTACGAAATGCCGATCCCGTGGAGCGCCGACGTTGTCATCGTCGAGGTGCTACTACGCCTGGCACCGCCGATGCGGCAAAAGAACGACTACGCACTCCGCATTCCCGGCTGTCCGCCGATACTTCCCGATTCGCTCCGCAAAGACGACAAAGACCCGAAGCGCTATCGCCTCACGTTCCGGTTGCCCGCGCCTCGGGAATCGATACGGGCGGAGCTATTGTGGAAACTGCGGTTGATCGCCGATGTGCCGATCTCCGTATTGACGGCCGATACGTTCCTTTCGCAATTGCAACTCTCGAACCCGACGGTCGCGGTGAAACTCGGCGATTGCACGGTGGTCGCGAAGACGTTCGTTGCCGCACAGTGCAAGGGCGTGACGGCGATGGCCGTGATCAAAAGCCCTACGTCGCTCGCGCCGCTCGCCGACCTCGGACTGCACGTAACGTTCCGTTCCGACCGCACCGCCGTCGAGTACGACATCCCCGTGACCCTGACGAGTTCGCAACTCGCCGCGAAAGAAGCGATGTTTGCGGTCTCACCGCCGAAATTGCCTCGGAAGTCCGGGAATTATTCCGCTACATGGTACGCCGGTACGCGGCAACTTGCGAAGATCGACATCGTGGCCGTGACGCTGTCCCAGTTCGCGAAGTCGCTGCGTGTGTCGGGCAGTCGATTCGCGATTGCGGACCGATTCGGCCAAGTGCGAATGATGCGACACCCGCCGCAAACGCCCGGCGAGGCGGTTCGCATCGGCCCCTGTTTCGTGCTGAATAGCTCGGAATTGGGCATGGCCGGCTGGATCGATTTGCGTGCCGTCGCGCAATCCACCGGCAGTTCGCAACATCCGCCACTCGAACTCACCGGATCGGTATTAGTCACCGATGGCCCGTCGCTGTTCGCGCCGGGAATGCTCGACGAAGCGATGCTCCGGGGCATCACTGCGTTCGAGTTGCGCTACCGCACGCAACTCCTCGGCGTGGCGTCGCTGAACCCCGTACCGATGGCCGCATTCAACGCCGAAGGTGGCTTCAAACCGCCACCCGAATTCAGTTGGAGTCCCACCGCAGACGAAGAACTCGCGCAAAAGCTCTCGAAGCTCATGCGTGGTGAAGAATAAAATCGACGTAAGTCTGAATTGCGGAACGATTTTTCGTCTGTTTTTGCCATTTTCGCGTCCCAAAACGCCACTTTTCGATCGCGAATCGCCGATCGGTTCCGATGTGTTTTGCCGTATCCTGCATTCCTATCGTGGCTTATGTCGAGGCTCTCGATTTCACATCAGCCGAAACGACTGGTTGTTTCGCGACCGAATGCGACCGAAAATCGACCGAATGCGCCTTTTCTATGTCATTTGCGCGCACTTCTATGTCATTTGGCGACACTTTTGCGTACGTCCGTGCAACGATGCAAAAACGACTTACGTCAGATCGCGTTTCGCTTTTTGACTTCTGGCGTTCGGATAGGTGAAGCGAGAAGTGGCTCGCGCCAACTTCGCGGCGAGGAATGGCCCTTCGTACACGAGGCCGGTGTAGATTTGAATGAGGTTCGCGCCGGCGGCGATCATCGCGCGGGCGGAGGGGATATCGTCGATGCCGCCGCAACCGATCAGTGCCGCGTTCGTGCCGATGCGCTCGTGGATTTCGGCCACACGCTGGAGTGCGAGTTCGCGGAGCGGGCGGCCACTTTCGCCGCACGGCTTGCCGTTGGGGTCGGTGGTGGCGCGCGTGTTCGTGGCGATGATGCCGGTCGCGCCGTTCGTCAGACACGCATCGAGCACCGCGTGCAGATCGTCCCCCGTCAACTCCGGGGCGACCTTCACGAACAGCGGTTTCGCACCGATCACTGCACGCACGGCGAGCACCAGCCGCGCCATCGCTTCGTGCGTTTGCAGTTCGCGTAAACCGACCGTGTTCGGCGAACTGACGTTGATGCTGATGAAGTCCGCGTACGGTGCCAGCTTTGCGGCGGCGATGGCGTAATCGGTTTCGGCCCGGTCGTTCGGCGTGTCCTTGTTCTTGCCGACGCTGATGCCGATAGGGAACGGCGGGCGCGTGCATTGGCTCAGGCGCAAGGCGACCGCGTCGGCCCCGTGGTTGTTGAAGCCCATGCGGTTGAGGATCGCACGATCCGCGGGACGGCGGAACATGCGGGGCGGGGCGTTGCCTTCTTGCGGAAGTGGCGTGACGGTGCCGAGTTCGACGAAACCGAAACCGAACGCCCACCAGGCGAGCGGGGCGACCGCATTTTTATCCATCCCCGCCGCCAAGCCGACGCGGTTCGGGAACGTCAGTCCAGCGACTGTCACCGGGGTGACAGTCGGCGAAACGAACCGGTGCAGCCATCGTGCGAGTGTTGGCCGCGAAGCGAGTTGAGTGGCCGCACGCAGCGCGAGATTGTGCGCGTCTTCGGCATCGAGTTGAAACAACAGCGGCCGTGCGAGGCGATACAGCATGGTTTAGCTCTCCATGAGCAGCCGCATCGGGTCGCTGAAGAGTTGCACGAGCCGCGTCGTGAAGCGTGCGCCGTCGGCCCCGTCGATGACGCGGTGATCGTAGGTGAGGCTGAGCGGCATCATGAGCCGCGCGACGACTTGGCCATCGCGGACGACGGGTTGCATCGCCGAGCGCGACATGCCGAGAATCGCGACTTCGGGGTAGTTGACGATCGGCGTGAACGAGGTGCCGCCGATGCCACCGAGGTTCGTCAGCGTGAACGTGCCGCCGCGCATTTCGTCGATCGTCAGCTTGCCCGTTCGCGATTTTTCCGCGAGTGATGCCACTTCGGCGGCGATGTCGCGGATGCTCTTTTTGTCCGCATCGCGAATCACGGGCACGACCAGCCCGCGTTCGGTATCGACCGCGATGCCGATGTGGTAAAACTTTTTGACGATGAGTTCGCCCGCGTTCATGTCGAAGCTGGCGTTGAAATTTGGGAACTCCTTGAGTGCTGCAACGACCGCTTTCACCGCGAGCACCGTCCACGTGATCTTCGGCGCGCCTTTCGGCAACCCGTCGACGATTCGCTTGCGGCCATCTTCGAGGTGCGTAATGTCCGCGAGGTCGTTTTGCGTGACCATCGGGATCGTGCGCCACGCGATCGTGAGGTTGTTGGCGATGGCCTTGCGGATGCCGGAGACGGGCTTTCGCTCGATTTCGCCGAACTTCGCGAAGTCCGGCAGATTCGGGTGCGCGAAGCTGTCGGCCACGGTCTTGCCGCTCAATCCGGAACCCGATGTGCCACCGCTGGTTTTCTTCGTGCGTTCGGTTTTGACGAATTCTTTGACGTTATCGAGCGTGACGCGGCCACCGCGTCCAGTGCCACCGACTTCGAGGAGTGCCACGCCGAGTTCGCGGGCCAATCGCCGTGTGGCGGGGCCGGCGGGTGTCAGATCTTTCTTGCCGACGCTGCCATTGGTCGCGAGCGCCGCAACGACGGCGGGGCGCGGCGCGGTCGTGGCCACGGCGACTTTCGGCGCTTCGGCCACTGCGGCGGGTGCGGCGGCAACGTCCGTGCTTTTCAGGGTGAGGAGCGTACCGCTGATCGGCACTTTCTCGCCGATTTTGACGTGAATCGTTTCGACGACGCCCGCTTTGCTCGTCGGCACTTCGACGGCGGCTTTGTCGGTCTCGACGGCAAACACCATCTGCCCGACGGCAACTGTTTCGCCAACTTTGACGAGGATGCCAACGACGGTGGCGGCTTCGATTCCTTCGCCGAGTTCGGGCAGGAAAAATTCCACGCTGCCACTAGTAGCGACGGGTGCTTTCGGCGCGACGATAGGTGCAGGAGCGGCCTTCGCGGGGGCCGGTTTCGGTGCGACGGCGGGTGCAGTGGCCGAGGCTTTGAGCGAAAGCAACGCGCCGCCAATCGCGACTTTGTCGCCGACTTTCACGAGTACGGCCTCGACGCTGCCACCGAGTTTGATCGGCACATCGACCGCCGCTTTGTCGGTCTCGACGGCAAACACGATTTGCCCCGGCTCGAGCACATCGCCCGCTTTCACGTGAACGCCGACAACGGTCGCCGCTTCAATACCTTCACCCAATTCCGGCAGACAAAATTCCATGACGAGTCTCGTAGTGTGGCGTTGTTCTGTTCTTTTGTGCGGAGTCATCCGCCCTCGAAAACCCGTCGCGGTTAACGAGCCACCGGGCTTGTCCCGGTGGGGCATCATCACTCGAAAACCAGTCGTGGCGAGTCTTCGAGACGCGACGCGATTCGCCACAATTGCAATGGGTGCGACTCCCTCCCATGGTATCACCATGGGCTACGGGAGCGGTCCCTTCAGGACCGAAAAACCGACTATGGGACGGGGTGTTCTTACACCGTCCAGGGCGAGGGCTTCTTCGGGTCGAGGCCGAATTCGGCGATCGCTTTCTCGACGATGCTGCGGTCGAGTTCGCCGCGTTCGGCCAGTTGATGGAGTGCGGCCACGACGACCGATTCCGCATCGACTTCAAAGAAGCGGCGCAGGTTCTTTCGCGTCTCGCTGCGGCCGAAACCATCGGTGCCGAGCGCCAGCATCCGGCTGCCCTTCGCGTCGGTCAGGAATGGTGCGATCATCTCGGGGAGTGCCCGCATGTAGTCCGAAGTCGCCACGATCGGGCCGTTCGTGTTGCCGAGAACTTTTTGCACGTACGGGAACATGCCCGGCTCGTTCGGGTGCAAGCGGTTGAAGCGTTCGCACTCCATCGCATCGCGGCGGAGCATCGGGTAACTCGTCACGCTGAACACCGTACTTGCGACGCTGTACTTCTCCGCGAGGATCGCCTGTGCGCGGATCGCCTCGTTGAGAATGACGCCGCTGCCGAGGATCTGCACTTCGTGCTTCGCACCGGCCGGCTTCACGGTTTTGAACGGGTAAATCCCGCGCAAGATGCCTTCGCGCACCTGTTCGCCGGGCATCCCCGGCATGTCGTAGGCTTCGTTGTAAACCGTCAGGTAGTAGAAGCATTCTTCGTTGCGGACGAACATCGCGTTGATGCCGTCTTCGATAATCACGGCGAGTTCGTAACCGAACGCGGGGTCGTACGGTCGGCAACTCGGGATCGTCGCGGCGACGATGTGGCTGTGGCCGTCTTCGTGCTGCAACCCTTCGCCGTTGATGGTCGTGCGGCCCGCGGTCCCGCCCATCATGAAGCCACGGCAGCGGCTGTCGGCGGCCGCCCATGCGAGGTCGCCGATCCGCTGGAAACCGAACATGCTGTAGTAGATGTAAAACGGAATCGTGTTAACGCCGTGCGTGCTGTACGCGGTGCCCGCCGCGATGAAGTCCGCCATCGCACCGGCTTCGTTGATGCCTTCCTGGAAGATCTGCCCCGTCGTACTTTCGCGATATTCCGTCATCGTCCCGTGATCGACCGGCGTGTACTTCTGGCCGAAGCTCGAATACATCCCGACCGCCTTGTACATCGGCGGCATCCCGAAAGTTTGGCCTTCGTCGGGCACGATCGGCACGAGCAGCTTGCCGATCGACGGATCCTTGAAGAGTTGCGTCATCAACGACACCCAGGCCTTCGTCGTCGATATGGCCATCGTTTCGCTGCCCTTGCGTTCGGCGTACAAGCTTTCAAAGAACGTGCGGTTCGGCGGCTGGCACGGCACGAACTTCGTGTTCCGCATCGGCGTGTAGCCACCCACGGCCTTGCGGCGCTCGTGCAGATACTTGATTTCCAAACTATCGGCGGCGGGTGTATAGAACGGACAGGCATCGAGTTGGTCGTCGGGAATCGGGATCTGAAACCGGTCGCGGAACCCCTTCACTTGCTTCAGGGTCAGCGTTTTCTTCTGGTGCGTCGAGTTCCTGCCTTCGCCGCCGTCGCCGGGGATTTCGTAGCCTTTTACCGTCTTGGCAAGGATCACCGTCGGCTGGCCCTTGTGGTCGATGGCCGATTTATATGCGGTGTAAACCTTGAGCGGATCGTGCCCGCCGCGTCGTAGGGACTGAAGTTCGACGTTGCTGAGGTGCGAGACAATCGCCTTGAGTTCGGGCGTGTTGAAGAAGTTCTCGCGAATGAACTCGCCACCTTTGACGACGTATTCCTGATACTCGCCATCGACGACTTCCATCATCCGGCGAGCGAGCGCACCGGTGTGGTCGTTCTTGAGGAGCGCGTCCCAAGCGCTACCCCAGACGACTTTGATCACGTTCCAGCCTGCGCCTCGGAACAGTCCTTCGAGTTCCTGGATGATCTTGCCGTTGCCGCGGACGGGGCCGTCGAGCCGTTGCAGGTTACAGTTGATGACCCACGTGAGGTTGTCGAGCTTTTCGCGAACCGGCAGCGTGATGCAACCGAGGCTTTCGGGTTCGTCGCATTCGCCGTCGCCGAGGAACGCCCAGACGCGCGAATCGCCAGCGGTCTTCGATAGTCCACGGTCGCGCAGGTAGCGGTTGAAGCGCGCGTGGTAGATCGACATGATCGGGCCGAGGCCCATGCTCACCGTCGGGAACTGCCAGAAATCGGGCATCAGCCACGGGTGCGGGTAACTGCTGAGGCCACCGCCCGGTTGCAGTTCCTGGCGGAAGTTGTTGAGTTTATGCTCCGGGAGCCGCCCTTCGAGGAACGCCCGCGAATACATACCGGGGCTGGCGTGTCCCTGATAGAAAACGACATCGCCGGGGTGATTCTCGGTCGGCCCACGGAAGAAGTGATTCCAGCCGACTTCGTACAACGTGGCGGCCGAGGCGAACGTGCTGATGTGCCCGCCGACGTTGGTCGTCTTGTTGGCGCGCTGCACCATCGCCATCGCGTTCCAGCGGACGACGTTTTTGATCTTGCGTTCGAGTTCGCGATTACCGGGGTAAAGCGGTTGGTCTTCGACGGCAATCGTGTTGAAGTACGGCGTGGTGATGCTGCTCGTCTGCGGGACGCCGGCCTTCGTCGCCATCGCGGCGAGGGTATCGAGGAGGAACTTGGCGCGTTCGGGACCTTGGGTCCGGATGATCGCTTCGAGCGATTCGAGCCACTCGGCGGTTTCCTGCGGGTCGGCATCGGGTGGCAGATGCGCACTCAGATTCGCCAGCGTCTCGGGGGTTACCAGCATTTATCGACCTCAAAAATGGATCTCGACGCCCAGCCGAATGTCATATTGTATGCGAGCAAAGCACGTTTGCGCGGAATCGTCCGAAGGCTCATCTACATGAGCCACCGGGTTAATCCCGAAGGCCCATCTACACGAGCCACCGGGTTAATCCCGGTGAGAGTCCGTTTCACTATTAGAATAGAAATGTCGTTTCGGCCCGTCTACACGATCGCGCCGTCTCGCGCCGATTCGCGCCCACTCGGGGTCATCCGCGTGGGCGACGTGGGCGTTCTGTTTCTGCTGGCCGTGGTGCACGTTTTTAACGTGCCATTACTCAACATGGCACGTTAAAGGATATAGTAACACCAATGCCCCCACAATACCGCACGCTTGCGATCCTCCTCGGCCTCTTTGCCGGTTCGTCGGTGTTGGCGCTCGAGCCGCCTGCGAAAAATATCCCTGCTTCGATCGTGAACATCGACGCGCCCACCACACTCGCGCAGACTTTGATCGAAATCGAAAAGCAGACGGGCATCAAAGTCTCGGCGGGTTCGCTCGACCCGGCGTTGCCGATCGCGGTGCCACTTCGCAACGTGCCGTTCTGGAGTGCGCTGGAAGCGGTGGCCGCGAACTCGGGCACTCGCGTTGCGACGAGCAAGCAAGGGAAGCAGATCGCATTTGCGAAAAAAGAGGCAGAGAATCGATCGAGCATCGACGGCGCGTTTCGCTTTGTGCCGAAAAATGTGGCGGCCCGTACCGATCTCGAACGCGGGCGGACCTACTATGATTTGACGCTGGATATCCAGTGGGAGCCGCGGTTCCCCGTGTTCCGCATCGACAGTCAGCCGAGAATTCGCACCGCTACCGACGACAAGGGAACCGCACTGACATCGCCCGCGATCTCGGCGAAAAGCCCGACGACCGGTTCCGCGCACACGGCCACGATCCGCATCGATGGCCTGACACGGAGTGCCGTCACGATCGCCCGCCTCGAAGGCGAGTTTATCGTCACGGCCAGCCCGAAGATGCTCGCGTTCGAGTTCGACGATTTGCAAGCCAAGCTGCCAATCGTGAAAGAGCGAGACGGCGTGAAAGTGACGCTGAAATCGTTCGCGAAAATGGAAGACCGTTGGGATGTCGAACTCCATCTCGAATACCCGGCGAGCCACCCGGAGTTCGAGAGCTTCGAGTCGTGGGCAACGGGCAACACGATTCGCTTGATCGCGCCGAATGCGGGTAACAGCTACGCCGAAGATAACTATGACATCACGGGGAGCGGTCGTCGCGTCGTGGCGGCGTACCGGTTCAAAGATGCGACGATCGGCCAGCGCGACCCGACGAAAGCGAAGGGCTGGAAGATCGTCTACGAAACCCCCGCGCCGCTGATCGAGTTCCCGATTCGCTTCGATTGCAAGGACATTCCGTTACCATGACGCCTCGCGCGATCTCACTGATATTCCTCATCGCTTGGGCGGGCGTTGCCGTGGGGCAGCCCGTTGCCATCGATGGCGCATCGGTGCGTGGGGAGTCGCCGCAGACGCGGAAGCGGTTAGCCGAAGCGCAAAAAAACATGCAGGACGGCAAGTGGGACGATGTCCTCGACCCGCTTCAACAACTGCTCGACGATGCTGGCGACGACCTGATCGGTGTCGATGGCACGGCATTCACGGCCGCACGAATCACCGTGCATCGGTTGCTCGCGAAACTGCCGCCGGAGCCGCTCAAAAAATATCGAGATCGCGTCGAAGAACCGGCGCGGCAACTCCTCGAAACCGGCAAGCGAACCCGCGACGAACACCCGTTGCACCTGTTGATTGACCGTTACGCGATTAGCCGCCCTGCCGAGGATGCGCACCGCTTGCTCGCCGAATTCGCGTTCGAGCGCGGCGACTTTGCACTCGCGAAACGACACTGGGAAATGCTGCTGCCCGGAAAGCCGAGCGACTTCGTTTACCCTTCGCCTGAAGTCGATCCTGCGCTTCCACGTGCAAAAATCCTGCTCGCCACGATCTTCCAACGCGACCTGCCCGCCGCACGTACGCAACTCGCCGAGTTTCGCGCGAAGCACGCGATGGCCGAAGGTTTACTCGCGGGGCGCACGGGAAATTATTGCGACACACTTCAGGCGTTCATCGACCGTCCACCGCAACTCGCGGCGAATCCGGGCGAGTCGTGGACGGCGTTCGCGGGTGGTCCGACGCGGTCGGGAGTGGCGGGTCGTTTGCGCCGCAACTGGCCGAGCGCGCCGACGTGGAAAACGCCGATCCCGCCAGATCCGTTAGCCGACGCGATGCGAACCCGCGCGCGGCCGAGCGCCATCGGCGGGGCGCGTGCGGTGGCGTTCCACCCCGTGGTGTTTGGCAACGAAGCATTCATCGCCGATGGCGGTCGCCTGATCGGCTTCGACTTGGCCACGGGTACTTCGCGCATCGCGTTCACGAATGCCAACAAAGCGAGCGCCGAGGATCGCAAATTGCCGCTCGCGTTCGATGCCGATTTCACGCTGACTGCGACGGAGACGGCGATCTACGCACGGTTCGGACATGCCGCGATGTTCCCGAATGCGGCGAAGCCGAGTTCGCTTGTTTGCTGGACTCCTACGGGCGTGAAGTCGACGCGCGAGCCGCCGGTGAATGCGGACATCGCGGCCTCGTGGGAAGCCGCGCCGCTCGTCGCGAATGGCCGAGTCTGGGCGGCGTTCCTGCGCTCCGAAGGCGGGCGGTTCATTCACTCGATCGCCTGCTACGACGACCGCAGCGATAAGCCCGTTTGGGTGACCGATGTGTGCGAATCGCCGACCGCCGCGGGGAGCGAGTCGCGGACGCGCCACGAGCCACTGACGCTCGCGGGGCGCAACATCGTTTTCTGTTCGCACACTGGTGTGATCGCGGCCGTGAACGCGATCTCGGGCAAGTCGGCGTGGGCGTATCGCTACCCGCGCATCCGCAAAATTCCCGGCGACGGTCGGCACCGCGACATCGCTCCCGCCGTGGCTTCCGACGGTCGCGTTTTCGTTGCACCGACCGATTCCGATCGGCTACTCGCCTTCGATGCCGAAAATGGAAATTTACTTTGGAATGAAGGCCCAATCGAGGTCGAACACATCCTCGGCGTCGCAGAGAATCGCGTCGTGACTGCCATCGCGGGGCCGGTCCGTGGCGTGCGTGCGTATCGCGCTTCGGATGGTTCCACCGATGCGCCGCACGGCTGGGTTTGCCACGACGACCCCGGCTTGTCGTCGTTCGGTCGGGGCTTGGTTGCCGATGACTTCGTCGCGTGGCCAACGCAAGCGGGTCTGTACTTCCTGCGCCTCGCCGATGGCAGCGTGGCGCGACAGCCGCAACGTGGCCCGCACGGGAATTTGGCCTACGCGGACGGCGTGCTGTTGGTGGCAACGCCGAACGAAATCTGGGGGTACGTCGCCGAGCCACTGCCCGCGAACGAACCCGAGCGGATCGCGCGAATCGACGTTCGCAGCACCTCGCAAAAGATCGTCGCGAAACCGGTGATGGTGCCGAAAGTGAAACTGGAATTCGCACCGAAACTAAGCCTGAGTCTCCCCGTAACATCGACCGGCAGCGCGGCCGGTTTCGAGCGCATGTTGATCCCCGCAACGGGCACGTGGGGTACCACGCCAACGGGGCAACGCTGGCTGGTGCAGATTGGCCGGAACCGTTCGCGCGCGGTGGCCACCGATGGCGAAAGCCGCGAGATCGCTGACCGCGCCACGAGTGCATTTTACCTCGGCGCGAACGCGATCCTGTTCGGCGAACGGCGAATCGCCCGCATCGCGCCGTGGGCCGATGGCACGACCTGGACGTACGACATCCCGCTTGCGGAATACCCCGAAATTCTCGGTTGCGCCGTCGCCGGTTCGACCGTCGTTTGCCGCGTCGGCGAACATCACCTCATCGGGTTATCCTTCGACGATGGCCACCTGCTTTGGGCAATCGACGGCATGAAACGCAACCGCCTTACCTCGTATGCTTTCGACGGCGCGCCCCGCTTCGACGCGCACTTTTACGCGGATTCCACTGGTATCCTCGTTCATTTGTCGAATGGCCGGTGCTGGCAACTCGACACCGAAACGGGTGCGATCCTCGCCGATGCACCGAGTACGGATTCGCCGTGGTCGACCGACCCCGTTGCCATCGACGATGCCAAATCGCTGGTGATCGCCGACGGGCCGGGCCGCGTGCGGGCATGGGATCGACGGCAATTTCAAACGACGTGGACGAGCGATGCGGGCCGCGACACGAGCTTTCGCGGCATCGCGGCGGGCGTGGTGATGCGCGGCGATTCGATCCTGATTACCGTCAACCGGAATCACGGCGTCGAACTCGAACGACTCAACGCCATCAATGGCCGGCGCGTCTGGCCGCAACCCGCGTACTTCCCCGTCGATACCATCGACGCGAACGCCTTGACGAGCGATGGCGAACACCTCTATGTGCTGTTACGTGATCGCATCGTGGCGCTACGTTGGGACACGGGCCGCGAAGTCTGGGAACATCCGTTGCCGACGTACGCCGAAGGCTGGCAGGCGAAGCCGACCCGCGATGCGATCTTGGTCTATCCGGCCCGCGCGATCCGGTCGGACGAACGACGGCACGGGTTATTCCCACCCGATCCCGCACGGTTATTCGCACGTCTCGCGGTCGCCGCCGACGACTACGAAACGCGAACGATCCCGATTTGGTTGCTCGACCCCGCCACGGGCCGCGTACAACGAAAAGCTGACATCGCCGCACGCGGTTCGCAACTGAGCGTGGAACTGTTGCCCGAAGGCGCGGTCTTTGCCGCAGGCGGATCGTTTGAAACTCTGCCGTCCCACTCACCCCGGAGCGCACCCGGTGCCGACCGATAACCCCGTCGAATTGACTGCCCTCGAACCCGAGATTCTCGAAACCGCCGAGCGTTTACGCATCGGTGCGGCGAAGTTGCTGGCCGAGTGCAGCAAGGTCATCGTCGGGCAAACCGACGTGATGGAGCAACTCCTGATCGCGGTTCTCGCACGCGGTCACTGCTTGCTCGTCGGCGTGCCGGGCCTCGCGAAAACGCTCATGGTTCGCACGCTTTCGGATGGCATGAACCTCACGTTCAGTCGCGTGCAATTCACCCCGGACCTCATGCCGTCGGACATCACCGGCACCGATATTTTGCAAGAAGACAAAGCGAGCGGCGCACGCTCGTTCCGCTTCGTGCAAGGGCCGATCTTCGCGAACATCGTCCTCGCCGACGAAATCAACCGCACGCCGCCGAAGACGCAGTCGGCGCTCCTTGAAGCCATGCAGGAACACCGCGTCACGATCCAGGGACGCACCTACAAGCTCGAAGAGCCGTTCTACGTGTTCGCCACGCAGAACCCGATCGAGCTCGAAGGCACCTACCCGCTGCCCGAAGCACAGCTCGACCGCTTCATGTTCCACATCCTCATGGAGCATCCGCCCGAGGAAGAGGAACTCGAGGTTGTCCGCGAGACGACCGGCATCATCGACCCGCACTTCAACAAGCCGGTCTCGGCCGAGGACCTCATCGCGTTCCAGCGTCTCGTTCGCCGCGTGCCGGTGGCCGACCCGGTCCTGCGCTACGCGTTGTCGCTGGTCCGCACGAGCCGTCCGAACGCGGCCAACGCGCCCGACTCGGTGAAGAAGTGGGTGGCGTTTGGCGCCT
>JAYWCL010000081.1:0-24089 GCA_043780595.1 Limnoglobus sp.
GAACCCCGTTGGGGTAAATGCATAGTCCATTCTTTACCCCAACGGGGTTAAATCATCTAGCCCAGGGTTAGACGTTTACGTCGTACCCCTGGGCGTACCTGGCACTCACTTTGACGATGTTGATTCTCGAAACCCCGGCGAGCGGCACGGCGTAAGCGTGCCGTGTGAACCCTGTGAGGCTACCACGGCATGCTTACGCAATGCCGCTCGCCGGGCGCGTGTTTGTGCGTGAAACAGCGGCATTTGAAGATCGGTGACAGTTTAGCGCAACTTCAAAACTGGGGCGTCGGGCTAACAAGAATGGATTGTTAGACCGGGAATGTGTCATTTCCGACCGCGTGAAGTATATCCCAATCCCTGCATGGGATAACTTTATTCCGAATTTACAAATGAGATCATCTGGCCTTCGGAATGTCGTGTCGAGAATGTTATTGCGTACACACAAATAGTTTCCGCGAAATTACCTTGGAGGCTCGCTCTTCACTCCGCGACCTCGACGCGGGCGAGTCGGCCGCCCTCAAACCACGCACGCAGGTATGGCGAGGTGAACTCGGCGTACCCCGACTCAGACAACCGCGGATGGAAACCCCGGCGAGTCAACTCGGCCGCAAGCTCCCCCTCACCCCAGTCGAATAGCAGGCGGTCGAACAGGACGGCGTCGGCCCGTCGGACTTCAATCTCGCATAGTCGCGACCGACGCAATGGCCCACGCGAGTCGCACTGATCGAAGCGTAGCCGCACCCCTTCGTAGATGAGCGAGTCGTTCAGGTTGCCGTCATCCCAAGCGTCGTCTCCGAGCGACCGGCCGAGGACCGCAACGACCTGGGCGGGCGAAATACCTAGCCGCGCCGGGCCGACCCCGCCACCCGGTTCGACGACTAAACCGGCCAGCAGGCGGGGCACCGCGCCCGTCCACGCCCCGTACTCACGTCGGCCATATAGGGCGAATTCTAGAAATTCCAGCACCCGTTCGGTGGCGGGGCTATGGGTGCGCCGGCGGTACGCATCCAACCCCAGCCGAGCCTCTAGCTGCCGAGAGAGCCATCGGGCGATGGGCGGCGAGAGAAGGCAGGGCAAGACCAGCAACAAGCAGCCGGTGAAAGCGACCAAGCCGCCCGTCAGGAGGTTGTAGGTACTCACCGCCGAAATCCTTCTGCCACCGAACGACCCCGCTCAGCAGCGGCGGGGCACACTGAGCTTTTGGTCACGAAAAACGAATCATGCCCCCGCCGTCTGCTGCAATGGCTTGTTAGCTGGCGTGGGTCTGCGGACGCTTTGTCGCCACGCTAATCCACCCAGGCGTATCGCTATCCTTACAGCTGTTACACACGCGCTTTCCTCTACATAACTGGCACACAAGCTTATCGCTACAAAATTTGCATTCTCCCTCGCCGCCACAGACAGAGCAGATTCCTGATCCGCCACACCAATCACATTCGCCGTTCGAGCAGCTACATTTCCACAAATAATCGTCTAGCTGCCACTGTCCGAGGCATCGAACTAACCGGTATCGAGTGAGCTTATATGGGTGTCCGTTCGGGCCGGGTTGCACTTCCGCGACGATCAGTTCGTCCTGTTCGTAAACAACGACAAATGTATCTGACGAAGGCGACAGCGCTTCGGTCTTCTTCGCACGCGATTGAAGACTTTCAGTATTAAATTCTTTGAATCGCGTCGTACCATGCGTCTCAACGAACTCTTGGAGGCCACCACCAAGTTCCGCCTCGAGTCGGTTGCGGTCGTCGTTCGCTGAAGCTGCGAGGTACTGAGCTATGAGTTCACGCCACGTCATTCGTTTTGCCAGTTAACAGGCGTTTATCCCAAGCCCTACATGAGATAAACAATTTAGTCTGAATCCATAGATGAGATAATACCGACCTTCGGAACGTCGTGTCGAGGATTTTTGCAATTCGATAACATTACAGATTTGGACATCCGGCCAATTCTTGTTCCCGTCTCGCCGCGCCGCGTCGTTTTCGGAGCGAAGCGCGTGAGCACGATGTGTGAAACATCAACATGTATTTCCGCGAGTTCACGCCCCGCGCGGCGCGGCGAAACGAATCTCGATTCGGCCTCACCCACACGAATGCCGCCAGTCAAAAAACCCAAGGCGATCCGACGTAAGTCGAATTTTGCGACGTGCGCGAAGCGACGCAAAACGGTCGCCAAATGACGCAAAAGTGGCAACGCAAATTCGCCGAATCGCGTACCGGAACTAGAAAAACGAGAGTCGATTCGATCTGGTCAAGGAGTTTCCCCGTGTTTCCGTTCAGTCGCAAAAAACGTCTCACCGACTACGCCTCGTGCGCGGGCTGAGCCGGTAAGCTGCCCCCCTCGGGCATTGCTCAGGTTCTGAGCTACTTACCGAAGACGAAAGACCCAAACCTGCTCGTCGGCACCGAAACGCACGACGATGCCGGGGTATATCGCCTCACGGATACGCTCGCGATCGTGCAGACGGTCGACTTCTTCCCGCCCGTCGTCGACGATCCGTACATTTACGGCCAAATCGCCGCGGCGAACGCGCTCAGCGACGTTTACGCGATGGGTGGCACGCCGATCACCGCGATGAACCTGGTCGGCTATCCCGACGACAAACTCGGGACGGAATGGCTCGGTCGCATCATGGCGGGCGGTGCCGAACGCTGCCAGGTGGCCGGTTGCACGATCGTCGGCGGGCACACGATCCGCGATAACGAGATTAAGTTCGGCCTGTCGGTGACGGGAACGATCCACCCCGACCGCATTTTTACGAATGCGAACGCGAAGGTCGGCGACGTGCTGGTTCTCACGAAACCGCTCGGCACGGGATTCGTGACGACGGCATCGAAGAACCGCGCCTGCCCAGTATCGTTGCTAAAAACCGCTTGTAACAGCATGATTCAGCTAAACGCCGCCGGTCGCGATGCCATGATCGCCAGCGACGCGCACGCCGCCACCGACGTCACCGGTTTCGGTCTTGCCGGTCACAGTTACGAGATGGCCGAAGGCAGCCAAACGACGCTGATTATCGACTTAGCAAAGTTACCGTTGATGCCCGGAATCGAGCAAATCGACGTGAAACGCTACCGCACCCGTGCGAGCAAAACCAATCGCGAATACACCGAAGCCGACACGCACTTCGATGGCACACCCGATGCATACCGTCGCGAGTTTTTCTACGATGCCCAAACGAGCGGCGGGCTGCTGATCGCACTTCCGCCGGAGAAACTACCACTGTTGCTGGAGAAGCTGAACGCCAGCGGCGCACTCGCCACCGCCGTAATCGGCGAAGTGGTGAAGCGCCGCGAAAAGGCACTCTGGGTGATCGGGTGAGGTCTCGCGTTTTCCCTTCGCTATCGCGGGCGCGGTTGGGTATGCTTACGACGTTCCTGGCCCGCCCGTCTTTTCATGGAGTCCTCTCATGTCGCGTTGGTTCTTTGCCATTACGGCACTCGCGTTAATGTCGGTATCGGCTTCGGCCCAAGCCGAGAAGAAGAAAGTCGAACGACTCGCGCCGACGGCGGCGGATGTCGCTTACGGCGAACACGAACGCCAGAAGTTCGACTTCTGGCAAGCGAAATCGGACAAGCCGACGCCACTCGTGGTCATGATTCACGGCGGCGGCTGGGTGAATGGCGACAAAAGCGGCTACGGCACCGCAGCGATCAAGCCGTTCCTCGACGCCGGCATTTCGGTCGCGTCCGTGAACTATCGCTTCATTCAACACGCGATGGAAATGAAGGTCGAACCGCCAGTGAAAGCCCCGCTCCACGATGCGGCACGCGCGATTCAGGTGCTTCGTTCCAAGGCCAAGGAATGGAACCTCGACGAAACCCGCGTCGGCGCAACCGGTGGCTCCGCAGGGGCGTGTACGTCGTTGTGGCTCGCGTTTCACGACGACCTTGCGGACGCGAAGAGTGCCGACCCGATCGCGCGCAAATCGACGCGGCTAACATGCGCAGCGGTGAACGGCGCGCAAACCTCGCTCGACCCGAAACAGTTGCGCGAGTGGATGCCGAACGCCACGTATTGCGGACACGCTTTCGGCTACCAACAGAAGGGCCGATCCCGCGCCGAAGAGTTCCGGATGGCACTCGAAGATCGCGAAAAATTGCTGCCGTGGATCGCCGAATATTCGCCGATCGAACTGGTCACCAAGGACGATCCGCCAGTCTTTATGATCTTCCCGAGCCAGGACAAACCGCCAGTTGCGGGGGAAACGCAGAAAGACCCGACGCACTCGGCGGTGTACGGCGTCGAGCTTGCCAAGAAGATGAAACTCGTCGAAGTTGAAGCGATCGTCAGTTACCCGAACGGACCGACGACCGCGTACAAAACGATCAACGAGTACCTGATCGCGAAGTTGAAGAAGTAAACTGCCAATGGATCTATTCACCGATCTCCGCGCGGCGAACCGGCTGACGGCGCAGCCACTCGCCGCGCGAATGCGACCGCGCAACCTCGACGAATTCGTCGGGCAGGAACATATCCTCGGACCCGGCAAACTCCTGCGCCGGATGCTGCTCGCGGACCGGCTGAATTCGGTGATCTTTTACGGCCCACCGGGTTGCGGCAAGACGGCACTCGCACACGTCATTGCCAATCAAACGAAGTCGCATTTCGTGGCGATGAACGCGGTCGCAGCGGGTATCAAGGACGTCCGCGACGTACTGACTGAAGCGCGTTCGCGGCTCGAACACGACGGCGAACGAACGATTCTGTTCCTCGATGAAATCCATCGTTTCAACCGTTCGCAACAAGACGTGCTGCTGCCCGATGTCGAGAATGGCATCGTCATCTTGATCGGCGCGACGACGCAGAACCCGTTCTTCGCGGTCAACACGCCGCTCCTGTCGCGCAGCCAGATTTTTACTCTCGAACCGCTTTCGCGCGAACATACGAAGACTGTCATTACCCGCGCACTCGCAGACAGCGAACGCGGCCTCGGCAAGACGCCGGTGACGATCACCGACGATGCGCTGAGCTTCCTCGCGGAGATTTGCGATGGCGACGCCCGACGCGCGCTGATGGCGATCGAGATCGGTGTGAAGTCGTCGCTCGCGATCGAAAACGCGCGCCCCGATACCACCCAGATTCTCTTCGATCTCGCCCTCGCGCAAGATTCGATTCAACGCAAGGTTCTCGATTTCGACCCGACCGGCGATTCGCACTACGACCTGGCCTCGGCGTTCATCAAGAGCTTGCGCGGCAGCGATCCGCAGGCGGCGACCTACTGGTTGGCGCGCATGTTGGAATCGGGCGAAGATCCGCGATTCGTCGCACGGCGGCTCGTGATTTTCGCATCGGAAGACATCGGTAACGCCGACCCGATGGCCTTGCTCGTCGCGAACGGCGCGTGGGATGCCGTCGAGCGCGTCGGCCTGCCCGAGTGCGTGCTGAACCTCTCGCACGCGGTCTGCTATCTGGCCACTGCACCGAAATCGAACGCCTGCACGGTAGCGATTGGTGCCGCCCAAAAAGACGTGAAAGAAGGCCGCACGCTCCCCGTGCCGAAGCACCTGCGCGACGCCCACTACACCGGCGCGAAGCAGTTTGGCCACGTCGGGTACAAGTACGCGCACAACTTCGAGGGCGGCTGGGTCGACCAGGAATACATCCCCGCCGACGTGACGTACTACACACCCACCGACCGCGGCCACGAAGCAATCATCGCGGCACGCATGGCCGAGATCGCCGCGAAGCGGAAGTCTGCAGAGGGCAAGCCATGACGGAGGAGTGCCCGTTGACATTGAATACCGTGGCGGCCGTATCGCCAGTGCCCACGGACCACCCGTTTTGGCAAATGATGCGTGGAATCTGGGACGCCCGACAACAAGCCGGCCTCCAACCGCGTAGTGTCGAAGCGATCGACGCGGAACGACAGCGGTTTCGGGACGAGGTGGACGAAGAGATTGCCGAAGCTGGCCGACTACAGGACGAATGCCAACGATTGCGTCAAGAAGCGCAATGATCGCTTGTCTATTGCCCCGCCATCGACTGCCACTGTTTCAGGAATTGTTTCCGGTCGAGCGCTCGCATCGTTGCGATGTTTCTTTTGGGTATCGAATCGAGAAACTCGCTGTCGTTGGCAACCCGGCTGATGCTCTCTTCGCGTAGCAGATGCAACATCGGATACGGCGAGCGGTTCGTGTAATTTTCCATCGCGTTCGGCGACGTGCCTGCGAACTGGTACTGCGGATGAAAGCTGGCAAGTTGAACGATGCCACGCAAACCGAGTTGCTCGATGGCATCATCGGCGACGCCGAGGAAGTCGTTGTAATCGGCGAAGTCTTGAAGCAAATGCGCGTGAATCAGCAACGTCGTTTCGACTTCGGTAATCGGCGATTCCACGAGCAACCGCAGTTCGCGAATGAAATCGTCTTTGAGTGCATTCGCGTCGATCGCTTCGCTGACCGCGTAACGGATCGTCCCGCCGTCGAACGGCCGTCGTGCGAACGGGCAGAGGTTCAACCCGATCACGACGGTTTCAATCCACGTCTTCGTAGCCAGAATTATCGTTTCGTTCATCGCGTTTCCAAATACCAGTACACCCAGGGGTACGACGTAAGACGTCTAACCCTGGGCTATCAGATTTAACCCCCGTTGGGGTACAGAATTGGCTATGCATTTACCCCAACGGGGTTCCATCTTTTAGCCCAGGGTTAGACGCTTCGTCGTACCCCTGGGTCGCGAGTCGTACCCCTGGATGCTTGTTTACTAAGGCCGTGAGATGTTATTCAGGGTTTCGAATGCGAGCATTAGTGCCTGCGTTCCCTTGCGGCCGTAACCCTGCGCGCGAACCGCTTCGTAGAGTTGTTTCGCCAAGCCCAACCCCGGCAGGCTCAGGTTCATCTTCTCGGCTTCGGCGAGGGCGATGCCCATGTCTTTGATGAAGTGCTCGACGTAAAAGCCCGGCTCGAAGTTGCGTGCGAGTATCCGCGGCCCGAGGACTTCGAGTGCCTTGCTGCCCGCCGCGCCAACGCTCACGCTTTTGAACACCGTCTCCAAATCTAACCCCGCCTTGTAGCCGTAGAGCAACCCTTCGCAGACCGCGATCATCGTCGACGAGATGAGAATCTGGTTCACCATCTTCGTATGCTGCCCGGCCCCTGCTGCCCCTTGGTGTACGATCGTCTTGCCCATCGTCTCGAATAGCGGCGTGACGGCATCGACGCTCGCTTTGTCGCCGCCGATCATGATGCTCAGTGCCGCGTTCTTCGCGCCGACATCGCCGCCACTCACCGGGGCATCGAGCGATGCCACGCCTTTCGCTTTCGCGGCCTCGTAAATTTCCTTCGCCAAGCTCGGTTCGCTCGTCGTCATGTCGACGAGGATCGAGCCGGCCTTCGCACCTGCCAGTGCGCCGTCGCTGCCGAGGAACACTTCGCGAACGTCTTTCGGGAAGCCGACGATCGCGAAAACGACATCGCTGTTCGCGGCCACCTGCTTCGGCGAATCGGCGTACGTCGCACCGAGGTCGAGCAGCGGTTGCACCTTCTCCCGCGACCGGTTGGTGACCGTGGCGGCGTAACCTTTCGCCATCGCGTGCTGACACATCCAACGTCCCATCACGCCCGTACCGATCCAGCCGATTCGCGTCGTACCGGGTGTTGCAGTCGCGATTGCCATGGCGAAGATTCCGTTAAGAATGTATGTTAGATTGGTGTATACTGTCGAGTGTCTCGTGCTCAAAAGCGTAGGAATTTTAGGCTATTTTGCAACGAAGGAAACTCGTGCCGCCCAGTATCCCACCCTCCGCACCGGTCGTACTCGTTCACGGTTTGTGCGGATTCGATCGCATTTTCGCCGGTCGCCGCCTGTTGAAGGAATACTTCCCCGGCATCCGCACGCACCTCGAATCGATGGGGCACCGCGTGTTGACACCGCGGATCAGCCCGACGGCGAGCGTGGCGGTTCGTGCGGCGGAACTGAAACTGCACCTGCGCCAGGAAGTCGGCACGCAACCGGTCCACCTGATCGGCCATAGCCTCGGCGGCCTCGATGCCCGGTACATGATTGCGAAGCTCGGCATGGAAGACCGCGTTCTGTCGCTGACGACCATCGGCACGCCGCACCGCGGCACAACCTTCGCCGACTGGGGCATGGATCGCTTCGCCCGATTCCTGCGCCCGCTGTTCCGCTCGCTCGGCATTCCCGACGATGCGTTCCTCGATCTCATGACCGACAGTTGCCGGCGCTTCAACGAAGACGTCCCGAACGTGCCGGGCGTCGGTTACTACTCCGTGGCCGGAGTTTGCGAAACGCCGTTGTTGGGTGCCGAGTGGTGGTTCCCGCACCGGATCGTCAGCCGCGCCGAAGGGCCGAACGATGGCATCGTCAGTCGGGTATCGGCCACCTGGGGCGAGCACACCGACGTGTGGGTTGGCGACCACCTCAACCTCGTCAATTGGCCCAACCGGAAAGCCCATCGTTGCGGCATCCAATGGGATCGCGCCGCCGACTATCGCAACTTGGTACGAAGAGTCGCGATGCTCCACGTGTGACGCTTGTAGCGGCATATCCGCCGTCGATTGGGCCTTGCAGATCGTGCGGTCGACACAACTTGCCCGACCCGACGATCTGCCGAAACTGCCCTTCCCCGCATCTGCGTTTCAACCGGTTGCACGCGCGCCAATTATTCGCACGTCACTCGCGTTTCCTCGATTGCCTATCGCAGCCGCAGACGATTTGGAAAGTACCGCAGATGGCGGTCAACATCTCGTTTAGCTATGCGAAAGGACTTCACCATGCGTCACGGATTGATGCGAGCGTTCCTGACGGCGGTCGTCACCGCCCTGGCTGCCACCGCAGCGAACGCCGACCAGAATCTGCCCCTCGCGCCACCCTCCGCGCCGGCCGTTGCCAGCTTGGCATCGGGCACCGTCGGCGGTTGCAAGAACTGTGCCAGCAGTGGCCCCGTCGTCGTTCAGGGCGTCGGCAGTTGCGCGCCGAACACCGGCTGCAACTCGTGCGGCCCAAAGGTCAAAAAGTCGTGCTTTAGCAACTACCTATTCGGCACCGCAACACCGGTCGCTGGGGGTTGTTTCGCAGCGACCAACACGGCGATCTTCGGTTCGTCGAAGTCGTTCTTCAACCCCTGCAACTCGTGTGCGGATAACGGCGGTTGTGGCAAAGGCGGTCGCAACCCCTGCCCGACGCCAATCTACGGGCCAGCGACGCCCGGTAGTTTGAACAACTGCAACGGCCCGTTCTCGTATCTGAACCGATAAGAAATGCGGAGTGCGAAAATCCTGCCGCGTACGCTATGGGAACCGTAGCTTACGCGGTGACTTCGTTTTTCACGACGCCTTGTTACCCCCGCACGCGAGCCGCGTGCTCCACATAATGTGGCACACGCGGCTCGCGTGTGATGTGGCTCGTTCTATTTGCCTTTCCTGTCGTTTCGCCGTAAACAAATGCCCATTCGCGACCCGACGCTCCCTCTGCCACGGCCGCACGTATGCACCGCGAATTCGACCCTGCCGTTACGCCGTTCGACCGTCGCTCGAATCTGTCGCTGTACCTACTCACCGCACTCGTTGTTACCTTGCTCCTTGCGGATATTTGGCCGTCGCTGGCCCGTTGGATTTCGGGCCTCGGCTGGGAACTTCCCACGTGGCCCAAGCGGGAACTGTACGGCTTCCGGTTCGCGCTGATCGCGGCCGTCATCGGCGGTGCCCGCTCGCTTTACTCTTCGCTCGAAGGCGTGTTCGATGGCAAAGTCGGTGCGGACATTGCCATCGCGGTGGCGTGCATTGCGGCGATCCTCATCGGCGAACCGCTCGTGGCTGCCGAGGTCGTGGTCATCGGCCTCGTCGGCGAGTGCCTCGAAGCGTTTACGTTCGACCGCACGCAACGCGCACTTCGCGGCTTGGCCGAGCTTTTCCCCGAACGCACGTGGGTACTGCGCGACGGGCAGGAAGTGCGGGTGTTTACGGTCGATCTGCAAATTGGCGATCATGTCGTTGTGAAGCCCGGCGGCAAAATCCCCGTCGATGGCGTCGTCCTCGCAGGGCAATCGTCGCTCGATACGTCGCCGCTCACGGGCGAAAGTTTGCCGCGCGATGTCGGGCCGACGGACAGCGTGCTGGCGGGGAGTATCAATCAGTTCGGGGCGCTGACGATCGAAGCGAAGAAGGTAGCGACGCAGACCGTGGCCGGCCGCGCGATGGCGATGACGGCGGCGGCACTGAAAGAGAAAGCCCCGCTGGAACGGTACGCGGATCGGCTGGCACGCCGGTTCCTGCCCGCCGTATTCGCACTGGCATTGCTGGCATTTATCGTGAATGTCGCGTTCCAGAGTGGGCCGTTCCGTGCGACATCGCGGGTGGCGTTGTACCCGGCACTCGCGGTGCTCGTTGTCGCTTGCCCCTGCGCGTTGGTGCTGGCGACACCGGCGGCGATCATTGCGGCACTCGGGCGGCTGGCGGGTACGGGCGTGCTTATCAAGAGCGGGGCCGCGCTCGAAAAACTCGCCGAAGTGACCGCGTTCGCGTTCGATAAAACCGGCACCCTCACCGAAGGCAAACTCGAACTCGGCGACGTGATCCCGTTATCGGGGACATCGCCGGAGGAACTGCTGCGCATCGCGGCGAGTGCCGAGCAACACAGCGAACACCCGCTGGCTAAAGTCATTCGCGCGGCGGCGACTTCGCGCGGAATATCCGTCGGTGCGGTCGAAAATTTCACCGCACACCCCGGTGCCGGAGTTTCCGCTACGCTCGATGGCACGGCGATTCTCGTCGGAACGCGACGACTGTTGGAAGAACGCGGCATCGCGATTTCACCCGATGCACTCGATGCGATTTCGCGGCTCGATGCCACGGGGCAATCGTCGTTGTTCGTCGCAAAGGACGGCACGATCCTCGGCGCGATCGGTGCCCGCGACACGATTCGCCCCGAAGCGGCAGGCGTTCTCGGCGAACTTCGCGACAACGGTTTCACTTCGCTCGTGTTGCTCACGGGGGATCGCAAAGCGGTGGCGAACGCACTCGCCGCCGGGCTGCCACTTACCGAAACGCACGCGGAACTGTTGCCCGAAGGCAAGGCCGAGCGAATCGCGAACGGGGCGTTTGCGTTCGTCGGCGATGGCATCAACGATGCCCCCGCACTCGCCCGTGCCAAGGTCGGGATCGCCATCGGTGGCACGGGGTCCGATCTCGCCATTGAGGCGGGCGACATCATCATGATGGGCGATCCGCTACGCCCGCTACCGTTCCTCGTGCGGCTCTCCCGCGAGACGGTGACCATCATTCGCCAGAACATTATCTGGTTCGGTTTCGGCATCAATTTCGTAGGCGTGTTGCTCACCGGGTTCCTCTGGCCGCTGTTCGCCACCACGCCCGATGCCTACGAGAAAGCCCCGCTCGTCGGCGTGCTTTACCACCAACTCGGCTCGCTCGCAGTACTGTTGAATTCGATGCGGTTGCTCGCCTTCGAGCGCAAGACTTCGCACCGCGTTCGCGATGGTTACCGCAACTTCGACCGTTGGCTGAACACCGTGCATCTCGACGATCTCTTCCACGCGATTAGCCATAATATCAAACCGATACTCGGCACCACAGCCGTGCTGGCACTGGTCGCGTGGTTGGCATCGGGGTTGACGCAGATCGAAGCGAACGAAGTCGGCGTGGTCCAGCGTTTCGGTGCGGTGCGTGCGGACTTGGCACCGGGGTTGAACGTGCGTTGGCCGTGGCCGATCGAAGCGGTGACGAAGCTGAAACCGGGCGATATTCGCCTCGTCGAAGTCGGCTTCCGCCGCGTCAGCGACGAGCAAGTGCAACGATTGCAATTGGCGAAAGTCGAGCAACAGAAGTTACGTCGGCCAGGGTTGCCAGGTGTGACGGATCGCGATCTTTCGTGGGCGAGTGCGCATGCCGAGGAGACGCAGCGCATCACCGATGAATCGCTGATGATTACCGGCGATGGCAACCTCGTCGAGATTCTGGCGACGGTTCGTTACACGGTCTCAGACCCGCGAATGTATCTGTTCGGCACCCGCGACCCGGACGCCGTCATTCGCTCGAGTGCCGAGGCGGTGTTTCGCGAACTCGTAGCGGGGCAACCGTTTCTCGACTTGCTCACCGCTAACCGCGCACGATTCGAGCAACAGGCCGTAGTGAAAATCAATCAGCGTCTGATGGACACAACGCAGTCGTCGCTCGGCGTCGCGCTCGATGGCCTGACGTTGCACGATCTGCACCCGCCGCAAGAAGTCGTGGCCTCGTATCACGCGGTGGCGTCGGCGATTCAGAAGCGCGATCGGCTCGTCAACGAAGCCGAGGCGGACGCAACTCGTGCGAAACGCCGCGCAGGCGATGAAGCATTGCGTACGGTTCGGCAAGCCGAGGCCGAGGGCGTGCGGAAAGTCGCTGAGGCGAGCGCGAACCGCGATGCGTTCCTCGCGTGGCACATCGCTCGCACCGAGTTGTCGAAAGTCGAAGAGGCGGCATTCGCGAAGGAAATCGCGACGCGCGTCGCCGCTGGGCAGGAACGCGGCGCGGTGACTGCCGACGTGCAAACGCGACGTGCGCAGATGCTGAACGACCGCAAAACGCTCACCGAATTTCGGCTGACGATGCAAGCCGTGACGGCGGTGTTGTCGGGTCGCGACAAGATTTTCCTCGATGCCGCAAACCTGCCGGGGCGACGACATTTGTTACTGATGGACCCCGATTCACAGAAGCTGCCCGCGTGGATGTTACGTCCGCAAGCCACACCGGAGAAAGACCCATGAGACGATTCGCACTGCGGGTATTGTTGCCGATCGCCATCGTGTTGTGGTTGCGTTCCGCACTGTATTCCGTGGACTATTCGGAGTTTGCCTACGTGACGCGGTTCGGCGAACCGGTACTCACGCAGGATGGCCGGACCGATGCGGGACTACACCTGAAGTGGCCGTGGCCGGTCGATGCCGTGCTGCGGATCGATGGGCGAATGCAGGCGTTCGACCTGCCGGCAGTCGAGTCGTTGACGCGCGATGCGACGACGAAGACCGTCGATAAGACGCTCGCGGTCGATGCCTTCATGACGTGGCGAATCCCCGATGCCGCCGCCGCTGACCGGTTCATTCGCACCGTCGGCACGGCAGAGCAAGCGAAGCGGATTCTCGGGCCGCGCATCAACGGCCGACTGGCCGCGATCATCAGCACGATGCCGCTCGACGACCTGATCGCCGTCGCCGATGAAGCAAAAATCGACGAGCGAACCGAACGACTCCGCGTGCAACTCCTCAGCGACCGCGACCGCGTTCGCACCGACTACGGCATCGAGATCGTCGACTTGCGCGTGCGCCGATTCAGCTACCCCGAAGCGGTGCGAGCGAGCATCGCGGAACGCATCCGGAGCGAACGCGCGCGGAAGGTAGCCGACTACGAAAGCGAAGGCCGCAAGATGGCTGCCGACATCGCGAGTGCAGCCGAGAAAGACGCGCGAAACATTGAAGCGCAAGCCCGCGCCAAGAAGCAAGTCATCGAAGGCCAAGCCGACGTCGATGCCGACCGCATTCGCAACGAGGCCCACGCAAAAGACCCCGAGTTCTACACGTTCCTGCAAAAGCTCAAAGCCTACCAGACGATGCTGAGCGAAACCCGCGACGTGCTATTACTCTCCAGCCAACACCCGCTCTTCGACCTGCTGCTAACGCCACCCGCGAAGGCGAAAGAGAAGAAGTAAGTTGGTTCTAATCGAATAACAAAACGCAAACATTAACCGCAGAGCGCGGTTAATGTTTTGTCTTTATTCAACGCAGCTTCGCCAGTGCGGCGATGGCGGCCGATTGCACGGCGGGTTCGCTGTCGGTCGTCCACGCTTCGAGGTTCTTGACGTAGTTCGCTTCGGCGTGGCCCATCTTGCTGAGCAACCCGATGCAGTGGCCGCGGACGACGCCGATCGCGTCGTTCTCGGCGGCGAACGCGAGCAGTTCTTTCACGTCTTGCTGGGCGGCGGCTTTGCACTCGGCGAGATTCGAGGCGTTCGTCATGCGGAACGACGGTCGCGGGTGCGATTGGATGTTCTTCACCATCTCGTTAATCATCGCGGCGAGTTGCTTGTCGGTCAGTTCCGGTTCTTCGCTGACTTCGGGCACGACAGCGGCGATCGGCTCGGTGGTCGCAACGGGCGTGATGACTGAGGCCACGGGGCGCGCCTCGACGATGGGAGTCTCGGCTACGGGGCGTGCCACGGGTGTGCCGGCGTTGGTGATGATCGATGGCGGCGGTAGCACGCCGACGCGGGCTTGCGCCCTCGGCTTGGAATCGTTCGCACCGAACAACTTCCCGAGTACGCTCGGCGGTTGTTTCGCTGGCGTCAGCGCATTGCCGTATGCGGAAGTCGTTTGATAATTTGCCGACGATTGCGGAACGTTCGTCGCGTTTTTGCCGAGTTGCGGATCGACGTAGCGCAGACGAGTTTGCGGCAGGTATTGCGTGGCGGGGTTACCTGCGACACTCTCGACTGGGACGAGCGTTTCGTTGGTCGGGAACGCAGACTGTCGGCGTGCGTTCGGGTTCGGCTTTTGGGCCGATGGCATATCGGTAAACGTGACGAGCTTCGTCGATGGCGATGGCCCGCCGGTCGGGTCGAATACGGGGCGCGTCGATGATTGGATCGGGCGCGAGGCAACCGGCGTGGTCGATATTGGCGTTTGCGGGGCGCTGGTTCTGGCACTGGCCAGCATTGCAGGAACGGGCATCGCGATTCGCGGGGCGACCGTCTCGGACTTCAATCCACTCGGGTTGGTGAGCGTATAGGTGATGCCCGTAACCGTATCGCGAACGTCGGCCAAAATGGTGCCATCGGGCATACGCTCGGTACGCAGCACCGTCACCTTACGCTCCGGCTGACCCGACGTGCGAATGGTTAGCACTTCCGCAGCCGGTTCTTGCGCCGGCGCTTGGCCGACACACGTTCCGGCGAAGGTGACCGATAACGCAACCGTGCCTAACCCAAATCGCAAATTCATCGCAACGCCTCCATGCGCGATACATACCTGCTTCTTCTATCGGCTGTTCGGGTCGTTTGGATTGAATCGGTTAGCGGGAATTTCTCTTCGGTAGCTCGCATACGCCATCGTGGCAAGGTACGAGTTTGAGGCGGTTGCGGGCGACCCACAGGTACACGCGGTTGCCTAGCGACGGCACGCCGGGTAGGTACATCAGCGGGGCGAACGGCATCAGTAGCGGAATCCGCCACGCCATCCAGCGGAACGCACCGAACCCCGCGTACGTTTTATCCCGCAACGGCGTCAAGACGTGCATCTCTTCGAGCATCTTCGCATTGTCGAGTGTTACACTCGCCGCCGGGAGATGTTCCGTGTCGCGGGCACTTTGAAAGTGCAACTTCCCGAGCCAATCGAGCCGCTTCAAAATCCGCACCGATCGCTGGCAGAGTGGGCACTCGCCATCGAACAGCACGATCCCCTTCCCCGTAGCCTGGTCTAACATCGCGGCCTCCGTTAGTGTCATCACCATCTTAACCGCATCATGCCCCGATGCGCAATTTGTCGGGGCACGGTTCCCATCGCGGCGAGTGGTACACGCGGCTCGCGTGTGGATTCGCCCTCACACGCGAGCCGCGTGTACTACGACGGCAGTTCCAGATAATCTGGTTGAACCCCGGCGAGACGACACTCTGTGCTCGGCGCGGTCTCACGGCAATGTGATTATGAAACTCTGGATCGGCCCTACTCCCCTTCTGTGCCGAGCAGATCCTCGATCGCGTCTTCGATGATGTCTTTGATTCGCTGGATGTCGTCGTCGCCCATTTTGGCGGCGGTTGCCTGCGTGACTGCGGACGCGATTAAGCCGATCATGCCGAAAAGCAAGCAGCCGAGCAGTTCCTTATCGGTATCGCGGCCCGACACGCGCTCCGGCACGAACTCTTGCCGAAGCGCTTCGCGAAGCCCGTTGCGACCCGAATCGGGGAACTTCCGCAGATATCGCTTGGCGTAGTTGCGGATGTCGCTCTTCCGAACTTTCGCACGCTTCGCTATGCCGCCGAACAGGCTCGCGTTCATCGCAACCAGCACGATCAACACGACCACAAACAAGAGTAGCCCAAAGTAAGCGAGCCACTTGGTCACGTCTTGCATACTGGCTCCTTCAGGGGAAATTTCACGTAATCGATACGAGGCCGACATACAAAAGCATTCGTTCGAGAGCGAGATCGCTTACCCGCGAACGGCGACATTGTTCGACTATACATAAACTAGCGTTTTCCATCTGCATGGGGGCTACCGATGGCGTACCGAACTCTTGCGGCGATACTGTTACTGGCCGGGGGCACGATGACTTCGTTTGCCGATGAGGGTATGTGGTTGCTCAGCGATCCGCCGCGAAAGGCGTTGAAGGCGAAGTACGATTTCACGCTGACCGATGCGTGGCTCGAGCGCGCGATGAAAGCCTCGGTCCGCTTCAACAACGGCGGCTCCGGCGGGTTCGTGTCGGCAAACGGGTTGATCGTGACGAACCACCATATCGCCGCCGACGCACTTCAAAAACTCAGCACGCCGACGAGTGACTTATTCCGCGATGGCTTCTCGGCAAAAGTGCGAGCCGATGAGAGAAAATGCCCCGATCTCGAACTCAACGTCTTGCAGTCGATTCAGGATGTGACGGCACGCGTGAATGCCGCCGTGAAGCCCGAACTCAAAGCGGCGGCGGCTGCGACGGCGCGGCGTGCGGTCTTGGGCGAGATCGAAAAAGAGTCGCTGGCGAAGACGGGGCTGCGTTCGGATGTCGTCACGCTCTATCAAGGAGGCGCGTACCACTTATACTGTTACAAGAAGTATACCGATGTGCGCTTGGTGTTTGCACCCGAGCAGAACATTGCCGCGTTCGGCGGCGACGTCGATAACTTCGAGTATCCGCGGCACGGCCTCGATTTCGCTTTCTTTCGCGCCTACGAAAACGATGCACCGGTGAAGCCGAGCCATCACTTCGCATGGAGCCAAACGGGGCCGCTGGAGAACGACCTCGCGTTCGTTACCGGTCACCCCGGCGTCACGCAACGGCTGGAAACCCTGGCGAAACTGAAACATCGCCGCGATGTCACGTTGCCGTTCACGCTGTATCGCTTGCGAACGTTCGAGGCGGCACTCGCGCAATACTCGGAGCAAGGCCCAGAACAAAAACGCCAAGCCGCGACCGACCTGCACCGCGTGGCGAACGCCCGCAAAGCCTTCAGCGGGCAACTGCAAGGGTTGCTCGATCCGGCGATTCTCGCACAGAAGGAACGCAGCGAACGCGAGTTGATTGGCACGTCGAATCGGCTATCGGAATGGGAAACGATCGCCGACATTCAGAAACACTACGCGACGTTCGAGAAGGAACATGCATTGCTCGAAACGGGGCAGGCGTTCTTCAGCGAGTTGTTCCCGATCGCGCGGCACTGCGTGCGAATGGCGGACGAGCTACCGAAGGCATCGTCGGCACGGCTGCGCGAGTACCGCGATTCCAACTTGGAATCGTTGCGGTTCGCGCTGCTGTCGCCCGCGCCGATCGAGCCGGAACTGGAGCGAGTGAAACTGCAAGCCTCGTTGACTTTCCTTGCCGAAAATCTCGGCGGCGAACACCCGACGGTGAAGCTCGTGTTAGCGGGGAAGAACCCCGCTAAACGGGCGGCGGAACTGATCGCCGGGTGCAAACTCTTCGACGTGGACGTGCGAAAAGCCTTGCTTGCAGGCGGCAAACCCGCAATCGACGCGAGCACCGACCCGATGATTCGGCTGATCGCCACGATGGACACCGAAGCGCGTCGCCTACGCAAAAAGTACGAAGAGGAAGTCGAAGAACCCGAACGCCAAGCCTACGGCGAGATCGCAAAGCTCCGCTTCGCGGCGCTCGGCAATACCGTCGCCCCCGATGCCACATTTACGCTGCGGTTGGCGTACGGCACCGTGAAGGGGTACGACGTCGATGGCACGAAGTTGCCGTTCCACACGACGTTCGGCAGCGCCTTCGCGAAGGCCGAAGCACTCGAACATCGCGAGCCTTACGACATGCCGAAACGCTGGCGCGACGGCAAAGCGAAACTCGACTTAACGACGCCATTCAACTTCGTCAGCACGGCCGACACGATCGGCGGCAACAGCGGTTCACCGGTGCTGAATCGCGCCGGCGAACTCGTCGGCATCAACTTCGACCGCAACCGTCACGGCCTCGTCCGCAACTTCGTCTACACCGACGAACAAGCGCGGCACATCGCCGTCCATTCGCGAAGCGTCCTCGAAGCCCTACGCAAACTCTACGACCGCGCCGATCTGGCGGAGGAACTGACGGCGAAGTGATGACCACGCCACTTCAGAGGCTGCTGCTGATTTCTTTGCACCTAGCGTTGACATAGGTGCACTGTAGCGTTAAGCTACACACGCACTCACATGCAGGTGCTGGGGCGAAGCCGCCATCCAGCTGGTAAATTTGAATTGACCTGTACTGGACAGGGTTCGGGTGATTCTGAGCTTTGTGCATTTGAACAAGAAAAGGCGAACAGCGACAAGCTGTTCGCCTTTTCTGTTTAGATTGCGGGATTTCGCCCCAAATCCCGCTCGGCAATTGTGTTGTAACTGCTGCTTTTCCCGTCTTCATTTGCACCGCACGCGCCGCAAACCATATCTGCAAGCTGAATGAGTTGGTCTGGTTTTGAGCCTCGATATCGTACCTTATCAATGAGATGCATTGGTGGTGTTTCGTTCTTCCCAAGCTCGCGAAACTTCCCTTTTACCACTTTCAGGAAATCGACATTTTCGCAGTTATCGATGAATATGCTTTCTTTGACGGCGATTTCGCCTTCATGTAATCGTTTGATGTACAAAGGCCGCATTGTGGCTGCAAGTTGAACGATCGTACCACAATGCAATTCCTGTGCGGTGGCCAGTTTCCAATTGTCTGAGCGCTTATCGATCGAAGCAAACGCAAACCGGAACGGGTATTCCATCGCTTTTGCAAAGTAGGAAATCGTGCGATCCTGATGGCGTGGCGATTTTGCGAATTTGAACTCAAATTCACTCGGTAAACCAAGGGAAGATTGCCATGCCTGCATATCCCTACGGTAATCTTCTACCGCTTTTATCGGCAGCCAGACAGCGGCCAAACGAAAGTGACTGCTACCCAACGTCCACTGTCCGGTATCGCCCGATTCATCGATAAATGTCGGCATATTTTCTTGTTAGGTAACTCTACAGCCAACGGCATCTACGACCGTGCCGATTTGGTGGAGGAACTGACCGCGAAGTGACGCAAAATCCTTCGCCGAATGTCGAAACGCGAACTAAGGTTGCACGTCGTATCCGTGTGTCACTTTCGGATGGGTTGCGATGTTTTGCGGGCTGGACTTGTTACTGATGGCGGTCGGCATTTGGCTGATGACAGTCAAATCGCTGTCGTTTGGCCGGATGGAAGTGCCGTCGCCGCGCCCCTTGTTCATGGGGCTAATCTTGTTGTTGCAAGCACCAGTAGGATTCGCCTCGCTGGGCGCGTTGGGTGCGGCCGAGGGGGTCGTCGCCGCCCGCGACGGGAGCACGCCGGACGTGCGAAAAATCGAAAAGAAATACGGGTGGCTGAGTTGGGGCATCCCGCTCATGGCCGTCGCCACAGTCGGCGGTTTGGGCGTCGTCTCGCTGCGCCCAAAAGAGTATGCGATGGCGAACGACGACGACGATGATGTCGTCGGCATCCGCAACTTGATCCGCGAACGCAACGCGCGCGAACGCGACGACGACGACGAAGAGGACGCGCCCACCCATAATCGCGATTGGTAATGGCTCCGCCCCGCCGGACCGGTTGTGCGTACTTGCTCACCCACTGACGAACACGCCGCCGGTGAAGTTCGGATCGAAGGTGATGTCTTGCACGACTTGCCGCGTGAGGAAGCCGTTGCCGGGCAGGAACCGCACGAGTTGCGCGCGGCCCGTTGCGCCGTTGCCGCCAGTGCCGATGAGCAGCAAGCCGTTGGTAAGGCCGCTGACTTCGAGTGCCGAACCGACCGTGACGCCCGCCGTCGAACCGATGCCGGCACCGAACGTATCGAGCACGTCGCCCGCCCGACCGCCGTTGAAATTCGTGCGTTGCAACTGAATCGCAGAGCCGCTGTAGATCGTCACATTGTTGTTGCCACCGGGGCCGGAACTGACCGCGATATCGACGACGCCATCGCGGTTGTAGTCGGCGGATGCCACGAAAACACCCGTACGGCTGGACGAATCGCCCGCGAAGAAATCGGCCATCGCATCGCCCGAACCGAAGCTCGTGTATTGCAATTTCTGCGTGCCGATCACGTTCCCGCTGAGGACGCGAACGCGCGGCCCGCCACCCAACCCCGGCGCGACGACGAGGTCCGAAAACGCCGCCGTCAGCGGGGCCGGACTGGCCGTGACCGTGACGCCGTTGCGGAACGTCGATTCGTATGCAAAGAAGTTCGCCACCGTGTCGCCATTGCGATCGCTGGTGAAGTTTCGCCCCTGCGTGGTGATCGCTTGGCCATCGAGAATGCGCACCCGCGGCCCGCCACCGGGACCGGCCCCGACGACGACTTCGGCGAACGCCGTCCCCGTGAAGTTCCCCGCCGCAACGTAGGTTCCGCCCCGCTGCGTCGACTCGAAGGCGAAGAAATCGGCGAGCACGAATTGGTCGTTCAGAAAGCTCGTGCCGTTGAGCGGGGCCACCTGCCCGAAGCGGTCCGGCGAAAACGCTTTGCCGTCGAACACGCGAACCCGCGGCCCGCCGCCGACCCCGGCTCCGACGATGAGATCGACGAAGCCATCGCTGTTGACGTCCGCAATCGCCGTGCTGACGCCACCGGTGAAAGTGGCTTCATACGCGAGGAAATCGGCGACTTTGACCCCGCTGATGGTATCGAAGACCTGCACGCGCGGAGTCCCGCCGACGCCGCCCCCGATGGCGAACAGGTTCGACGCCGCCGGAACTTCGCGTTCTTCGAGCGACTCAGTGCGTAGTATGCGTTTGTTGCTCATAGCATCCTCGTGAAAGCCAGGTACAGCTTTTCGCAGGGACATAGCCGAAGACGCGATGCGAAGGCAAGGGGAGTTTGCGGGGCGAAAAAAATCGCGTAGTTTAACGGAGTATCGAACCCGATCCATCGAGAGTTGCCATGAACAGGAACGTTGTTCGCGGGCTGATCGCGTGCGTCGCGTTTGCGGGTGGCATCGTCGGCACCGCGAGTTCCGACGATGCGCTTCCCGGCGGCGCGATCTTGCGTTTGGGTTCGACGAAATATCGTCAATCGGAACGCTGGACGCCATCGACGTTAACTCCTGATGGCCGCTCGATTTTGCAGTATCAGTCGCCGAATATACTGCGGTATTTCAGCGTGGAAACCGGCAAGCAAACTCACACTGTCAAATTGAAGGAAAAGCTGAGCCAGTACGCCTACATGTTTCGGATCATGCCAGACGGGCAACGGCTGATTATTTTCTGCGACAATCGGATGCGGGTTGTCAATCCGCATTCCGGCGAAACATTGTGGACTTACTTAGCTGTCGGAAATCGAAATCTAGTTAAAGACACGTACGAGACCGACGGCAAAGCCGAACGATTTGCTTACGCCTTAGAAGAGCAGCAAAACAACCGCGAAACGAGCAAAGTGCGAGTACGTGACACGCGCAACGGCGACAAAATCGTCGAGTTCGACGTCCTGCAAACGAGTAGTGTTCGATCGATCTTGTCGAGCGATGGCAAGCGACTCGCGACCTGCGGCCATCAGGATTCGCGTAAAGAGAAAGTCGAAGATTCTGCAGGCGTTGTACAGATCTGGGATGTAGACGAAAAAAAAGAAATCGCCAGAATTAAAACGACTTCAAGTCAAATCACGAGCGTGCGGTTTTCTGTCGATGGCAAACGAGTATATACTTCTGGAAGTAATACACCCGTGGAAGAGTGGGACATCGCCACGGGAAAATCGTTGCGGCGATTCGTCACGAGAAGCGGCAGAGAGCCGGATTTATTCATATCGCCCGATGGTACGAAACTGGCGGCCGCTTCAAAAGATGGGCACGTTCAGGTTTGGGAAACTGCATCGGGACGGCAACTCGGTTCCGGGGCCGCGCACGTGACATCTGGCGTTGAAGCGATGGCGTTCCCCGCCGATGGGCCTGCCGTTGCCTTCGCTAAATTCAGTTCTGCGATGCAACTCTGGACGATTCCGGGCAAAATGATCACGCCACAAGAAGGCCACTTCAGCACCGTGAATCGAATCACGTATGCGAATGGCGGTAAGGAAATTCTGACGACTGGAGACGACAACAAGTTTGTGCGTTGGGACGCCAAAACTGGCAAGGAACTCGCCAGTTACGGCAGTTACCCAAACGCGACCAATCGATGGGCGGCGAAATGGTCAACGCATCTGTGGGAAAATAGTCCACCATCGATCTGGTCAACGAAGGATGCCGTCCTCGCTCTCGATCGCGTATCATTTTACGTGCCGAACGATAGCGGGCTAGCATTGGTGAATTTGAAAACCGGCGAAGAGCAACACACACTGTACCCGACGAACGGCGATACGATCGACGGACCGCTCGAGATCTCAGCCAATGGCAAGCGGATCGTCGCCAACTCGACGACTGCAATCCGCGAAGATCGGTATTCGATCCATGCGTGGGACGCGACGACTGCGGAATCGATCTTCGATTACACGTATCCTCAAGATGAAAAGTCGATCGTTCGAATCGATGAGGTCACAAATGCGATCACCCCGGATGGAACGAAGCTCGCCAGTCTGGTACGCAAAGGAGATCCAAACTCCGGGGCCAGTCAGCTGGAATTCTTCGCATTTGATCTGCGGACGAAGACCATGATCGGCCAAAGTGCCGTCGCAACAGATATGACGTACGGCAACATCGTTATCGCAGCGAGTGACAACCGTTCGGCATTCGTATTCCACAAGCCCGAATCGTTGGCGGTGTGGGATATTCCGACTGCGAAATTCCAACGCAAGATCCCATTCGAGGGCAAACCAAACTTGACGTGTTTCAGCCCGAGTGGTCGCCTGCTCGCGATTGCGGGTTCGATCGATGATGATAAAAGTCCCACTCGGTATTTCGTTCGCATTATCGAATGGGCCTCGGGCCAAGTGCGCCGCGAGATCCCACTCGAATCGACGGAGCAAAGCCTTTGCTTCAGCCCCGATGGCGCGCAGTTAGCCGTCGGCATCAACGATTCGACGGTGCTGATTTTCGAAGTCGGCGAATCGCGCGAATCGCTGCCAATTAATAAGGCACTCCACACACCAGAGGAGCTTACCGATGCAATTCGCGGCGATTCCGCGAAGCGTGCCTGGGATGCGATTCGCGAACTATCGACGCGCCCCGAAGTCGCCATTCCGCTGCTTACCGCGAAGATCCAACCGATCCCCAAGTTCGTAAAGCCGACGCAGGAACAGTTCGCCGCGTGGCTGGTTCAGCTCGATGCCCCCGCATTCGCGGTTCGGGAATCGGCCAGCCAATCGTTGAAGACAAAGGGTATCGGCTTCGTGGCCGAGTTGCAGGCGACGATTCAAACGACGCCTTCGTTGGAAGTGAAATCGCGATTGGAAACGCTCGTCGAACATCTGCGGAAACCGCCACTGCCGAACGTGTGGGAGGCCCGCGCCATCGAGTTGCTCGAACGCATCGGCTCCGCCGATGCGCAAACGCTGTTGGCAAAGATCGCCGCCGGCGAACCGACCCACGCCCTCACTCAAGACGCCGCAGCCAGCCTGAAGCGACTGCAACTGAAAAAATAATCGTTCGCGGGTCAGGCGACCGCTCCCTTGCCTGGATTGCAGCGGCCAAGATGTGCGATCACAGACACAGACCCATTCTCATGCCGCCGATTCTGAAATCCGCGGTCCGAAGTATCATCGGCGGTATGCGTTCTGTTAGAATCCATTACACCCACAGGAGGCTTACCGATGTCGCTGACGATTACCGACCCTGCCATGCTCGCCACACTTTCAACCGCCGTCGGTCTCGAACTCGAAGTTCGCGGCCCCGATGGCCAACTCCTCGGCCGCTTCACGCCCGCACCGCGACCGGGGATGCATTTCCCGGAATTCGGGATGACGGACTCAGAGATGGAGCTACACGACAACGACCCAAACGCCGTCTATGTGACGCC
>JAYWCL010000082.1:0-16492 GCA_043780595.1 Limnoglobus sp.
GGTGGTTCCGGAATTCGGGAGTGAGTTCGCGAAGGGGTGGGTGGAAAGTGTCGAAACCACTTTTCTGCTACCCACAATCGCCGCAATTGAAACCATGCCCTGAAATGCAACAGAAAGGCCAACTTCACATCACCTGGGGGGAACCCGCTTGAAACTCAATGCCATGCTAGAACGCGCACGCGCTCCGCTACGAGGACTCCGTGCTGGTTGAATTACGCCGTCAGAATTTTGCGGCCGCGTTTGTTTTCGTACATGCGGTGGTCGGCTTTCCGAACGGCGATCGCGAGATTTTCGTTCGCGTCGAATGCGTAGACACCCCAGGCGACGGCGAGATCGATCGGCTGCGAGACGCCCGGCAGGCGCTGTTTCAGTAAGTCTCGGTCCATTGCCAACAATCGCGCGGTAAGCTCGGTTTCCATTCCGCCGATCATCACAATCGCGAACTCGTCGCCGCCGATGCGGAAGATCGGATCGGTGACGCGGAATTTCGAGAGTAACGCGCGTGCAACGAGTTTCAGTGCCGCATCGCCGGCCGGGTGCAGGTGGGCATCGTTAATCATTTTCAGATCGTTCAAATCGAGGATCGCGAGGCAGCCGGGCGAGTGGGGACCGTCGGTATCGGATATCAGCTCGTCGAACGCGCGTCGGTTGTACAGTCCCGTGAGCGCGTCGCGGCGTGCATCTTCGGACAATTTTTCCGCGGCATCGTGCAGGCTGCGGTTCTTGGCTTCGAGTTCATCGCGAACGCGCTCGGTGATCAAAATTAAGACGCCGACCACCAGGATCAGTTGAACGAGTGCGTTGTAAACCGGCGAGAGCACCGTGTACTCGAATTCCTCGCGACCGACGTAGGTATGCAGATACATCGCGGGGCCGTTGTGCAGCAACAACACGACGAGCGCCCAAACGCCGACGCGAACGATCGGCATACCGACCGATGGCTGCGCGACCGATGGCCGATAGCCGCGGATGTCGCACAGTGCGCCGATCAGCGGCAACGCGAGTAGCGGAAAATGGAACGGAAACAGGTGGCGATACGTGGGCACCGTCCACGGGAGTACGAGGCCTACGAGCGCGTACGGGACTAATCCCCACCAGATCGCCCGATGCAGTGGGCGACCGTGGATGTACCCGCGCAGACACGACCAGAACAAGAATGCTGCGAGCGACGTAGACCAGCAATACGCGGTCAACGCGAGACGTGTTGCGGGCCAGAGGGTGTCATCGTAAACGGCGAAACTGAGGCAGCAGATGCCGAAAGCGAGCGAAGCGGCAGAGAAGAACCATCGGAACACAAACGGCGTGTATAAGGCGCGGCGAAACTGCCAGAGCAGACTCGCCACAATGATCGTGCCGAGTGCTTGAACGACGACAGCAGTAAAAACATAGCCCACGCATTCACCGGTTACAGGTGCGTTCGAGCGGCAACAACATCAGCAGTATACGATACATTTCGCTCAAAACACGTCGGCGATGTTACGAATGCCTAAATTACCTGTTCTTGAGCGAGTCGCGGATCTCGGCAAGCAACTTCTCGGACGTCGTCGGCTCGGTAGGTAGCGCAGCCGGTTTCTTGTTCATGGTGTTCATCAATTTGACGACCAGAAACAGGCACGCCCCGATGATGACGAAGTGAATCAGCGATTGAACCACGTTGCCGACGCCGAGCTTCGCATCGCCGGAAAGCGTGATCGTTTCCTTTGAGAAATCGATCCCGCCAGTCAGCACACCGACGATTGGCATGAAGACGTCTTTGACGATCGACTCGACGACCTTACCGAAGGCCGCGCCGATCACGACGCCGACGGCCAGATCGACGACATTCCCACGCATAATGAACGCTTTGAATTCGGTAACCAGACTCATGAGAGAACTCCAACGAAAGAGGGATACGCCAATCCAATCACACGACGCGAGTTGTGTGTTTTGCTCCGGCAGCGGCGCGCGTTAAGCGATCCCGCACGGCGGCCCACTCCGGCGTGTCGGGTGGCATTTCGACGACGAGGAAATCGTACCTTTCGCGGTCCAGCTCATGCAGAATCGCGTAGAGTGCTTCCGCATATTCCGCAGGTTCATCGGTGGCATGTACAGAAACGACGCGCAAACCTCGCTCGCGTAGTTCCGTCTGAATGCGTTGCACTTCGGCCAATCCATTCGCCAAAACGAGCGGCGTGTGCGGGGAGTAATGCCGCGCCATCTGCCCCGGCGAACGGCTCGGCCCCGCGGTTGTCGTCGGATGACGAACCTCGCCGATCAGTTCTTCGAGCATCGCAAGCGAAATTAAACCGGGGCGAAGTAGACGCGGTACGGCGTCCGTCAGGTCGAGCACCGTGGACTCGATCCCGCCGCGACACGGGCCGCCGTCCAAGATCGCAGCGATTCGGCCATCGAGTGCGTTCAAAACATGCTCGGCGCGGGTCGGCGACAGTTCCATCGAGCGATTGGCGCTCGGTGCGGCAATCGGCACACCGGCCGCGCGGATCAGTGCCCGCGCGATCGTATTGTCCGGGCAACGCACGCCGACGGTTTCGCCACCGGCGGTCACGATGTCCGGGATGCGTGGATTTCGAGGGAGAACGATCGTCAGCGGGCCGGGCCAGAATCGTTTCGCGAGTTTTGCCGCGACTTCGGGCCACATAGCGGTTACCATTTCCCCATCTTCGACGTCGGCAATGTGAACGATCACCGGGTTCGTGCTCGGGCGACCTTTTGCGATAAAGATTTTCGCCACGGCGTCGGCGTCGAGCGCATTCGCACCCAGCCCGTAAACCGTTTCCGTCGGGAACGCAACGAGTTCGCCGGCCACGATCAGGCTCGCCGCCTGTCGGATCGTCTCGGGGTTCGGATCATCCGGGTTTAACGTCCACACGGGTGTCGCAGGCATTGGCCGATTTTCGTGAGGGTGACGCGCGGTACACTTACAATAGATACTGCATTCGGTTTCAAGTTGGCAGAAGGAAGAACAATGCCGCCCCCACGTAGTACGATGGTCCTCCCCGCAACGACGAGCGAACAGCGACGCATCGCAGGGGAAAACTACGACCGCGCCCGCGAAGTCCTGGCGTCGGGCAGCCACGATTACGCCATTTCCTTGCTCCTCACCTGCTGCCGCATCGACCCCGCCAACTTCAGTTTCCGCCAGACGTTACGCCGTGCGCAAAAGGAAAAGTACGGCAACAACCTTCGCGGCAGTCGGTTCGCGTTCCTGACGACGCCGCGGTTCAAAGCCCGCATGATGGCGGCGAAAGCCTCCGGCGATTTCGTCCGCGTGTTGGAACACGGCGAACAGGTTCTGTCCCGCAACCCGTGGGACGTCGGCAGTCAGATGGACATGGCCGATGCGTTCGACGCGCTCGGCCTGACCGACCTCGCCATCTTCAGTTTGGATCAAGCGCGGCAAAAGTTTCCGAAAGATGCCACGCTCAACCGGGCGCTCGCGCGGCAGTTCGAGAAACGCGGCGACTTCCAAAAAGCGATCGCGCTCTGGCAACTCGTCCGCGATGCCAACCCCACCGACGTCGAAGCCGCGCACAAAGCCAAAGATCTCGCCGCCAGCGAGACCATCGCCCGCGGGCAGTACGACGGCGTCGCATCGGGGTCGAAAGCCTCGCCGATCTTGGAGAAACTCGAACAACAAGCCCACGAGCGCACCGACAAAGTGAGCCGCGAAACGGCAGCCCTGATGAAGCGCATCGAGGCCGACCCGACCGAACCGAACCTATACATTCAACTGTCCGCCGCATTCCGGAAAGTCGGGCAAGACGATCGCGCCAAGGCCGTGTTACTGCAAGGATTGGGGCCGACCGGCAACCACCACACGCTCCAACTGGAAATGCAAGAACTCGACATCCTGCCGTTCCGCAAGAACCTCGAACGCACCGAGGCGAAGCTCAAAGCCCTTCGCGACAAGCCGAAAACCGAAGAGGCCGACGACGAAGCCCCGACGCACGACGATCTCGTGAAGCAACGCTCGAAGCTGGTGAAAGAGATCAACGCGCGCGAGATTACGATCTTTCGCACCCGCGCCGACCGATCCCCGGCAGACCTGTCCGCCCGCTTCGAACTCGGCACGCGGCTCTTGAACGCGAACCTCATCGACGAAGCGATCGCCGAACTCCAACACGCCCGACGCGACGAGAAGCTGAAGGGCAAGGCCGCGATGTACCTGGGCCTCGGCTTCCGACGCCGCAACAACTGGCGACTGGCGCAACGCAACTTCGAAGAAGCCCTGCAACTGCTCCCGACGACCGATGAATCGTCCCGGAAGGAAGTGATGTTCCAACTGGCAACCGGCTCGGCGGAACACGGCGAGTATCAGCGGGCCATCGACTTGGGCCACGAACTGGCGAACCTCGACTTCGCCTTTCGCGGCATCAGCAAGTTGCTCGACGAATGGCACGAGAAAATGCCGCGCAGTTGAAATGGAAAGAACGATGTCGAACCCGACTCGCATCATTTGCACGCCCGCCGATGCGGTGGCCGAGCGCATCCTCGAAACCGTGATCGTCGAACGCCGCACGTTCATCCTCGAACGCCCGTCCGGTATCGAGTTGGTTTTCAATCACCCGATCGTGCTTTCGACGTATGCCACACACGAATACATCCCGTACTGGACGGACCTTTGGGCCGCCGGGCGGATGCTGGCGAAGGTCGTGCTTCGCGAATCGTGGGAGCAATGGCCCGCACCCGTACAAGCTCTCGAAATCGGTTGCGGCCTCGGTCTCGGTGGCATCGCGGCACTCGCGCGCGGGTTGCACGTGACGTTCTCCGACATCGACGAAATGGCCGTGAAGTTCGCCACCGCGAACGCCGCACGCAACGGCTTCACGCAGTTCGCCGCGATGCCGCTCGATATGCGTTCGCCACCCGTAGGCGTGACGTTTCCGGTGATTATCGGCTCGGATTTAATGTACATCGAAGCGATGGTCGAACCGCTCGCCGCATTCATCAAAGCCACGCTCGCACCCGGTGGCCTCGCACTGATTACCGACCCCGACCGCGAGTGTGCCCGCAGCTTCCGCTGGCGTTGCGGCGAAGCCGAACTCGACGTCGAGCCGAGTTTCATCCGCGCCGGCGAACCCGGCGGCGAACGCACGAAAGGCACCCTCTACCGCATCCGCCACATGAGTTGAGTGCAGGAATTCGCCGCGACGCGGAGTCCTCGTAGCGGAGCGCGTAGACTTCACCCTCGACGAGCACGTTTCCAGATTCAAAAATTACGGTCGCCGCGGCTCGCGGGATGCCTTGATGGCATATTCTAACAAAGAAATAATTTCCTTGTCCGTCTCCAACATGAGTTGCGCTTCCAGGATTTCGATGTGGATCGGGTTCAGCATCATGCGATACAATCCGGATGCAGCCGCACGGGAGAATTCGACATTGTCATTCGTTTTCATGTACATAAATAGCCACTTGAAGGTCGACTCTTCATACGTGCCTCTGCCCCATCCGGCCGTGGTGCCAACCTGCGTGAGCGCGCTCAATCGCGTAGCGCGCGGCCAATCGGTGTTCTCGACGACCACTTGCAACAGTTCAATGTAGTACATTTGGGGTACGTAGCTGCGTTGTGCGGCGAAATGGAATCGCGTGAGAATCAAGTTTGCATGATAATCATCGGCTTTGCTTTTTACCCACGACTGCAACATGACTTTGCGGGCCTTGGATTCGTACCAGACTTTCTCCTTGTATTTGCCGAGGACTTCATCGAGTGAAACTTGCGTCGCAATTGGCAAGTCGAGGTTCGGTTTTTCGGCGAGGTCGTTTAACACTTTTCGCGAGGCATCGTTCTCGATGACTCCGAGCTTACGCACCGCCCAGGCACACACTTCGGGCGTACGATCCTTCAACAAATCGCAGAGCTTCAAAACGCTATCGACGGGTTTGGTCGTCTCGATCGTTTCGATTGCCTCGGCTAACGCGACAATCTGTTCGTAACGCGGACTGTATTTTTCCGCCTTGCGATAGTGAAACCAGAACGGCATGAGTTTGTCATACGTAGCCTGCAATTTCGGGTCGGACTTGTCGACACTATAATCGAACCACTGAATCGTCCAAATCCCTTCTTGATCGACTTGAAACGGAGTCAGCGCCCCAGGAACTCTTGCACCGGAAGCACCACCATCATAGTAGTCGTGAAATGTCTTGCCCTTCAGCACTTTGTCACCGGCATAGACGTGCTCGATCTCCAGCGTCGCCGTCATGCTCCGATCCAGCTTGACGTCAGCGATGCCCGTCACCCGTGCCCGCACCAACGAAATGACCGGCTTATCGGCGGCGCGCGCGACGGGCGCATAGGCGAACGCGGCGAACCCGATCGTTATCGCGATTTTGATCGAAATGACTGCGCACATTCGAAGCACTCCGTGAATGTATGAACGAATCATACACCAAAGCTGCGACTATTTCTTCGGTTTCACGACGATTTCGTACCGCCCTGGCAGGTTCCAAATTGGGATCGCTCTCTTGGAATATTGATATGTTTTGAACGAAACGATCTTCCCGCCCTCCTCGGGAACGAAGTTGCCTCGCTCCCGGATTGTACCAGGGATCAACATCCCCGACCGAAATTCGTAGACCCGCCGCGGTGTCGTTGACCCCAAGTTGAGGTCATCGTATGCTGGGCCAGAGTACACAATTAATCCCAATTCTTCTAATCCATCCCCGCTAAGTGGATCAAACCGTCTGGTCTGATGGAATTCGCCATCGGCATCTAAATGACCGATCAAAAGCGACTTGTTTCTGGAAATCCCCACTAGCCGTTCTGTGTTGGGAACAAACTTGTACTCGAACGGTGGCTTACCACTCGCCGCAAACGCGGCCACCGCGAACGCCGTCAGGATTATGTCGGTCATGGTCATTTTCCTTCACTCGGTTTACACTCCAAGCTTTTCAGAGAAGAACGGACGATTAAGTGATCTCTGTTGGGATTAACACACTGGCGATGTTCGGCGTTATGGTTTTCGTCGGGTCGTTGTTGCTGCTGGTCCACTCGACATCGGCCGACACCTTGCTGGCCGGGTCGATCCCCGTCCCGGCGACCCACGTTTTCCCGTAAAAGTTAGCATCCCAGTTCCAATACGCAATTGTATAGAGCGTCCCATCGCCGTACCGAATGACCAGATACATCCGCAAATGATATCCGGGGCAGACAAAAGCCGTGCTGGAGATATTTCCGAAACTGGGAGCTATGTATCATGTTTCGATCTGCGCCGTAAATTCCGGTGAAATACGACACCAATAGCGCACAACTCGATACCTGTTACTAACAATGGCAAGATATAGTAATACAGAATTTGCCATATTCCGAGCAAGCTATTCGATGTTTGAAACTCTACTTCAGCCACCGTACGTTGCAAGTTATGTACGTCGATACAAATTGTTGCGTGTACCGCACCTTGAGACATGCTAACTGTAAGTGCTTCGTTTATTAAATACACATTAGTTGCTAGCAACAGCATAGATGCCGATACACATGCGAGAATAATAATGCGCCGTTTCATATCTTGACCATATTGAGGACATTACTGTGTAACTAGTTAACCTTCACCCATACAGCACTCAACAAGGTAACATTTCTGGTTCGATACCAATATGCCCGATGTGGAGGTCGGGTTGAATGTATACGTTTTCGTTTGACCACTATGTGCGACGACGACATTGCCGCTCATCGCGAGCGTGATGGCATCGTTGGCGGTGGGCGCAGTGACGCTGGCGGTGCCGACGACCAGCGATTCGGTGATGGTCGCATCGGTGTTGCCGGGGTTCGACGACAGCATCTGGACGTGCCACGTCGCGGGCACATCGCGCGGCTCGAGTGGCGTAAATCGTGCAAACATGGTTCACTCGGGAGTGAGTTACTGGCACCATCGTATCCTCTCGTTTCGGAGGATGTCAAACGGATTCGCGGAAACTTTTGTTTTTCCGCCCACCCACACGATTCCCCGAAGTCAAAAAATCGCAGGCGATCCGACGTAAGTGGGAATTCGCGACTTGCACAAAGTGACGCAAAAGTGTCTCCAAATGACATAGAAATGTCGCATCGTGTCGATTTTGTGTCGATGTCGGTCGATTTTCGGTCGCATTCGGTCGATTTTCGACCAGTCGTTTCGGCTGATGCGAAATCGAGTGCCTCGTCATAAGCCACGACAGTATGACAGGATACCGCAAAGCACCTCGAAACCGATCGGCGATTTGCGATCGAAAAGTGGCGTTTTCGGGCCTCAAAAACCGAAAAAACCGGTTTTTGAACCTCCGCAATTGTGACTTACGTCGATTCTGGCACGACTGGTTGCGTGATGGCGCGACAGCGTTTACACTGATCCGACGTTTCCTCTCCTGAAAAGGTGCCATTATGAATCGTCGCAAGTTCCTCAAATCCACGACTGTTGCGTTGGCCGCCACTGCGGCAACCGGGCCGATACTCCTCGGTGCGGAGAAGCGAGTCGACCCCGCACATCCGATCGTCGGCGAAGGGGCGTACCAGTACGAATGCCATCACAACTGGGGCACGCTCCCCGGCGACCTCGAGTGGCAAACGACGCACAACGTGGCCATCGACTCCGAAGGATTGGTTTACATCACGCACCAAGGCCATGCGGGGATGAAGGGCCTCGATTGCGTGATCGTGCTCGATTCCAAGGGGAAATACGTGCGGTCGTTCGGTAAGGAATGGCACGGCGGCGGGCACGGCATCGAGATTCGCAAAGAGGGCGGCGAGGAATTTATCTACCTCACGAACACCTGGACGCCGAAGCTGAAGATCGTCAAAACGAACTTGAAGGGCGAGACGGTTTGGCAGAAGGGCCGTCCGGAAATCAAGGAATACGAGAACCCGAAGACTGCGTACAACCCGACGAACGTGGCGTTCACACCCGATGGCGGCTTCATCGTCGGCGACGGTTACGGCTCGAATTACCTGATGATTTACGACAAGGACGCGAAGCTCACGTCTACGTTCGGCGGGTCGGGCAAAACCGAAGGCCAGTTCCAAACGCCGCACGGGCAGTGGGTCGATCTGCGCAACAAAGAGAAGCCGACCATCGTCGTCTGCGATCGCGCGAATGCCCGTTTGCAAACCTTTTCGCTCGATGGCCAGTTCCTGTCGATGACCGAAAAGGGCGTGGTGCTCTTCCCCGCGAATATCGACATTCAGGGCGATGTGATGATGGTGACCGACCTGCACGCACGCATCGGGCTGTTCGGCAAAGATGGCAAGTTGATCGTGAATCTCGGGGACGATGCGGCGTGGCGCAACGAAGTGCTGACGAAGGGGATTCGCGCGAAACCGAAGGAATGGGCGAACGGCAAGTTCGTCCACCCGCACGATGCGGCCTTCGACAAAGATGGCAACATCGTGCTCGTCGAGTGGGTGAACGGCGGGCGTATCTCGATGCTGAAAAAGGTGGTTTAATGTCCGAATTGCCGAATTTTGTAACAATTTCCAGGTAGTTATTACCGAAGTCGTCGTCCGATTTACAAACTCGGGCGACGACGGATGAAAGTGATTTGCGTAACTGCACGACATCGAATCACTTGCGGCATACGAGCGATTTTTCGGTCCGATTGGCACGACGACTGCAATGTTAATCTTCGCCCAACGCGACCGGATTCACCCCCTGAACCATTCCGGTCGGTAAAGCGTGCCACCCCCATGGCGCGAGTTTTGTCGATATTCCCCCTATAAAACGAGGGCCGTCTGCTCCCCCAGCAGATGGCCCTTGTTTTTTTTCGTTTGAGTCGCATCACAAATCTCAGGGGGATACCGCATGACCGAGTATGTTTGTGTGACCATTGCATCGAAATCCGGCGAAGCGGCCGCCGCGTTTCAGACGCGGCTGTATGCCTTCTGGACGCATATGTTGCGAACGAAACCCGACGATTATGAGAAGGTCTACGCCGAAACGACGCAATTTCAGACCGAAGAATGCTGTTTCACCCGGCAATATTTGGTCGCGATCGACGGAATTCCCAACTTCGTGGCGGAATTCCTCGACCAGGGCATCGATTTCCGACCGATCGATGCAGATGACCTTTATTCTAAGTACGAAGCCACATCTCCCGATTGGTTCCAAATCGAACATTAGGTCCGATTTTTACCCTAAAGCGTAAGATAATTGACGTCCGAACGAAGATTTTTCAAAGATTTTTGGAATAGTTCTGGTAAACTCACCTAAACAATAACGTATCCGATGAATGGGGTTCTGTTAAAACCGTGTGCGACTTCCGCACACGCGGCACGCTAGGGACGTTAGGGAGAGGGCATCATGACTACGAAAGTCGTTCCGACCAAAGATCGCCAACGGGCGTACATCAACGACAAACGACTTCGGGCCAAGGCGGCTCTGTTCCACGCCCTGGCCGATGAAACGCGGTTGCAGATGTTGACGCTGTTCGTGGAGAACGGCGAGATGAACGTGTCCGCAATCAGCGTGGCACTCGATCAATCGCAACCCGCCGTCAGCCACCACCTGACGCAACTCAAGCGTGCGGGCCTCATCGACTTCCGCCGAGCGGGGAAGTTTAATTTCTATCGTCTCGACCACGAAGGCACGACCGCCGTGTTCGACGACATCATGGACGCCGGGCAGACGAAGCTTTCGATCGGCAGCCTGGAAATCCACGTCAAGAAGCGCGCATAATTGGAATCGCCCGCGGTCACACCGCGGGCGATTTTGTCGTTTACTGGTTGAATGCGAACTCTTTCGCATTCAACAGTGCCCAGACGATGTTCTCGTAAGCGGTCTTCTTGGCATTGGGGCCGCTTTTCTTGACTGTCGCGTCGATGTGGTCGATGGCGGCCTTCAAATCTTCAGCAGATGGCTTCCGACCGAACGACCATTGGAACAACTCGCTGACCTTTTCGGCATCGGATCGTTTGTCTTCGGGCTTCGACAGTTGATCGGCTCGTCCCGTTCCCCGTGAAATCTTCCCCTGAATGTCGTCGCTGTTCAGCAAGTGCAACGCCTGAGCGAGATTGGCCTCGTTGACCCGTTCGCACTCGCAGGCGCTGATTCGCTGCGGTTTGCCGAACACTTCAAGGAAGTACGAGCTAAACGACTCGTCGGGCAGCATGATCGCCCGTGTGGGGGCGTTGCGATCTTTCGGCAGACCGCCGAACGATTGCGGGCTGTCGGTCACTTGATTGACCGCATCCAAGAGCACTTCGGCACTCAATCGCTTCGGGTAGTAGCGTGCGTAGGTTTGCTTGTCGTGCTTGTTGAACTCGTTCGGCACCGCACTCAGTTGATATGTGCGGCTCTTGCAGATCGTCTTCACGAGTGTCTTTAACGAATAATTGCCGTCGATCACACTCTTGGTGAGCGCATCGAGCAGTTCCGGGTTCGATGGCGGATTCGTCACGCGCATGTCGTCGAGCGGATCGACGATGCCGCGGGTGAAGAAGTGTGCCCAGTAGCGATTGGCAACGGTTTTGGCGAAGAATGGGTTCTTCGTGTCGGTCATCCAGTCGGCGAGTTTCTGGCGGGGATCGTCGTTTTCGTCGACGTCCATCACCGTGCCATCGAGCGGCTTCGTCAGTGCGGACTTGTTGGTGCGTTTGTTCGTGACGGTGCCAGTCGATTTGATGTAAATCGTCTGCTTCTTTTTCGTTTGGTTTGCATCGGCGCTGGCTACGGTAACGTCTTTGCGGCCGACGCGACCGAAGAATGCGGCGAGGCCCCAATAGTCGTCTTGGCCCCATTTTTCGTATGGGTGGTGGTGGCATTGGGCACACGTGAGGCGTTGGCCCAGAAACACTTGCGAGACGTCGTCGACGAACTGCTCGGGCTTGTCGATCTCCTTGTACCACACCGCTGGCGGGTTCTTCGTCTCGTCGCCACTGGCGGCCACGATGGCACGGGCGAACTCGCTGTACGGCATGTCGCTCGCCACCGCTTGGCGAATCCAGTCGTGGAACGCGAACGTTCCCTCGGCTCGTTGGGCTTCGCCACGGCGCTTCACGCGCAGCACATCGGCCCATTTGTTCGCAAAGTAGTAACTGTACTCCGGCGTTTCGACGAGTGTATCGATGAGTTGGTCGCGTTTCGTGGCCGAAGTATCCGCCACGAACGCATTGACTTGCTTCGGCGTCGGCAGCGTACCTGTGATGTCCAGGAAGGCCCGTCGAACGAAGATCTCGTCCGTTGACAGTTCGGCGGGCACGAGGCCCAATTCCCGCCATTTCTTGGCCGTTAAACGGTCGACGATTGTCTTCTCGGCAAACGTCCAATCGGGCGTCTTGACGCCGAGTGGTACCGTGGCGCGGAAGGTGGCCACAAAGCCTTGATACCGAGCCATAATCGCCGCTTCGCCGCTCATGCCGAGCGTGCGGACGAGGCCGTTACCATCGACGACCGCAATTTCCTGATCGTTACTTTCGTACTGCGCCCGTCGCGTAATGTCGTCGATGCCGCCATCGGAGTAGTGCGCGTAAACCGCGAACTGTTGCTTGTTTTGACGCGACAAAATCCGGTGATCGGGGTACACGCTGATTTTCGTGACGACGGGGTCTTTCTCTTCACCCCAAGGCATTCCGGAGGCAATCCAGCGTCGGACGATCTTGTATTCGTCGCTGCCGGGGTCCATCTTGCGACCGCCGCCGTGCGGGGCTTGGCCGGTCGCTTTGAGCAGGAATAACGAGGCATCCGGCGATGCAGGGAACAGGCGTCGGCCACGCGATTCCTTGACGAGCGTCATGTAGTCGAGTTCGGGTTCAAAGCCTAATAACGAGATTTTGAAGCCGTTCTGGCCACTCCCTTTGCCGTGGCAACCGCCGCTGTTGCAGCCGAGTTTCGTGAATACGGGCACGACCTGATTCGGGAAGTTGATCGGCAAGTTCTCGCCGACGTGCGCGGCGGTCAGCGGGGCGCGAACGACTTTATCACCATATGTCACCACGATTTCAGACGTGCCATTCGCGAGCGGACTCGCTCGACCCGTTGCGGTGACCATTGCAGTCTTGCCATCGGCAATCGCGAATTTTACATCGTGCGTCAGGTCTTGTACCCGACCGTCGGCAAGCGTGGCCGTGACGACGATTTGCGCCGCATCGTCGTTGCTCTTAAATACGAGCGGAGAGGGGTAGATCGCAAGCGATTTCACTTCGGCAGGCAGCGGTAACGGCGCTTCGGCAGCACTCGCAAACGGGACCGCGCCAATCGCCATTGCCCACGCCAAAATGAGACGGTATCGGGGTGTGATCATAGAAAGGCTCCGCGTCCGGCGTGTCGTTACGATAGGCCCGAAGTTGGGCCTCATTCAGCAGTAATAGAATTGTGGCCTAAGTCCGAACGCGACGCAAGTGAGATTTTTGGAATCCGCACCGTCTCATCGCCAGAAGTAATGCCATTCGTACGATTGCTCGGCACTCTGGCCCGGTGCCAACTTCGCGGTCCAGGTTACGCGGCCGACGCCGTTGAAGTGGCTCCACCACGCGGGCCACGAGTAATAGCCGTACCAGCCCGGACGGTATGCGGATTGCAAGCCTTCGTCGTCTTCCAGCAGGTTCATTTGATCCGGTTCAAGCATGCGATACGAGATACGAGTCGTCAGATGCGAGGCGGAGACTCGCGTACCACTGCGGCGAAGTGAAGCATGTTCTGACCCGGCGACTCAAAGACTGGTATTCGGAAAAGATACTTACTCCCCTTCGTCCCTAGCGATGTAGTAACCTCTCGCTCTAGCCTGCGAGTAATCCAAAATGCAAAACCATTCCAACCCCGCTTGAGCCACCACAGACGATCGTGAAGCCTGAGGTACCACATCGAGTACTGATCTGCGTGAAGGGTAAGCTGGGCTCGTTGCGATTTTAAATCCTTCAAAAACCTGATGAAGTCATCGTAGTTGTCATCGATTTGGTCGGTTGCGAACGCAAACTCCGTAATCGCTCCCTTCGCGAAGTGCCCTTCTCGTATAACCTTGCCCTCCTTAGTCTTCATAGGAAAGGTGCCCCACCCGAAGCCGTCTTCAGAACTATACTCCAGACACATGCCGATGTTATGAAGGGGTATGCCGAGGTTTTGGACAACGATCCTGAACTCGTAGTAATTCCCGCGGCCCACCGCCATCCCACCACTAGAGCTAGTCGATACGACCCGTACAACCGTATAGTTGCTTCGCCAGTAGTTAAAGAGTGCGATGAATAAGGAACAGCAGGCGATGACGACTGCAGGTGTGATCGAGTGCCAGTCCATGAAGCATCTCTAAGTGTGCCAGCGGGTTTATCTACCGATGTATTCGCTCGCGGTGGCCGAGTATTGTGGCGAAACCGTAGGTCGATATTCATTCTCTATATCAGTTGGTGTCCTCGGTGAATCCGGGGATGACTCATCGCCAGAAGTAATGCCATTCGTACGATTGCTCGGCACTTTGGCCCGGTGCCAGCTTTGCGGTCCAGGTGACGCGACCGACGCCGTTGAAGTGACTCCACCAGACTGGCCACGAGTAGTAGCCATACCAGCCCGGTCGGTATGCGGAGTGCAAACCCTCGTCGTCTTCCAGCAGGTTGACCATCTCGGCCTTAGCGCCCTCGCCAGCTTTGTCGACGTTACCCAACACGTAGCGGGTGACTTCGACTTCAATCGGCTTGTTGCTCTGATTGGTCAGTTCGAGCGAACTCGCGATGTCGATTCGCCAGAATGCCTCGTTGTTGAAATTCGCCACGTTCGGCGTCCGCTTGCTCTCTTTGTCTTTCTTCTTGACCCGCACATCGACGGCCGTCGTCATCGTCAGATCGACGCTGCCGCCCTTCGAGGTGTACGTCATCATCGCTTGTGCCAGCACTTTGCCGTCGCGGAGGATCAGTGCGGGTGCCGTCGTCAGCGGTTGTGCGTTGCCGTTCGTTAGCCGTAATTTGTGCATGACTTTTGCCTCGCTCATGAGTTTCGCTATCTCGGCGGCTTGGGCGTTATTCGCATATTGTTTGAACGACTGCGGTGGCGTGTAGGGAACGTCGAGCGTGTAAAGATCCTTGTATTCCAGCGTGTGTTGGGAGATCGGCAACACCATTCGCTGCCCCTTGGCGAGCGTCACGTTCTTCACGGTGAACACGAACAGATCTTCGTTTTGGCTGCCCGCCACGCCGATTTCTGGCCCGAGGTTCACGGGTGCGGCACCGCTCTTGCGAATCTCGCCACCGCGTGCGACTTGCGTCATCATCGAGTTGCTCATCGCGTATTGCGTCGAGGCATCGGTTTGAAAATACGTCGAAAGCTGGGCGAGTGCCCCCGTGAGTGCGATCGGGTCGGTCGTCTCCTTGAAGTAGAACGATGGCACGCCGATGACGAGATTCACGGTGGCGTCTTTCAGATCGGTCAGCTCGTTCAGCAGCGTCGCTTGGAGTTTGACCGTGGCTTTTCCATTGGCATCGAGCTCGATCCGGTAGTTGGGAATCCAGCGAATACCCTTCTGCACGTAGGCCATGCCGACCTCAGCTGAGTTCGCATGTGGCTGACCGGCCCAGTCGAGTTTCATCGTAAGTAAGTTGCGAAATTCCTCCTCGCTCACCTTGGTTTCGTATTTGCCGACGAACTTGACATCGGTGATATGTTCGACCGGTACGGCTCGCGTTCCTTCGATCGTTTTCAGCAGCAGAATGTTGCCTTTTATGGGAACGTGCTCCGCGCCGGTCGGCGGCAGGGTCGCATCGAGTTCCTCCGATGACCGCGAGAGGAACCGAACGATCGTCGCGGGATACGCGGGTTTCACTCCTTCGGAGATGACGACTTCGGCACCGAGGTTGGCTTCGATCAATTCGCGTAACGTGATCGCCGTGCGTTCGACTTTGACGCGCCGCCGACCGGCGGTGACGCTTTGTAGCGTCGCCTTCTTGTCGAGGCTGTACGGCCAAAACGTCCCCAACACGGGATTGGGTAACAAGTCGAGCAGCACATTCCCCGAAGCATCGACGGGCATCGTTCCCTGATGGATGACGTAGGCATGTCCGTCTTTGAATACGGTGACTTCCTTGACCGGCATTTTCGCCAAAGCCCCGAGCGGAGCCGCCGGTTCGGCGCGGCTGTTCCCGCACGCGATTATCAACGCGAATACCGCCAAACGGATACGGAACATGACGCACCTCTCAATCCGGGTGGATGTGACATCGAACACCGCAAGTATACTTGCGGCGTGGAGGGGATGGCGCAACAGTTCGGTAACGGGCGAGAGTGGTAGATGGCGTCAGATCTTGAGGTAGCCAAGTGCAGCAGTAATAGACCCGAAGAATCCAAGCTTTACGTCGGGGTCGTCGATTTGCGATTGTAAATCGGGATGAATTTCCGCGCGTTTGCCATTCCAGAAATCTTTCCCATTCTTGCTGACAAAGATGACTTCTTCGGCGAAACCACCGGCGCGCAGACGTCGCGATAATTTTTCCGATTCCGGTAGTACCACGTATCAGCCGTCTTTGAGCCTGAAAGGCTCGTTCCACCAGCCCAAGGCGAAGCCGGCGTAGCCGCGAAGCCTTGGGTACCCGCCGCACCCACGATTCGGCCCTGAA
>JAYWCL010000083.1:0-5408 GCA_043780595.1 Limnoglobus sp.
GGTGGTTCCGGAATTCGGGAGTGAGTTCGCGAAGGGGTGGGTGGAAAGTGTCGAAACCACTTTTCTGCTACCCACAATCGCCGCAATTGAAACCATGCCAAACGATTTCAGGAGTATCCGCGATGCGCTGCTACGAGTTCGTTTCCAGTGGCAGCGCGTTCGCTGTGGCGGAAGTGCAACGCCCCGAGCCAACTGTGGCGGCGGGGCGGGTAATCGTTCGGGTGCGGGCGGTGTCGTTGAATTATCGCGATCTCATTCAGCTGAGAAATCTGGCGGGCCGTAACGTCGCGGGCCGCATTCCGCTCTCCGATGGTGCGGGCGATGTCGTTGCGGTTGGTGCGGGCGTCGCAGGCGTCAAAGTCGGGGATCGCGTTGCGGGGATATTCTTCCCGGACTGGCTCGGTGGCCGCTTCGACATGAAATATCACCCCGGTGCGCTCGGCGGCGCGACGGCGGATGGCATGATGACGGAATTCGCGGACCTCAGTGCGGCTGCGGTCGTCCCGATCCCGGATCACCTGACATATGATGAGGCGTCATGTTTGCCGTGCGCGGGTGTCACCGCGTGGTCGGCACTGATGAACCACGGCGGGTTGTCCGCTACCGATACGGTGCTCATCCTCGGTACGGGTGGCGTTTCGATCTTCGCGTTGCAATTGGCCAACGCCGTCGGCTGTCGCGTGATTGGCACGTCGAGCAGCGATGCCAAACGCGAACGCCTCCGCGAACTCGGCTGCCGCGATTCGATCAATTATCGAACGACGCCCGATTGGGAAAAAGAGGTTTCACGCCTGACCGATAAGCGTGGCGTCGATTGCGTGGTGGAAGTCGGCGGCGGTGGTACGCTCGGCAAGTCGATGGCATCGGTGGCTGCTGGCGGGCGGATCGCACTCATCGGCGTGCTGACCGGTTTCGGTCCGCCGCAAGAGAGTTTGTTCCCCATCGTGGCCAAAAATGCGATGCTCAACGGCATCTACGTCGGGTCGCGAACGGACTTCCTCGCGATGAACGCATTCCTTGCCGCAAAGGCCATTCACCCGATTATCGATCGCACGTTTCCCTTCGATGCGTTCGCAGAATCGCTCGAATATCTCGCGTCGGGAAGTCACTTCGGGAAGGTCGTTCTGACGCTCTGATCGCAAGAATCTCTGCATGTTGTCTCGAAAGCCGGGAAATTTGGCATCGATTCGCATAAAATGTGCGAAAGTCGATCTGTCATCCGCTCGATGTCGAAAGGATGTTCGGTTTCGACGGTATCGTTTAAGGACGCCGTATGGCGGATGCTCCGATCACTCGAGCTACACTCATCGCCCGCCTCGGTGATGGCCACGATGCGGAAGCTTGGGGAGAATTCATTCGTTTGTACGGCCCCGTCGTCTACGGTTTCGCGAGGAATCGCGGGCTGCAAGACGCTGACGCCGCCGACCTGATGCAGGAAGTCATGCGTAGTGTGGCGCGGAACGCGAGTAAAATGCGTTACGACCCCGCACGGGGTACGTTTCGCGGCTGGCTTTACACGGTAACGCGGAACAAGATTTACAACTTCCTGAGCAGCAACCGCAATCGCCCCCGCGCTTCGGGTGACTCGGGTGTCCAGGAGCGGCTCGACTCGATTCCCGACAAAGGCGATCCCGACGAGGACTGGGAACTGGAGTATCAGCGTAGGCTCTCCGCGAAGGCGATGGATCGCGTGAAAACCGAGTTCCACAAAGCTACGTGGGATGCCTTCTGGAAGACCGCCGTCGAGGGGCTGCCGGCACTCGAGGTCGGCAACGAATTGAAAATGTCGACGGGTGCGGTGTACGTTGCGAAAAGTCGCGTCATCGCTCGGCTTCGCGACGAAGTGAAGTTAATCGAATCGGAAACCGAATCCTGGTAAGTTTTCGAGAGAGAATGCCATGCCGACAATTACGGCGACGGACACGAGCCACGAATGCCCATCGAACGACGACTTGCAAAAGCTCGTTCGCGACCGGTTGCCCGCGCACGAAAATGACGAAGTGACCGACCACGTCGGTTCCTGTTCGGGATGTCAGTCGCGATTGGAACTCGTTGCGACCGATGGCGACGTGAAATTTTCCGGGTCGTTTCGGAGCATTCTGACCGCCGAGCCACCGAAAGAATCGGCGTACTGGAAGGCAATCAGCCGCGCGGAAAATCTGTTAGACATTACCATCGGCCACGAACAAAACGGCGACAAACCACGGAGCGGTGAACTCAAGCTGGACTTCCTCCAACCCACGAATACGCCGAATCGTATTGGCCGTATCGGCGCGTTTGAAGTCGTTCGCGTCGTCGGTCGTGGCGGCATGGGCGTCGTGTTGCACGCGATCGATGCGTCGCTACAACGCGATGTGGCGGTGAAGGTGCTCGACCCGCTGCTCGCGAACGACGAACTCGCGCGTCAGCGTTTCTGCCGGGAAGCCCGCGCCGCTGCGGCCGTCACGCACGATAACATCGTTGCCGTGTATCAGGTGAACGAAGACGATCGTTCCGGTTTGCCTTACATGGTGATGCAACTCGTCAACGGCGAAACATTGGAGGAACGGCTGACTCGCGTGACGAAGTTGAGCGTGACCGAAGCCGTCAATTTCGGAATGCAAGCCGCCGCTGGGTTGGCGAGTGCGCACGCCGCGAAGCTGATTCACCGCGACATCAAACCCGCGAACATCATGATCGAGACGGGCACGGACAAAGTCGTCCTCACGGACTTCGGCCTTGCCCGCGCGGCGGAAGATTTGAAGCTGACTCGCACCGGTTTCGTGGCCGGCACGCCGTTGTACATGGCCCCCGAACAGGCACGCGGCGACGACGTCGATCATCGCTCGGACTTGTTCAGCCTCGGTTCGGTGATGTACGAATCGCTGGCCGGTCAGCCGCCGTTCGCGGGCAAAACCCCGCTCGCCGTGCTGCGTCGGCTTTCCGACGAGGCGCACGTCCCGTTGCACACGTTGAACCCTGAAGTTCCCTCCTGGCTCGAAGACGTCATCGATCGGTTGCTCGCAAAAGATCCGAACAAACGCATTCAGTCGGCCGCCGAGTTGGCGGAAATCCTGTCCGCTCATTACGTCTGCATGCAACCCGCAGAACATGCGGCGAAGCCCGATGTCTGCATATTGTCGCTGACGGCCGCGAAGTTCCGAGCGAAGCGCCGTTCGCATCGCGTCCGACTCGCGGGCCTTCTGGCGGTGCCGTTTTTGCTCGGCACGGTCGCCGGTGCCGCCGGTTTTTACGCATTTGGGCCAACCCGCGAAGTGACGGTCGCGGTCGCGGGGCCACCCGTTGTGGCAGGGCCGACTGGCCCGGAAGCTACTGCAATTTATGAAAGCAAGTCGGGCGCAGTCTGGACCGTTTCTGCCAGCAAGGACAGCAACCGGATTGCGATGGGTATGGAAGATGGCACCGTCGTACTCTGGCAAGTGAATCCGAATAAAACGCTCGAAACGATCGAAGCCCACAGCGGCCCCGTTTGGACGGTCGATCTTTCTGCCGACGGGAACACGCTCGTCACGGCGAGCGACGATGGGAAAATCAAAATGTGGGATGTTTCCGTCAAGGCGGAAATCAAGCTGGAACTCGATAACGAAGGATCGGTGAAATCGGCTGCACTGAATGCGGCAGGGAATATGATCGTTACCGGCGACCGCATGGGGAACGTCAAAATCTGGGATATCCGCGACCTGTCCGTGAAGAAGCCCGCGAAAACCTTCAAGCACGCCGGGGTAATCAACGGCGTTGCGTTCTCGCCAGACGACGAGACAATTGCCTCGATCAGCTCGAACAAAGAAACGATTCTTTGGGAAGTGAAAACCGGGCGGGAACAGGTCAAACTCAAAGGCCACTCTGGCCCGGAATACGGCGTGAGTTTCTCGCGGGATGATGCCGTCGGCCTCGTTGCCACAGCCAGTTGGGACCACACTGTCCGAATTTACAAAGTCAACAACGGTGAGTTCGTTCGCGCCATCAACACCGGCGATGAAGGTATCTGGTCGGTTGCATTCTCGTGTTGCGGTCGAATCCTTGCCACGGCGGGGCAGGACGGCCTCATCAAACTTTGGGATGTCGAAACGGGCGAAGAAATCGAACGCTTCACGCGCCACAAAGGTACCGTACACGCGGTGCGGTTCACCCCCGATGGCAAGTCGCTCGTCAGTGGCGGCCGCGATGGCACCGTACGCATTTGGAAGATCAAGTAGCGATGAACCCACAGACGTTTGACATCATCGCCGCGCCGTTCACCGCTTTCCACGCAAATGGCACGCTGAATCTGGCTACCATTCCCGATCAAGCCCGCGTATTGACCGACTCGGGCGTGGTCGGTGCGTTCGTATGCGGCACGACTGGCGAAGGACTTTCGCTCTCGACAGACGAGCGCAAAGTCGTGGCCGAATCGTGGATGAAAATCGCGGGTGACACGCTTCGCATCATCGTTCATGCGGGTCACGCGAGTGCGGCCGATGCGAAAGCGTTGACCGTACACGCGAGCCACATCGGTGCCAGCGCCGTCGCGGTCACGGCCCCGTTCTACTTCCGTCCATCGAGCATCAAAGACCTCGTCGTATACCTCGCGGATGTGGCGTCGGCTGCACCGAATTTGCCCTTTTACTACTACGATATTCCTTCCACGACCGGCGTGATGTTCCCGACTGCCGAGGTGCTGCGTCGCGCCGCCGATGCGATACCGAACCTCGCGGGCGTGAAGTTTTCCAATCCCGATCTGCTCTCGCTACAAGAGTGCGTACACCTCGACAATCGCCGTTTCCGCGTGATGTTCGGCGTCGACGAATACCTCCTCGCCGCCGTCGCGCTCGGCGTCACGGGTGCCGTCGGCAGCACGTATAACTACGCCGCTCCGGTGTACCATCGGATGCTTCACGCATACCAACGCGGCGACAGGGAACTGGCCCGCAACGAGCAATTCGCGAGTGCGCAACTCGTACGCGCGCTGATCGACTTCGGCGGCATCCGTGCGGGTAAAGCGATCATGAAAATGATCGGCATCGACTGCGGCCCCGTACGAACGCCACTTCGACCGATGTCAATCGAAGAAGAACGCGCCCTCTTCGACCGCATTAAAGATCTGCCAATTTTCGCAAGACCGATTCAAATAGCGATTTAGTCGGAGCGGATGTTGAGAGTGCCATCGTTTGCGACGGACTCCGAATAGCATTTGGGGCAACGGATTTTCGCTCGAAATGAGAATCGGCCTCCGCAGGAACACTTTCCGGCGGCCTTTACCACTCGCTTACGAAACTCAGTTCTGGTGATTGGTTCCCCAGTGTAGTTTCTCACGTCCACGCTGTCCGGCACGTAACCCTTCAGCCTTCTGAAGTGGGGTTGCGCGATTGCGTTGGATTTCGTAGCACATTCCTACCATGATTGCTGCACCGCCAATTCCGACCTCCGAT
>JAYWCL010000084.1:0-13988 GCA_043780595.1 Limnoglobus sp.
AAGTTCCTTCTTCCAGAGGGTTGTGTGATAACTACCTATGGTGGAAGGACTTCCGCTTTATTACAAGCCCAACTCCTTAACTTGATGCCAATGGGGTGCGCGGAAGCCGCGACCCAGGGCTAATGGCTGAAATCCCGTTGGGATAAAGAAACCAAAACCAGGATGACCCAAAAACACCGTCAAGGGCAATTTCACGTCACCTGGGTGTCACTAGTGGCTCGTTGTAGTTGTTGCACTTCCTTCCAAATCTCCCCGTAAACGTCTTTGTCGAATGGCGGGCAGCCGGTCGGGAACTGCCCGAGCGGGTGGTCTTTTGCGCGCATGATTGCGGTGCAGTAGCTGAAGGTGCGGCAGATGCGTTTGCGGTCGAGCTGGCCGTGGGTTTGCAGTTGCTTGACCCAATCGGGTTGCGACAACGACGCCCGCCCGACACCCACGAGCGCAATGCGGCCATCGCGGACGTTGGCCGCGCCGGCTTGGGGCATGAACTCTTGCAAGTAACTGTAACCGGTGCCGACGACGGCGAGGCCGGGGTTCGCGCGCTGGATCGCTGCCGCACATTCAAAGTGCCGATTCACGCCGATCAGCGGATGCTCCGGCGACTCGTAACCATCCGGCGGCGGATACTCGAACGGTCGACCAAAATGCGGTTGCGCGTACGGGTTGCCGAGTGCCACATTCACCAACTCGACGCCGAGCGTGCGCATCTCTTGCACCCAGCGAATCGGCTCGGTCATGTCCGGCGTGAACGGGTCGCTGTCGCTCATACCCCAGCCGTTGACGAGCGGGCCGTCCCACGCAACGGGCACGCCGTCGTCGTTCGCGCCTTTCGCGAACGGGATCGAATCGAAGCCGTTCATCCGCGTCGCAAGTAGCACATGCTTTGGCAGAATCGCCTTCACGGCCAGGAAAATATCGCGTGCCGCCCGGGTCCGGTTCTCGAACGTGCCGCCGTACAGTCCCGGTCGATTGCGGGCACCGAGTAGCTCGTTGAGCAAATAGCGATGGCACTGTTTCACGTCGATAAAATCGAAGCCGACTTCCACCGCCAGTTTCGCGGCGGCGACGTAATCGTCGGCCAGCCGTCGCAGTTCGTCATCGGAAATTAACGGCGTGTCGGCCGCGACGCCGTACCGCCCGACGAGTAGCGGATCGTGCGTGGCGATGATCGCGTTCGGGTAGCTGTAGCGCCCGGAATGCGTCAGTTGAAGGCCGAACAGCAGGTCGGTATCGTCGCCGATCGATTCGCGATGCGCACGCCGACACTCGGCCACCAACTTCGTGAACTCGGGCTTCGTGCGTTCGTTCAGAACGATCTGCCGCGGGTTCGCTCGGCAACGATCGTTCACGGCACACGCTTCGCCCCAGATCATCTTCGCGCCACCGCCACCGAAGCGACCGTACCGCCGAAACGTCAGTTCGCCCGGCGTGCCGTCGGCATTGCCGTCGCAACCTTCCATCGGGTGAATGCACCAGCGGTTCCCCACCGTGCGACAGCCGATTGTCAGTGGCTGAAACAGCTTCGAGTAATCGTCCTCGAAGCGCAAGTCGACCCCGAGCCGTTCGTTCTCGGCCACCAGATCGGCAACCGATTTATATTTGAAAAACCGCGCCACGAATGTCTCCCGCTCATAATTAGCCGCGACACTCATATACTTCACGCGGCGGAAACGGATACTTCGTACAAAGGCGAAAACCTCTTATTCTGGTAGCCGCAGGTCTTTAGCCTGCGTTTGCCACGAGCAATCGCTGAGGGTCGTGGTGAGTCTGCGAAACGCGACGGTTCGTACGCCCGGAATGAACGTTTTGTGCGTATTGCGTCGCGTCTCGAAGACTCGCCACGACTGGTTTTTGAGGGTTGTTTCCCCCGCGCAGGCTAAAGACCTGCGGCTACCAGAATAAGAAAAGAATGGATACTTCGTACGATCTGAAAAGGTATCATTCTTTGCCGCGACACTCATAATTAGCCGCGACGCGGAGTCCTCGTAGCGGAGCGCGTGCGCATCACATTGTACGAATGTGGGTGAAGTCCACGCGCTCCGCTCTGCTCCGCCTGCGTGTCGCGGCTGATTATGAGTCGCGCGGTGGCTCGTGGAACATCAGCAAAAACACTAGCGCACCGATCGCGCAACCGACGCAGGGGACTAACCAGATCGTCGACCAATCGGTGCCGTTGGCGGTCGTGGCGGCCTGCCCGACGCGGCCCGCGAGCCAGTTGCCGATGAGCACCGATGGCCCCGAACTGAGGAAGCCGACGAGCGATTGCGCCCCCGCACGCAGTTCCGCCGGGGCTTCGCGATCGACGAACAATGCGGCGAGCATTCCGAAAAACGCATAGCTGAAGCCGTGCATCGGCAACGCGATGGCCACCGCCCACGTCGGCGAACCCCACGTCAGCACCGCCATTCGCAACACCCAGCCGAGCAGCCCTGCGAGCATCACCGGTTTTAGGCCGTAACGCACCACCAGCCACGGCGAGATCGCCATACACGCGATCTCGCACCATTGGCCCAGTGTCAGCACCGCTTCGGGTGCGATCGTGCCGTGTTCGGCGAGGTAGCGCGTGGCATACAGCACGTAGAATTGGTTCATCATGTTGCCGATGACCGCGGCGATTGCGAAGCCGACGAACGAGCGGTCGCGGAACATGCGGATCGACGGCAAGCCGATGATCTCCGCCGTCGAACGCCCCTTCCCGCGCGGCGGCGTGTGCGGCAACGTGAACGATGCGAACCCCTGCACCAGTGCCGTTGCTGCCGCCAGATACAACGGCATCGGCGACATCGGGTTCATGCCCCACGCCACCGCATAACCGGCGACAATCCAGCCGAATGTGCCAATTAAACGCACTTTGCTAAACTGCGTCGTCGGCTTCGGCAATTTGCGTAACGCGATCACGTTCGTCAGCGTCAGCGTCGGATGGCAGACGATGCCATATGCGACCATCAGCGCGAAAAACGTGGTTTGCGACGTGCCGGGAACCTGCGCCGCCGCCCGTTCGCACCACCACCCCGCAGCGGCTAGAAGTGCCGCCATGATGAACTGCATAACGCCGAGGAGTTTTTCCGCCGCGAAGTAGCGATCCGCCAGTGGCCCCACCAGCAACGGCGCGAGAATCGCCCCAATTGGCAGCGCCATGTACACCCAGCCGACATCCGAAGGGCCGAAGCCGAGGCCGCCCATCTCCAGCGACGTACCGAGGTAGCGCGACAGCGAAACGACCCACGCGCCGAGGCCGAAGTATTGCAGGAACATCATCCCGGCCAAGTGCGGCCCGACCGTCCGAAAGCGAATCGCGTTCACGCATCCCCTTCATAACTGTTGAAAATTCTAGCCCCAACCGGACGAGTCCGGCGCGGCCAGACTGTACGGTTCCCGGTCCGTGGGTTAGATTGCAAGGTACTAACTTAGTAGTCTCGGACACCGAACGGCAGGAAAGCGAGCGCGGATCATGCGGGTCGAATTGTACGGGCTAGTGATGGATTCCCCCTGCGTCACGTTTTACCTCTGGTCGCCGTGGCGCGCCGCCGCCATCGAACACAAACTGTTCGAGGCCATGGTGTCGATTCCCGGTGCCGAAATCGAGAAGGAACCCGACGAGTTGCGGCTTCATATCGAGGACGAAAAGGGCTGGAAGCTCGCGCTCCAGAACATCTCGCGCGTCATGAAAGGCTGGCAGGAAGAAGGCGTCGATGCCGGGAACGAGAAACGCGCCTGGCGCTTCCTGATGGAAGGCGACATCGACACCAACGGCTACGACCACAAAGGCGAAAAGTCCGCATTCTGGCTGTTCCTACGGCTCTCGATGGATCGCGGCGGCCCCGTCGACGGCGAAAAAGCCGAAGAGTTCGACCTCAACGGCTTCGGCATCTGCATCTGGGGCGAAGACGAGTGAAAGGGCAACGATCATGGCCAAGGCAACGAGCAAAAACGGTCACGCCAAACCGAAGGCCGAAGAGCCACTGACCGCGTATTTTCTGTCGCTGGAAGTCGAAAACGTCCGTTGCTTCGGCGAAAAGCAAAAACTCGACCTCTCCGATGGCAACGGCAAACCCGCGCCATGGACGATCATCCTCGGCGTCAACGGCACCGGCAAAACGACGCTGTTGCAGTGCTTGGTGATTTTTGAGTTTAGCAAACAGAAGCGAACAACTACAACTAATGACGAAGAATCAGTCGATCACGGAATATTCAAGTTTGTGAGTCATCGCTCCACATACCCTACTACGAATGAGTTAATCAGACGACATCCGACTGATTTCGTTGCAACTGTGCTTAGTGCTAAATATATGGCCTGCACAAATATAATTGCTGAAAACTTCCAGCTTAGAAGTCTGTCGTACACTATTACTCATAAAATTGGACAGCCTTACGATACAGGTTCTATAAACTTTGGAATTACTGGTGACATGGAATTTTTTGAGCCGCCGGTAACTTTTTCCTACGGTGCGGGTCGCAGAATTGGCGAAATTGCGTTCCTCGAAGAATCCGTAGACGACGACCCGACGGGTACGCTGTTCTCCGATAAAGCGAAGTTGCGCAACCCCGAAGAATGGTTGATCTATCTCGATTACACGTCGTCCACAGAGCATATGGTGCCTCGGGATCGCGTGTTGCAACGGAAGCGTCGCGATATTGCAGTTCATTTGTTGAAAGAGGTGTTATGGGAGATCGACGGCATACGCTTTGTTCCCGGTGAAGGGATGCGGCCGAAGCCGCGCGTCGAGTTCCTAACGAAGTTTGGCTGGGTGCCATTTCGGCAACTCGGCTACGGCTATCAGTCGCTGGCCACGTGGGTGGCGGACTTCGCGAGCCGCATGGTCGAACGCTATCCGTACAGCGAGAACCCGCTCGCCGAACCGGCGGTCGTGCTCGTCGATGAAATCGATTTGCACCTTCACCCGAAGTGGCAACGCGAGTTAATGGGCCGCCTGACGAAGCTGTTCCCCAACACGCAGTTCATCGCCACGGCGCACAGCCCGCTCATCGCCCAGGCCGCCGCCGCCGCAAACCTCGCCGTCCTCCGACGCGACGGCGACCAAGTCCTCATCGACAACGACGTCGACTACATCCGCAACTGGCGCGTCGATCAGATTTTAACGAGCGACTTGTTCGGGTTAGAAACGGCAAGGTCTCCTGCGATTGAAGGTATGATCCTCGAACGACAAAATCTTTTGGGTCAATCGAAACTAACAGCAGCAAACAAGAAACGGGTCAAACAACTCGATGTGGACATCGGCTATCTACAAACAGGCAATACTCCTGAAGAAATGAATGAGCGAGCGGAGATGCGCGAAATCCTCGACCGATTGTCGAAAGAACGGCAACCCACGCAATGATACTCGTCGTAAAACCTGCCGCACCGATTGTTCTCACAAAACGAGGTGCTATTGAATCGGTCCGATTTCAAAACTCGTATGATGGGTGTCCGCACGACTACGTTTCCGGCTTCAAAGGTTTTTTGTTCAAAAGAGACATCTATGCTGCGGTAACGGTGAAAGAGACATTACTTTCGTGTCAGTACAAAAAGTGCGCATTTTGTGAATCTAAAATTCCTCCCATAGACTACGGTGATGTCGAGCACCTGCGGCCGAAGGGAGGGTATACTCAAAACGCAACCGATACTACACTCTGCAAACCAGGCTATTACTGGCTGGCGTACACGTGGGAAAACTTGTTTCTGGCGTGTACTCTCTGCAATCAGGAATTCAAGAAAAATCAGTTTCCGTTGCGGAATCCCAAGCAAAGAGCCAAATGCCACCACGATGACATCTCGAAAGAGCAGCCATTGCTAATTGATCCATCAAAAGTCGATCCGTCCAAACATATTCGTTTTAACGATGAAATTGCCTATCCCGTTCGTGGAAGCCGCTTGGGCAAGGAAACAATTGCAATCGTCGGGCTGAATCGCAGTGCTCTCGTCGAGTATCGTAGAGAGTATTTGGACGATCTACGGCTCATTTTCAAGACTCTAACCGTATTGAGTCGGCAACTCGAACAACTGCATTGTGAGCAAGACCTGATTGACCACGCAGACATAAAAGCTCGATTAAACGCCAAACGTTCGCCGCTGAGCCAATACTCCGCGATGGCGCGCGATTACTTGCAAAGCGTCGACTTCGTTTGACGCGTTCGACTTCGTCGAGAATTTGCCGCGACACTCATCATTAGCCGCGACGCGCAGGCTTTGCGAAGCGGAGCGAGTGGATACACCCACCGACGATGCGTGACGCGCTCCGCTACGAGGACTCCGCGTCGCGGCTAATTGCGCGTCGCGGCGATTTACCCCTTTACCCAGGGGTGGAGTTGTTGCCACCAGACCCAGGCTTTGGCGAAGAGTCCGGCGTCGGCGGCGAGCCTGGCGACGGCTTTTTTGTACCAGCGGGGGAGGCCGGGGGGCACGTCGTTGGCCGCACAGGCGTCGGCGGCGATTCGGATTCGTTCTTTGGCTTCGTTGAAGGCGGCTTTCTTACCGTCGGCCCCGGCGCTTTGTACCATCACCAGCGAATCGGCGATCACCATCGCGAGCCGCGTGCCGTCGGGCAGGCCGATCGAATCGATCGCGAGCAAGAGTTCCTGCGCGTCGTACGTGCGGCCTTCCATTGCGGCGACCAGCGCGAGCCAACTGCGAAACTCGGCGAGCGTGGCGGGCGGGCCGTACATCGCGAGTGCGGCTTGCGCGACATCGTTCGCTTCCGCATCGCGATCTTGCACCCGCAACGAACTCATCAGCGAGATCAACATCCACGGCTCGATGTTCGACCGGGCTTTCCAGTCCGAAAGCCACGTGGCCGCGAGTGCGTGCGATTTCGCATCGTTGAGAATCGCACCGGCTTTGGCCCACGAGTGATCGTCGATGCGCAGTTCGTCGGCGTAAAGGTGGATCGTCGTCGCGGCGATTTCGTTGCGGCCTTTGGCAACGGCGGCAGTCGCATATTCCAGCGTCGCCGCGCGACCGGCGGCGGGCAGCCGTTCGTACAGCGCGGGCAGCAATTCGAGTATCACCCCGCCGAGGTCCGCCTGCATCAAACGTTCGGCCCAGACCGTTGCCGAGGCCGTTGTCACTTCGCTACCGTTCACCGTGTGGAAGAGGATGTCTGCCACTTCGGTCGTCCAACCCTGTTTGTCGAGGCTGGTGGTGGCATCGCGCAAAATACCGGAGGAGACTTCCGCGTCGATCGCCAGCGATCGCAGCCGTAGCTGCGCCAGCGGCAAGTCGCCTTGTTGCGCGGCGACTTGCGTAGCCCGCAGCCTGACGAGCGGGCTATCGGTGTGATCTTGCAATCGCGACAGCGTCTCGGCGGCGGCGGTCGCGTCGCCGACTTCGAGTTGTTCCGCGACGAGGTGCAGCCCGGCGACATCGAACGTCGGGTCGAGGTCGAACGCCTTTTGGAAATCGTCTTTCGCGCCGCTGCGGTCGCCGAGCGTCCGCTTCGCTTCGCCGCGGTAGCCGTACGCCACGGGGTCTTTCGGCGACAGTTTCACCATGCGGTCGGCGGCGTCGAGACACTCGCGGAACCGCTTCTCGACGTCGTACCACTGCGCCAAATTTCGCCAGCCCCAGAGGTATTCGGGGTCGATGGCGACGACTTGTTTCATGATGGTGATAGCTTGCGGCAGGTTCCCGCGCTTGGCCTCGACCCATGCCGCACGGCCCCGCAAGGTGATCGGTAGCGGCTCGGCGATTGCGGCGGGGTGGCACGTGGCGAACGCTTCGTCGAACTGGCCGACGAGGCTTAACAGTTCGGCCTTGCGGTCGTACCCGGCGGGGAACTGCGGGTGAGCGCGGATGGTGGCATCGGTGGCGGAAATTCGTTCGTCGAACGATGCCGATTCGCCTTGTTCGGTGTCGAGCCAATAGAGCGGTGCCCACGGGTTGAAGGTGCCGCCCGATTGCCACGCATCTTTCAGTACGGTGGCGGCGCGGTCGCCCCAGCCGACCGTTAGCAGTTCGCCCAACACCAGTTGCAGCGCCAACGGCGAGCCGTTCATCGGCGTTTCCGCCAGTTCCGCCAGCGTGCGGAGTGCGGCCTCGGCGTCGTCGGTACGGCACGCGAACTGGACTTGTTTCACCAGCACTTCCGGCCCGCCCGCATGTTCTTGCAGCACGGCCAGCGCCGATTGTGCCTCGCGAGTTTCGCCGTCTTCGAGGCAGGCATCGAAAAGGATCGCCGCCGCCGGTGCGTACTGTGCGGCAATCCGCAGCGCGTCGCGCAGGTCGGCTTTCCCGCCGGAGCGGTCGCCGGTTTTCAGCTTCGCTTCGCCGCGCATCGTCAGCGTCAGCGGATGATCGGGCTTGAGGCGCACGAGTTCCGATGCGGCTTCGAGGAAGCCTTCGACGCGGCCGGTTTCGTTGTACCACTCGGCGAGTTGCTGCCAGCCCCAGAAGTACTCGGGTTCGACGGAAACGAGTGCCTGCATCGGCGGAATTGCCGCCGCGTAGTTACCGCGCTTCGCCTCAACCCATGCCGCACGGCCCTGGAGAACGAGCGGCTGTTCGGTGATCAGTTCCGCCGGCCGTGCCGCTTCGAGCGCCTCGGCGTAGCGACCGAGTTCGGCCAGCCGTTCGGCTTTCTGGTCGTGCGCTTCGATGTTCCGCGGGTCGAGCCGGATGACGGTATCGAGCGCAGCCAGTGCTTCCGACCCTTGCTCATTTTCGTGCAATAATCGTGCGAGTTTCAGCCAGCCGCGCGGGTCGCCGGGTCGGGTGCGCGTCAGTTCCCGCGCTAACGTCAGTACCTCGTCGGGGCGCTCGAGGCGGTCCGACCAGTGCATGACCATCCGCCATGCCGGGTCGAATCCGGGGTCGAGCCGCACCGCCGTTTGCGCACGGGCGAGCGCGTCTTCGGAACGCCCCGCCGCCCACAACCGGTCCGCCAACGCCGCCGTCGTCGTCGGCTCTTGCGGCGATCGCGCGACGGCCCGTTCCAGCACCCTCACCGCTTCTTCGTCTTGATCGTCTTCGGAAAGGGCATCGGCCAATTCGTGCGAAGCGGGCGACCACGCGGGGGCCGCCGCCACTGCCGAGCGAAGTGCCTCGATGCGTTCTTCGTTGCGTTCCATCGCGCCGCGAACGCGGGCCAAGTCGGACCACAATTGCGCCAGCAACGGGAAGCGCTCCGTCGCCTCTTCGGCGAGGCTGTGCGCTTCGTCGAGGCGGTGCATTAATCCCAATTGCTGAATCATCAACGACCACGCCTGCCACAAGTCCGGGCGCTCGTCGAGCACGCGATCGAGTTCGGTGTAAAGCTCGTCGAGGAGGCGACCGTGACCGTCGTCATCGTCGGCGGCCAACGACAATGTCTGATCGCGATACGCTACGAGGCCATCGCCGGCGTGCGGTTGCGTGTGGAGTTGTTCGACGATGAACCGCACCGCCTTTCGCCGTTCCTTTTTGCTACGGCAGAGGCGAATCCACTCGCCGACTGCGAGTTCGTGATCGACGTTCGACCGCAGTGCCTTGCGGTACGTTTCGAGCGCATCGTCGATGCGATCCGCCCGCCGATGCACGTGCGCCAACACTGCGAAATGCGAGGGGTGCGTCGGCTCGGTGTCGGCGGCTAACTGCATCTGCTCGAGCGCTTCGGTGTCGCGGCGCTGATCGGCGAGAACGAGCGCCAACTGCCGCCGCGCCCAGGCATCGTGCGGACAGAGCGCGATCGTTTCGCGGATCACGTGAATCGCGGTGTCGTCGGCTTTCGGCGAATCGAACTCGGCCCGCAACCGCAGCACGGGGTACGTGTACGGGTAACGATTCACCAACGCGCCGAGGTACGCCCGTGCGGCCATCTGGCCATCGGTATCGGCGAGGATTGCCACGACGATGCGATGGCCTTCGACCCAGTTCGGATCGATCGACAGCGCCGATTGCAAGTGGTCGAGTGCTGCCGCGAGGTCCGGCTTCATCCGTGCGATTCGTGCCGAAGTCCGGTGCCAGACTTGCGGCGAAGTGTGCGGGCGGGCGGCTTCGCGTTCGACATCGGACTCTTCAAAACGGCCGAACTGCGCGAACATCTCCGCACGGAACAATCGCAGTTCCGCGAGTGCCGCCGCCTTCTCGCCGTTCGCTTGCAGTTTCTCGATGGCCCGCGCCAACGCCGAAAATGCCTGTTCCGGTTCGTCGCGATCCCACAGCGCGCCGAACAACGCCCGCACCGCGGGCGGGAACGGCACGTCGGCCCGCGTCGCCTTCCGCTGGAACATCCGTAGCGCTTCGGGCGATTGGTCCATCACCTTCGCGGCACGGAAGTACGCCTCCGCAAACTGCTCCTCGCGGTCGTCGAGGCAACTCGCGAAACGGTACAGATCGACGCCTTCGGTGAAGCATTGTTCCTCCCAGCGTTGCGATGCCAGCAGGAAGTACCCCGCCGCCGCCTGGGGGCGACCGCGGATCGATTTCCGCAGCAGGTGGTCGGCTTCGAGTTGCGCACGCGGATCGGTTAAGAGCATCTGCGCCAACGATTGCACGATCAGCGGGTCGGCATCCGGAAGTGACGCCGCCGCACGCAGCACGGCGTAGCGTTCGGGGATGCGGCCGAGTTCCCGCAACACCGCCGCCTTCGACAACGCGAGCGTCGGGTCGGTGGGGAAATCGACGATCAGATCGTCGATCGCATCGAGCAACAACACGGGGTGAATGGTGCCGCGTGCCCAGATGATCGCGGCCAGTTTCGCCCAGCGCGTGCCGGGCTGAATCGCAATCAGGGCATCGCAGGCGATCTTCGCATCGGCGTATTTGCCGTCGGCCAGCAGCAACTGCAAGCGATCGAGATCGTCGTAACGGTCGGCATCGGGCAGCACGATGCCGCTGAGTTTGAGCACCTCCGCCTGCGGCACCGCCACGAGGCAGCGCGGCCCCGATGCGGCATACCGCTTCAACACCACATCGATCGGAGCCTCGACGGGGCGGCGTTCGTGGCCATCGCACAGATACAGGCTCCGCCGCGTCGCATCGTAACCGATGGCCAACCGCGATTGACTCACGCCGACTTCGACGAGCGTAATCAGGAACGGCAGCCCGGCATCGATTAACGCGAACGCCGACTCCGCCGACAGCGTAATTTCGCGCGTGATCCAGCCCGAATCGGTTAGCCGCTTGCGCTCGGCGAAGTCGGGGATGCCATCGTGCGGATGTGCGCCATCGACGATCGTTTCGGATGCGGGTCGATTCCAGAAACGCGACAGCAACGCACACACCGAGGGCGACTCGGTACCGTCGGCGTACGACAAATCGAGCGGTAGCTGAACCCGCGTCGGTTGCATTGGGGCGTGCGTCAGTCGTTCCGCAAAGCCAGTGTAAAACTCCTCGCCGACCTTCCGCGCTTCGGTTGCCGCCACATCGCGTTCGCCGAGCGCATACGCCACATCGGCACGCCGCGCCGACAGCCACTTCTTCCCCTCGGGTTCGATCAGCGGGGAGAGTTCCTCGTAGCGATTCAGGCTATGGCGGGCCGCGGCGTACTGTTTCTGATCCAGTTGCAGCGCCGCAAGGTGGGCGGCGACGATGCCGCTTTCGAGGTGCGTACTCGCTTCGGTGAGGAACTCGACCGCTTCGCCGTCTTTGCCGGTCTTCTGCAAGATGTGCGCGACGGCCTGCACGGCGGGGCGGAACCACGGTTGAATCTGCAACGCCCGCCGCGCCGATGCGAGCGCTTCGGTATGCCGTTCGGCCACTTCGAGCACCGCCGCACGTTCGACTTGCAACCACGCGCGATTCGGGGCGAGCGCCTCGGCTTGATTCAAATAGCGTTCTGCACGGTCGAAGTCGAACATCCGCCCGACGACGAACCCTTGCAGCGCGTGCCAGTCGGCACGGAGATCGGGCGAGGCATCGGCCCAATCGGTCTGCGTGGTCATGAACTGCCAACTGGCGAGCGGGCCGAAGCGCTCGAAGCGATACCGCGCGTGGTAATAGACCGCTTCGAGGTAAGCGGGGCTTTGACGGAAGGCGACGAGGTGGATGCACCGCCCCAGCCGCGGCGCGCCGAGTTGCATCGCGAGGCGGCCCGCGAGTAGGCGACCGGGTGCGCCTTTCCAATCGCGCAGGGGGCCGAAACCGGCAGACGCATCGAGCGCCTGCCGGTAGCAGCCGCGATTGTACAAATCGCGAACGTGAGCGAAATCCGTTGCGGAAAGTTCCATGCAGCAATTCTACTCAAAGGCGTCAGCCGTTCGGCTCTTCGCTCGGCGTGGGGGGCGATGGGGCAGCGTCGGCCAGCGGCGAAATTTGACCGATGATCGCCCCCAATTGGCTGATCCGCATACCGTATCGGTCGAGGAACTCGGCCAGCGTGAACTCGCTATCGAGGTCGTCGGGTTCGTCGCCGCGCAGGCGGTCGGTCATGTCCTGAATCAGTCGTAAATAGACGCGCTCGAACGTCGGAAGGACTTCTTTACAAGCCTGACCGACGTTCGGGAACTCTTCCTGCCACTTGGCGAGGAAGTTCCGCCACCGCGACGCATTATCGTTCGCCGCCGCCTGGTTCCGCGATAAGATCAACTGTTCTTTTTGCACGTCGAGCAACTGACGAACCAACTCGGTCGTTTCGTTGAACGGTATCGGCGGCGGCCCCGCATCCGGGAACTTCAAATGCGGCGGAGCAACGAAGATCGGTGAGTTATGCATGGTTCGACCGATGGCAGGACGCACGTGTGGAATCGAATGCAAGCATTATAAGCGCACCGACCCGCGAACGGTAGAAATTAGCGAATTCGCCGCGACGCGAAGGCTTTGCGTAGCGGAGCGCGTGGACTTCACCCCCATTCGTACTATGAGCGACGCACGCGCTCCGCGATCGTGCCAGCCCGCAGCGCAAGCAAGGGGAACCCACGGAAAACTCCATGCCGTGCCTCGAACGATGCCAGTTTGAGTGACGAGTGGCGAGAAGGAGTTGACAATTCGGAATGAGTGGCTGCTTCGGAAATGCGAGGACGGCCAACGCAACCGGTGCGCTCGCCGCCGGAATAAGTTCCTGGGGCGGCGGCTGCCCTATTGGGGGGCACTACTCCCATCCTTGCCTGCGGAAGAACAGGCCCGCCGACGCAAGGAGCAGGCCCATGCCAACCAATACACCGCCCACACGTCCGAAAAATGGCACGTTCGCAACGTACCAAAATCCGAGCGCCCAACACCCGAGTACAATAAACGTGGCACCAGCGCCGAGAAATGTTCTGGAACGACCCAATTGCGCACCCTCCGTTGCCAAATGCCATAAGACTCTTTCGACACGGAGACGCTCCACATTGCTTCTTGGCCCTCCGCCGCCGAGCAACCCACACCCCGCAGACTGCTACAGTGGGTGGTTCGGTGTGCGGACTACTTTTTCACCGCTGGCGACACAGGCTTGTCCGCAAGTTTCCCTGCTGCTACCTGTATTCGATCATTGATTGTCCGAAGCCGCTCGGATTGTCGTGGAGAAAACCGATTGCCCACCTCCCGAACCGATTGAACCAGAGGCAGCAACTTGCCTTGTGAGGTTGCTAGTCCTGACATGTTGCCCAGTCGGTTCTTCAAATACTCTGTTACCGCGATTTCATAGATCGAAAGCTCCTGCTCCAGATTGTCCAACAGGCGATTTGCCTCCGGGTCATCCGGCTTACCGGCCCCGACTGGATTAGAAGCCTTGGCGGACGGGTGGATCGCAGACCCGTCCGTCGGCACGATCCTCTCCAGTTGACGCTGATGTGCCTCGGCTGATTCAGCGGTTTGGTGGCGGTAGAAAATATACCCCCCGACTCCGAGAAGAGCCAACGCCGCTACAACGGTCACAAGGACAACCTTAGTTCGCTTCGGCATCCGCAAACCCTCCTGCTCGCCGAACAGGTGTTTATCCCAATCCCTACATGAGATAAACAATTGATTCTGAATCCACAAATGGGATAATACCGGCCGTAACCCTTCAGCCTTCTGAAGTGGGGTTGCGCGATTGCGTTGGATTTCGTAGCACATTCCTACCATGATTGCTGCACCGCCAATTCCGACCTCCGAT
>JAYWCL010000085.1:0-20043 GCA_043780595.1 Limnoglobus sp.
ATCGGAGGTCGGAATTGGCGGTGCAGCAATCATGGTAGGAATGTGCTACGAAATCCAACGCAATCGCGCAACCCCACTTCAGAAGGCTGAAGGGTTACCCACGGAACACCATGAAGGATTTCAAACCACATTTTTGTTTTCGTGTAATTCGTGTATTTCGTGGTGAGTTCTGGTCTTCATAAGCTTTGAAATAGAATCACTCGATGAACAGAAATTCCTTCGCGTTGAACAGCGTGTGCGCGAAATCGGCCCAGGCTTGTGGTTCGCTCGATTCCTTCGTCTGTTCGGCAACGAACGCGAGTGCCGCCGAAAGTTCCGCTTCGGTTGCGGTTCTGCCGAACGCGGTGACGTACATTTTTCGCACGTGCTCTTCGGGCGAACTCGCGGTGGCTTTCGACCAAATTTCCGCCTGCTGAATCGAGAACGGGTTGTTGAGCAACACCAGCGCCTGTGCCGGCACGTTCGAGGTGCCACGTCGGCCGATGGTCGTAAATGGCGTCGGATAATCGAACGCGACGAACAGCGGATTCAGGAAATTGCGACGCACGCCCATGTAGATACTCCGACGCCCGCTACCATCGAGCGGCCCCGAACTGCCCGGCCGGCCGCGGCCAATCATATGCTCGGTCAGGTACGGCATCACGCTCGGCCCGCCCATCTTGCGATCGAGTTGCCCCGATACCGCAAGCATCGCGTCGCGAATCGCCTCGGCTTCGAGCCGTTGCACATTTGCCTTGTACAGAAGCCGATTTTGCGGATCGACGGTTGCCGCCTTCGCCGCCGTTTCCGCATGGGGTTGCGATGACATTCGATAGGCATCGCTCAGCAAGATGCGTTTGTGCAGGCGCTTCGTGGACCAGCCATCGTTCGCAAACGTCGTCGCGAGCCAGTCGAGTAACTCGGAGTGGCTCGGTGCTTGTCCCTGTTTGCCGAAGTCGTCGGTAGACGGTACGAGGCCGACGCCGAAGTGGTGGTGCCAGACGCGATTGACGTACACGCGCGCAAACAGCGGATTCGCGAGCGTGGTCACTTCGTTCGCGAGTTCGAGCCGCCCGCTGCCCAAGGGTGGGGACTTCGCATCGGGTTTGCGGAACAGTTCCAGATTGCATCGTTCGGCCATGATGCCGGGCGCTTTGTGGTTGCCGCGAACGAAGACGCGCTCGTTCAATCCGGTGCCGTCGGCCATCGCCGGGGCACGTCGAACCTCGGCGAGTTTCGCTTCGAGTTCTGGCAACGCTTTCGGTAATTTCGCGAGTCGTTTCGGTGCGGCTGGCGGTGGGCTGTCGCTGAAGCGCGTTTCGAGGATCGACAGATACCCTTTATCGTCGTCGATCAGTTCGAGGTAGGCGTTGTGGTTCGGCCACATGCCGAGATCGAAAACGACCCACTGGTATTCTTCGCCGTGGTCGATGCCTTTTCGCAGGCCGCCATAGATCGGATCCTGAATCAGTTGGAAGTTATCGAGAATGAGATTGATTCGCGAATGGCGACCCGCGACGCGCACCGATACGAAACGCGACTCGGTTTTGAACGTCGGCGAACGCAGCGTGCCGCGCAGGATCGACGATTCGCGCCCGCTATGCGGGGCGCGATCCGTCAACCGGAATGCGTGTCCCGTGGTGGGCCAACGCAGGTTCCAGTCCGCACCGAAGGACTCGAACGAACGCGAATTCGCGAGCCAGTTCGCATACTCCTTCGACGGTGCCACCTCCGCAGGTGATGGTTCATTCACTTCACCGCGAGCCGTTTTGAGCTTGTCTAAAAGCGAATTAATCTTCGCCGGGTCGTCGATGAAAGCGTGTTGGTAACGCGAACTGCTGAGGATTCCGTAGAGCGCGTAGTAGTCGCGAGTGGGGAGTGGGTCGAATTTGTGATCGTGGCAACGCGCGCACGAGATCGTTAAACCGAGGAAGGTTTTGCCGAAGACGTCGATCATGTTATCGATGCGGTCGGCTTGCTCTTGGCGTACATCGACGGGCGAATGTTTGCCTTCGCCGAGGTGCCAGAATCCGGTGCCGATAAGGGCTTCGTTGGTGCGTTCGGTCGGGTGCCAACGCGGTGTCAGTCGGTCGCCCGCAATTTGTTCGCGTACGAATTGGTCGTACGGCAAGTCGGCGTTGAACGCACGAATCGCGTAGTCGCGGTACCGCCAGGCGTCGGCGATTTCAAAATCGAACTCGTGGCCCATCGTCTCGGCATACCGCGTGAGATCGAGCCAGTGGCGGCCCCAACGTTCGCCGTAATGCGGCGACGCCAACAGCCGATCGACGCACGTTTCGTACGCGGTCGGCGATTGATCCGCGAGGAACGCATCGATCTCCGCCGGCGTCGGCGGCAAGCCGATGAGGTCGAACGAGAGCCGCCGAATCAAAGTTCGTTTCGTTGCCAGCAACGCGGGCTTCAACCCGGCTGCGTCGAGTTTCGCTCGCAAAAACGAATCGATCGGATTCGCGATATTCGCAATCGGCGCTGTCGAATTCGCGATCGGGCGGAACGACCAGTGCCCCGCCGCGAGGGCACGCACATCCATTTCTTTCGCGATGCTCGATGCGACCACCGCACGATCGTCGGGCCATACGGCCCCCGCTTTTACCCACGCTTTGAGTTCGGCAATTTGCGAGTCGGACAGTTTGCCCTTCGGCGGCATTTTGATGTCGCCATCGTATTGGACGACTTGCAACAGGAGGCTCTTCTCGAAGTTCGCGACATCGAGTGACGGCCCCGTGTCACCACCTTTCAGGAGTTCGGCACGCGAGGTGAGCCGCAGCCCCCCCTTCTCTTTGACTGCGTTGTGGCAAGTCTGACAACCGACCAAGATGGGCCGAATCTTATTCTCGAAAAACTCGATCTTCGGGTCTGCCGCGCGCGAACAAACCGCGAACGAAAACGTCGCGATGACCAAAGCGATACGCATCGACAACATGCTGCGACCTCAGAACGAGCCAGGCGGGAGTGCAATGATGCGAGATGCAGTATTATAGTCGACAAAACGAAGAGTTTGACCGAAGTGTGCGCGGAGAACGCCGAGTCAGAATCGAATCGTATCGAATTCTATCTGCCGTTCCGATCTCCGCCTCGCTGGAAGGATCAAACTCCGCGTTCTTTGCGCCCTCTACGGTTAATGTTTCGTATGCCCGTTTAGTTACTTTCGTCGATCGAATCGGGCCATGCGGATGCCGCCCCAGAAAATCCCCGGCGTCACCGGGTCTGGAACCCGCGGCGTCGACATCATGCCGAGGTCGGTCAATTCCGGATGCTCGGCGTACATGTCCCGCAACCCCGAATCGACGCCCACGTAGTTCGCATCGTGGAACAGAATGTACGCCCGATCGTCGAGAACGGTCAACGTGCCTTCGAGGTCGCGAACGAGCGAATTGTAATCGTGTTCGCCGTCGATGAGCGCCCAGTCGAACTTCCCGCCCGCCGCGATTTCGGCCATCGCTAATGCTTCCGGCGACATCGCTTGAATCATCGTCGCCCGGTGCGAAACCTTCGCCCAATTCTCGGGCGTCACCTTCGGGTACGGATCGACGCAGATCAATTTCCCGTCGCCGATGTCGTCCAGCGCCGCCACGATCAGGAGCGTCGAACCACCTTGGAACGTGCCAATTTCCAAACACCGCTTCGGACGCAGGCCGAACACGCTCGAATAGACGAGCACTCGCTCCGGCCAGAGCATCTGGCTAATCGAGTTGTAGGCATTGCCGAGGTTGTTAAACGACTTCGGCCCACTCAGCCCCGCCCCGTCGTCAGGCCAATTGTTATCGTTGCTGGCAATCTGGGAGGGGGGGGGGCATTTGTGCGGCCATGTTTTGATTCCGGAAATCGAAGGATTGCATCAGCAGAACTCTTGACGTTCTCGTAAGACCTATCGACGATGCGAGTCTTGCGACTTGACTTTATTCTTTCGTCCAAGCCGATGGCACTACAACGTAAGGAGATTGCTTTTCGGTCGCCCAAGGGAATTGAGAAATGTCTGTGTTCGACGAACATCCGCTGACGGAACTCGACAAGAAGACCCACGAGGCGCTCGGCGAGAAGGTCGTCATCAAATCGCTTACGCAGCAGTCGGCGCTTCAGCGGTTGCCGCGATACGTCTCCGAGTATCTGATTGCGAAGTACGTCAAACCCGAGACATGGAAGGCGGACCTCGCGAACATTCAGGCGAAGATCAAGGAACTGCTTCCGGACCTCGACCAACGCGAACTCGTCAAGGAAAAGCTACTCAGCAAGGGCGAAGTCACGCTCATCGACATCATCGAAGCCCGCATCGACTTGCGTGGCGGTCAGCGTTGGGCACGGGTTCCGGCGCTCGGCGATGACAAAGTTCGCGTTCCCGCCGCGATCACCGAACAGAACCCCGGCCTGCTTCTGGGTGGCCTGTGGGGCACGGCGAAGGTCAAGTATGCGCCGGAATCCCACGCCGACGCGCCGAACGAATTGATCGCGTTCACGCCGTTTCAAGTCGGCCCGCCGGACCTCGATGCGTTCCGGAAAAGCCGTGCGAATTTCACCACCGACGAATGGATGGCGCTCGTCCTGCAAAGCGCCGGGTATGCCGCGAGCGCCTTCCCCGAACGCCGTACGCGGTTGCTGTTGTTCGCCCGCATGATTCCGCTCGTCGAACGCAACGTCAACATGATGGAACTCGGGCCGCGGCAGACGGGAAAGACCTTTCTGTTAAGGAATTTGTCGCCGCGCGTGTTCACGGTGTCGGGTGGAAAAACCTCGCCCGCTAACTTATTCGTGAACTTGTCCACGAAGCAAGTCGGCATCCTCGGCACGCGGAAAGTCGTCGTTTTCGACGAGATCGCGCACACGACGTTCGGCGACGACAGCGAGACGATTTCGACGTTGAAAGACTTTATGGAAAGCGGGCAGTTCTCGCGCGGCGCGCTCGGCTTCGCGTCGGATACCAGCCTCGTGTTCACGGGGAATATCGACGTCGATGGCGAACAGCCGCACCCGCGTTACGTCAACCTCTTGGAGCCGTTGCCCAAAGAGTTGATCGACAGCGCGTTCCAGGACCGAATGCACGGCTACATTCCCGGCTGGGAAGTCCCGAAAATCAGCCCGTCGTCGATTGCCACAGGCGTCGGGTTCGTCACCGATTACTTCGGCGAAGTGCTCGTGCGAATGCGAGAAGACTCGTTTGCGGATCGCATCCGCGGCATCTCCGTTCACCCCGGTATGACGCGACGCGATCAGACCGCGATCGAGCGAATCGGCTCGGGTCTCATGAAGCTCATTTACCCCGATGGCAACATCTCCGAAGAGGAGTTGCTCGAAGTGACGATGTTCGCGTGCGAACTGCGCCAGCGGGTGCATCAGCAGTTGTGCGCGTTGGCCCCCGGCGAGTTCAAGCCGAGGCTGATCGCCCCCGCGAGTGTGGCTGCGCACACCGCACGCGACCTGCTGCCGAAGACGACGACAATCGTCATCGATCGCCTCAATACCGAGGCGGTTGTGGGTGCGGCGACCGGTTTGGCCGTGCTGACCGATGGCGAAAAGGAACTCGGTGGCGATGTGATTCTGATTCAGGTTTCGGCGCTGAACGGCCCGGCCCGCGTGGAAGTGACGGGGTTGCACGGCTCGTCGCTGAGCGATTCGGTGCGTGCGGTTTACAACTTGGTGCGAGCGAATTTCCGTTCGTTCGATATTTCCGAACAGCGTCTGAAATCGCAAACGGTGGCAGTCCACTTGGTGAAAATCGCCGAGCCGAAAGATGGCCCCTCGGCAGGTCTCGCGTTCGCGGTCGGGATCGTTTCCGCATTGGCCAACAAGCCCGTGAAGCCCGGTTTCGCGTTCACGGGCGAAGTCGCATTGCACGGCGAAGTCGGCCCCGTCGGCGGGCTGCAACACAAGATCGCTGCCGCCGCCCGCGCCGGTCGCAAGCACGTCGTAATCCCTGCGGCCAACGCCGACATCATTCGCCATCTCCCAGACGATCTGAAAGCCTCGCTCGAAATCCACCCCGTGGCTACCGCCCGCGAAGCGTTCGATCTGGCATTCGGATAAGTTGAAAATGGACGTGGCCCGCGTCGCAGGCAGAATCGGGGAGTTTACGCTCCCCGCTCGCCTGGACTCCGTCAAAACTACGCATTCGCTGCGATGACTTTCGACAGTTCGGCGTCCGAGATGACGCCGACGTGCATGAAGATCGGCTTGTCGCTGCCCTTGAACAGCATGATGCGAGGGATCGTCGCGACGTCGTACTTCGTCGCGAGTTCCATGTTCTCGTCGACGTTGATTTTGCCGACTTTCACCTTGCCCGCATACTGGTCGGCGATCCGGTCGATCACCGGCGTCAGGGCGCGGCACGGCCCGCACCACGGTGCCCAGAAGTCGGCGACCACGAGGTGACCGGCGGCCACTTCCTGGCTGAAGTTCGTTTCGTTGAATTCGATCACATTCGGACTGGCCATCGTATCACTCCGTTACGGGGAAACGTCACACGGGTATTCTACGGGACGCTTGCCCGGTAAGTGTAGTACCGAATCCGCGTTCTCGGCTTACAAGCTCACGCGACCTTCGTGCAACCGGAGTGTTTGCGCGACGGTTCGCGGCACATCGTTCGGGTTGTGCGCCACGAAAATCAGCGTCTGTTCCGGCGTCAGATTCGCATCGAGCCAAGCACGGACGCGCTCGGTGGTGCCCGTGTCGAACCCCTGGAATGGCTCGTCGAGGATCAGCATCGGCGGGCGTTTCACCAGTGCGCGTACCAGCAAGACGACCCGCTGTTGCCCCGTCGACATTTGGCGAAATGCCCTGTCCTGCAAGTGATCCGCATGGAACGCGGCAAACAATTCGCGGACGGCGTCGGCCTGCGGGGCGGTCGGTTCGCGGTACAACAACGTATCGTGGAACCCGGTGGCGGCGGCATCGAACCCGCTCAGGCTTTCGGTGAAGTACAAGTGAAACTCCGGCGACACGAAGCCGATGCGCCGCTTCACGTCCCAGATCGTTTCGCCGTGCCCGCGCCGCGTGCCGAACAGGCGCACGTCGTTGCTGAACGCCTGCGGGTGGTCGCCGCAAATCAGGCTCAGCAGCGTCGTTTTGCCCGCGCCATTCGGGCCGATCAGCGCCCAGCGTTCGCCGCGCCGTACCGTCCAATTGACATCGCTCAGGATCGCCTTCCCGCCATGCCGCACCGTGACATCGTGCAGTTCGACGACCGCTTCGGTGGACATTGCTGCACCGGATGCTCGCTCCGTTACCACCGATTGCCGCACGACATACGACTGGCGTTCCCCCGCATATTGCACGCGGCCGGCATCGAGTGCGAGCACGTGCGTCGCCCAGTGCGGGATCGCATCGGCGGGGCAAACGAGCAGCAACTTCGTTCCCGTGCGGGCCAGTTCGCCGAGCGATGCAATGAGCGATTCGCGGCCCGCAAGGTCGAGTCCCATGAATGGATCGTCGAGGAACAACCAGTCGGGTTTCTGCAAGAGTGCGCGTGCGATGCGGGCACGGCGCGTCTGTCCGTTCGATAACTTCATGAATGAAAGTGGCAGTTGCGCTTCGACGCCGAGCAACCGCGCCGCGGCTGTCACGTCCCTGTCAGTTGCGGTCGAATTGGCGCGCAAATAATCGACGAGCAACAGCGGTTCGTCGGCATCGGCGAACTCGAACCGCTGTTGGTAGTAGTGCCCGGCATAGCGAAATTGCCGCGAATCTTCCTTGAACGAAACGTACCCGATGCGGCCCGCCGGTAGCTCGATGGTGCCCGCACTCAGCCGATGCCGACCGAGCAGCGTTTCGAGCAGCGTCGTCTTACCGGACGCCGTCGGCCCGACGATCGCAGTGAGTTCGCCCGCCCGCACGCCCCACGTGACATCGCGAAGGACGACTTCGCCACCCGGTCGCACCACGGTGGCATCGTTCAAGGAAAACAGCATCGTGCGGGTGACTCTGAGTTCACCCAGGGTGCGCGGACGCGACCCTGGGCTATAGGATTCAACCCCGTTGGGGTAAAAACATTGCGATTCTTTACCCCAACGGGGTTAAATCGCTTAGACCAGGGTTAGACGTTTACGTCGTACCCCTGGACGTAAGTTACTCTTTCGGCGTCGCCTTCAACGTGATCTTCTTGTCCTTGCGAAGGACTACGACTTCGATCTCCTGGCCGACTTTCTGTGCGGTCATCGTCTTTATGTAGTCTTCGATGTTCTTGATCGGCTTGCCCGCGATCATGATAATCACGTCGCCGCCTTTGACACCTGCGGCTTCCGCCGCCCCGCCCGGTGAGACATCGTCGACCAGCACGCCTTTCTCTTCCTCGGCGTAGTCCCCCGGCATCACGCCGAGGCGCGGCATCTTGCCCAACGACGAGCCTTGCGGTTTGTCGTCGGTCGGGTCCGACCAGCGTCCTTTTGTCAGCAAATACTTCGGGCGTTCCGGCGTCACCGCGAAGTAGGCCGCAATCCCTTCGAGGTAATCGATCACCTTTTTCATGACCGTCAGGTTGACCTTGTCCGGCGTGTCGCTCGGGCGGTGATAGTCCTTGTGCGAGCCGGTGTGGAAGAACAGAATCGGCACTTTCTTGCTGTAAAACGAGGCGTGATCGCTCGGCCCGCCACCCGTCGCCACTTTGAGCAACTTGAAATCGAAACCGGCATTCGCCGCATCGACGAGCTTATCGAATCCTTCGCCCGCACCCGTGCCGCTGGCCACGAGGCGGTTCTTCTGCTTGCCGCCATCGTCGACCGACGTGGATCGGCCGATCATGTCCATGTTCAACATGAACACGGTTTTTTCGATCGGAAAAATCGGGTTGTTCGCGTAAAACTTCGAGCCGTACAGCCCGCGTTCTTCGGCACTGAACGCGACGAACACGATGCGCCGACCGTATCGCGATTTCATCTTGCCGAAGCGCTGCGCGAGTTCGAGCAAGCCCGTGGTTCCGGAGGCATTATCGTCGGCCCCGAAGTGAACCTTCCCCTTTGCCGCGGAGCCGCCGAGGCTGCCTTCGGATTCGATGCCGAGGTGGTCGTAGTGCGCGCCGAGCACGATCGTTTCGTCGGCGAGTGGCCCCGAACCGGGCAGGAATCCGACGACGTTTTTGCAGGCGATTTCCGCCCGCGTCAGCGTCACTTCCATGCCGAAGTTCCAACCCGTCAGCGCGACCGACTTCGGCTTCATCTCCTTGTCGATTGCCGCTTCGATGTCGGTGAGTTTCTTGTCGCCGAGCATCTTCTCCAGGGTCGCACGTTTGATGTGTACGACGGGCACCTTGGCGGCCTCGGCCCCGAAACGGCGGATGTCCATGAGCGCGTCTTCCTTCTTCGCGAAGGTCTTGTCGTTGACGAGTACGACGGCGGTCACACCTTTGGCGATCGCGGCTTCGACCTTGCTAGTGAGGGCGGCCAACGCTTCGAGTTCATCGCCCACGAAGGGGTTGTCCTTCTCGTCGGCCTTCGGCGTTTTGCGCAACATCACGACGATTTTACCCTTAACGTCGATGTCCGCGTAGTCGTCGTACTTGAGTTTCGGTGCCGAAATGCCATACCCGACGAAGACCAAATCGCCCGTGACTTTACCGGACCCGGACAAACCCGCCGGGGTGAAATCGTCGCCGTACTTGAGTTCGATGGCCGTCTCGCCGTGCGTGACGACGATCTTGTTCGGCGAGCCGAGACGCGGACGGGAGGAAATAGTAAACGGCTGAAAATAGCCGTCCTTCATGGCCGGTTGCAACCCGCTCGCCTCGAACGATTTCGCGATGTGCGCCGCCGCACGATCGATCCCCTCCGAGCCAACGCCCCGCCCGTTACACTCTTCACCGGCGAGGTAAAAGAGATCCTTCTGGATCCGCCCGACGACCGGGTCGATCTCCGCCGCACGGGTGGAAAACGGCAGTGCGCACAACGTCGCGACTGCGAGACACGCAATACGAACCATCATTGTGAATGTTCCTTATCGAATCGGAATGCAGGAGGATGGGATTATTATTGCGCAAACCGCCCGCACGAAGCAAGGAGCAAGCGAATTCGGGCGAGCCGCACGGGCGTCGATTCTTCTACAATTCCATCGTTCGCGATCGTCGTCCGTGGCTCAAACGCGAACAGCGATCCGCAATTGTGATTTCGGAGCCGAGCGACATGGCATCATTTTCCTCGACAGAATGCGCGGCCACCGTGCCACGTATCTCGGTAGATTTGCCGAACTTTTCGGCGTTGGCTATCGAGCGATTAGAGGCCGATGGCTGCGTTTTACTCGGCCGGGTCTACGACGAAACTCGCGTGGCTATGCTGTTGGATGTGCTTCGTGCGGGCCTCGAAAATACCGGTGCGGGAACGTCGATGAGGGATGACGCGGTGGGGCTGTATGCTGCGCGAAATGTGTTGCAGGCGTGTCCGGCGATCGTCGAATTATGGTGGGTCGCGCCGTTGTCCGAATTCTTGCGGCACGTGTTGGGGAACTCGCCGGGTCTCGTGCGGGCACTTTACTTCGACAAACCACCGGGGCGAACGTGGGCGTTGCCGTGGCATCGCGATGTCACCATTGCGGTGGCAAAGGCGCTGCTGACGATGGGGCGGTTCCGAATGCCGACGCGCAAGGGTGGCGTGCATCACGTCGAAGCGCCGCGCGAAGTCATCGAACGGATGCTCACGCTGCGGGTCCACCTCGACCCGATGACGCGGGACAACGGCTCGTTGGCAGTCATTCCCGGCTCGCATCGTTCGGACGAGGAGGCAACGGGTCGAGCGGTCTCGCTCGCCCTCTCCGAAGCGGGCGACGTGTTGGCGATGCGCGGCTGGATATTGCACGCCAGTGGCCGAAGCCACGATCGGACGACACAGCATCGACGGGTGTTACACCTGGAGTTCGCAGCCGACTCCGAGCCAGGCGACGGTTACGAGTGGGACGCATTTCACCCGATTCTTGCTTAAAATCAGGCTGGACACGGTGGACGGAGCGATTCCCGTTCGCTGGGCAATTGCGGCCCCGGTCAACCCGTTGGCGTCGGCCAGTTCCCGAAGTACCTCCGCGGGCGTAGCATCCGGAATCGAGTGGTGCTCCGTCTCGTAAACGTGAATCAGGGCGGACAGCGTATCGAAGTAGGCTTCTTGCCCCGCATCCATTTCTCGGGTGAGTAAGTCGTCCACGGTAACCAGCGCGTCGGCCAGTTCGCTATCGTTAGCGATGCGCACGAGCGGGAACCGCGGGGTGGTTGTGGGCATGGGACAAGTTCTTCGCTTTGGCTCGGTGTCTGTTAGAAATCGACTGCGAGGTGCCAGCGGACGCCAGCCCGCTCCAGCCCTACCAGTACTTCTTCGTAGTTCCGGAGGTCATCGGCCACGGCTGCACTTTTGCCTTTGGCCGCCAACTCACTCACGCGGGCCAGCAGTGCTCGGACGGTCTCGAGGCCATCCGCCGCTGCGAACCACTGCTCGGGTGGGAAACCGTCCGGAGGCAGGTCGATTCCCGCGTCCTCGAAAAAGGCGGCGGCATCTTCGGGGTTTTCGCTTTGGAAATCCTCGAGTGGGCGGACCTTGGACTCCCGGCAGAGTCGCTCGATGACGCCGTCGCGAACGTGCGCCAGTGCCTTGCCGTCCACGAAGCAATCGAGGTCGGGGACCGGGCGCTCCGGGACAATGTAATATGCTACGCTCATCGGATCGCCTTTTGAATGACTTGCGCTTTGCCACTGGCGGCGAGCGATGAGTTCAACCCAGCCGGTCTGTTTCAACGGCGTGCCCTTTGCTGTCACCTTGCTCCGCCGCAGGGGCAATGACGATCATTCGGATCGCCTTCGCGCGGACGAGAAAACGACTCCCCTCCTGGTCTTCCAGGATGACCATACCGTTGAGGTCGTACGGGAGGTGCGTCTTGATGCTCTCCGTGTTCGTGAACCCGATAAAGCGAACCCGCTCGAACGTCTCCGAGCCGGACATGTGGACCGTTGCCCACGTGTCCTTCTTCAGGATGCCGCGGACGGCCATCGTCTCCGGCTTTGCCCCGTCACTGCTGAGCCGACTCAACACCGTGAAGAAAACGGCAAGCGCCATGATGCCGAGTGCAAGGCAGAGAACGCCGACGCCGAAGCTGCTGAACGTCTCAATCGCTTTCTGACTCATGAATACGCCTCGATGATCCGCGACACTTTTCGGCTCAGGACTTCTACGCCGAACCAGTATTCTGCAACACCGCGTTCAATTTGATCCGACGACCATCGCCGCGTCAATCTTTGAAATACAAAATGCAGGAAGTACTGTGGACGGTCTGATAACCCACACAAACACCAGTAGTCAAAAAATCGGAGGCGATTTGACGTAAGCCGACTTTTGCGATGTGCGCAAAGTGACGCAAAAGTGTCGCGAAATGACATAGAAATGTCGCGTCCGGTCGATTTTGTGTCGGGTCCGGTCGATTTTCGGTCGCATTCGGTCGATTTTCGACCAGTCGTTTCGGCTGATGCGAAATCGTGAGCCTCGGCATAACCCACGACAGGAACGCAGGATACCGCAAACCCCCTCGGAACGGATCGGCGATTGGCGATCAAAAAGTGGCGTTTTGAGACGAAAAAACACCCCAAAAACCGGTTTTGGAGCGTTCGCAATTGTGACTTACGTCGATTTCAGGAGAGCATTTTGCCGTTCGCGAGCAACCACTGGAACATTTCCGCCGTCAGTTTGCCGCCGTTGTCCATGCGAGGGACTTTGCCCTGGAAGTCGAAGTCACTTTTGCGGGCTTCCATCATGTCCCGAAAGCCACCGGGCCGCACGGCGAGAACCTCGGGGATGAGCATCGTCAGATCGTTCGCACGATGGGCTTCGTAGTCTTCGTTGAGGCGGATCAATTCGCGGTCCAGTTCTTGTGCGAATCGGGCTAAATCGGGCGGTGGGCCGCTGAATTCGACGAGATAGCGGTGGAAGCCCGGCTTCTTCGGCTCGGTCGGGAACACCGGCCCGACGTGGTGCTCGACGGCGAACGTTCCGCACGCTTTCGCGGCATGGGCGATGCCTTTTTCGACTTCCTCGCTGATGAGGTGCTCGCCGAACGCCGAGAGAAAATACTTCGTTCGCCCCGTAAATTCGAGCAAAAGCGGCGTACGGCTCACGAACCGCACGGTATCGCCGACGAGGTAACTCCAAACTCCGGCACACGACGTCAGTACCACGGCATAGTTCACGCCGAGTTCGAGATTCGCAACCGTATGGCGTGCCGCTCGCTCTTTGCCGAGTTCCGCCACGGGGATGAACTCGAAGAAAATGTCGTGATCGGGCACCAATCGCAAGAGCTTGTGGCGTGGGTCTTCCGTCGCGATAAACCCTTCGGAACAGGGGTACACTTCGCAAAACTGAAAGCGATCCCCGCCGATTTCTTTCTGGAATAGCTCGCGGTACGAATCGAACTTAGTCCCACCATGTATCAACAATCGAAACTCGGGCCAAATCTCGGAAATCGTCGCTTTCCCGGTGATTTGCTTCATTTGGTCGAACAGCAGCACCATCCAGGAAGGAACGCCGCTCATCGCGGTGATTCGTTCCTTCACGGCCACTTCGGCGAACCGGCGGATCTTCTCTTTCCAGTCGGGAATGCGGCTCAATTCGAGCGGCGGAAACGTGTACGGCCGCACCGCTTCCGGGATTTCACGTGCCGCAATCGCGCTGAGGTCGCCGTACAGGCTGCCGTTCGGGTGCGTCTTCATGTCGGTGTTGCCACCGAGGAAGAAGAACTTGCCGTTGAATATCCGGTGCTCGGGGTAAGTGTGCCGAAACAACGCCATCGTCGTTTGGGCGGCCTTGCGGTTCGATTTCACCATCTCGTGGCTAACGGGGATGTACTTCGTGCCGCCGGAGGTCGTACCACTCGAAAGCGCGTAGTACGGGATTTTGCCCGGCCACGTGATGTCATCGAAGTTCGGGTAAGCGTCTTTCCAGTACGTGTTCCAGAAGTATTCGTACTCGCGGACCGGTACGCGGGCCTGATAGTCCGCCACGCTCCGTATGCTTCGGAAATCGTGATCCTTACCGAAACGGGTGTTTTGGGCGTACCGAACGAGCTTGGTTAAAATGTTCGCCTGGCAGCGTGCCGCATCGAGTCGGTCGAGTTCGCGAACGCGATAGTGCGCCAATCGCACCGAACCGGCATCCGCGAGATTGCGTACGAGCCGGTGATTGACAATGGGTGCGAGCCAAGCCGTGCGATCCATAACTTTCGGCTCCGATGGTACGAAAAACGGCTCGCGACGAATCGCGAGCCGCTGTGAGTAGTTTACGAAAATCGCCCGTTTCGGTTACTTGCCGTTACTTTCGGCGTTGGGCTTGAAGCCTTTGCACAAGTACACGCCAGCTGGTGGAAAGTTCAGCGGAACGAGCTTGAACGTCACATCTTCAAAGTAGTTACGGTAGAAGTTCCAGTAAACGTACGGCATCACGGTCAGTTGCCGGAACACGCCGTTCGGCCCCATGCTCCGCGCTGCGCTGGCGAGGATCGCCTTACGGATCGGGTGTGGAATCGAAGGCAGTGGCAACCCAGACACCACGTGATCGACCTGCGAAATCCCCCGATCCGCAAGCAGTTGATCCATATGTGCCGCATCGCCTTGGATGATGTCCGCGTTCGGGAAACGACGGCGCAACCGTTCGCAGAATTCGGCTTCGATCTCCACGATCAGCAGTTTTGTGTGCGGCTTCACCCGCTTTATCAGCGCTTCGGTAATCGGCCCCGTACCCGCACCCAGTTCGACGATGACCTTTGCCGAATCGAAGTCGATCGTTTTCAGCATCTCGCGAACGAGATAGCGACCGCTCGGGGCGGGCGTGGCAATCGCGGTTCCATGTTTCAGGAACTTGCGAAACACCATCCAGAAGTCGCCGCGGTCGGTGTGTTTCGTGCTGGTGCGTTGGTCGATCGGGGCTGGCGCAGGGGTCATTTGGTTACTCGGGTAGGTTTGACTAGGAGTTGCTCCGACCAGCGCGGATGTGCGGTCGGGATTTCGGATGTTAGAAACACCGTCACGCGACGGTTAATCAAGCGGAACTTCTCGATCTGCGGGGCATGGCCACACTTCGGTATCGCGAGGAAGTGACCGTCTTTCAAGTCTTTTGCGGCTTCTTCGGCGGTCTTCGGATCGCACACGCGATCTTTCATACCCGTCACGAGCAATGTGGGGGCCTGAATGTCCTTCATGCGCGCCCGGACCGATGTTTCCGTGGTGCCTTTCACCGTGCGGAGCACGCCGGTTTTCCATTTCCGGTTCGTCACGGCGTTTTTGTAATAGCGAACGATCTCGCGATCGACGTAGCGCGTGCGATAAAACACGCTTCGGACGACGCTATTCCAGTCGCTCGATCGCACGCCTTCCATGATGGGAAGTTGTTCCTTGTCGCCCATGCCCGACGGGCAGAGCAGAACGAGGCGATTGACGAGTTCCGGATAGCGGGCCGCAAACTCGATCGCGATCTTCCCGCCGAGGCTACTCGCAACAATGTGGTACGGCGGTGTCTGGACGAAATTGGTCAAGTACAAGTGAAGCTGCTCGACCAGGAAATCGACGGTAATCGGCTGTTTTTCGGCGATGCGCTTGTGGAGGATTTCGCCATCGTAAACGAGGATATTCGGAGCGTAGACTTCAAAATACCGGCTCCAAAATCGACGGTTTTTGAACCACGACTCGGCTTGCTCGGCGAGGCCGTTAATCAAAATCAGCGGTTGACGACGTCCGTAAGACTTCGGGCGAAGGCGGTCGAAGATACCGTTCCAAGCAGGCATGTGGCCGACTCCGCAGGTCGAATCGAACTCGATGTACCCAGTCAACTTACTACAAATCGTTCGTAAATTGAGTAAAAATCGACAAACCGATCGACAATGAGACCGCGACTCGATTACATCCGCAATAACTTACCCAGAATACCGACCGAAACAAGCAACAAATATTGGCGAAGCGGAAATTCGTCGAAAAGACAGGCGAGTGAAGTCTTTCGACATTCGATTTTTGAAGCACGGACACCGAAAGAAAATTACTCACTTGCAATCGCGCCGGATTTGGGTTGAGATTAAGCAACTACCTCAAACGTTCGGTGCGCAGCCGACACCCGGTAGTTGTTCGTTCACCGCCGGAGGCGGTCATGGATCTCGCACCCAATTTTTTCGATGCTCAAACTCGGAACTGGCGCGGCCGGCTGGCCATTAGCGTCGATGTCATGCGGGAACTCAGCCGCTACTCGGACCCGCAAGACATGCACCGGATTTTCACGCATCGCCTCGGTCAATTGTTCCCGACTACGCGACAATTGACGTTGTCGCGGCGTGGTGTCGAGAAGCCACACGCCCGCATCACCCGGTTCAATTTGTGGTCGGATACAACGAACCCGTACACGCACTGGGATCGCTTCCCGATCGTCACTGGCGGACTACTTTCCTCGTTGCTCTACTCCGACGAACCTCGCCTGATCGACGACTTGAACCTGTTCCCGAACGACCCCGCACTGGAGTATCTCGAAGGCCAGCGATCGCTGCTTTCGATACCGATTTTCGAACATGGCGTCGCGCAGAATACCGTCGTAGTCACACGCGAAGAGAGCAATGCGTTCCCGCCGGAACAGGTGCCGGAACTCGTCTGGATGACGAACCTTTTCGGCAGGGCCACCCAAACGCTGGTGCTATCGCAGGCCCTGCAAAAAGCGAACGAGACCGCCGATGCGGAACTCCGCGACATCGCCGAACTGCAACAGTCGCTATTACCCGCCAAGCCGCCGACGATGCCCGGCCTCGACGTTGCGGTCTATTATCGGGCGGCGTGCCTCGCGGGGGGCGATTACTACGACTTCTTCCCGTTGCCCGACGGCGCGTTGGGCATTCTGGTCGCCGATGTTAGCGGGCACGGTAGCCACGCCGCAGTGCTGATGGCGATCACGCACAGCATCGCACATGCGTCGGGCGCGAACCCTGCGCGGCCGGGGCCGTTTCTGACGCACTTGAACGCAAACCTCGCCGGACGCTACAACAGACATTCCGGCGTGTTCGTGACCGCGTTTTATGCGGTGTTCGACCCGAACAAAAACACGATCACCTATGCCAGTGCCGGGCATGTCCCGCCACGATTGAGCCGCTGTTCCGATGGTTCTCGCGTAACGCTCAACCGCGTCCAGCGACTACCGCTCGGCGTCAGTCCGCCGGGATTGATCTACCCCGAATTTGTCGTCGATTGGCAACGCGGCGATCAAGTCGTCGTCTTCACCGATGGCGTGACCGAAGCGGTCGATAGTAATGGCGATGTATTCGGCACCGAGCGAATCGACGAACGATTGGCATCGTGCCCAGCGACTGCGGATGCATTACGCTCGGCGATTCTCGGCGAACTCGATCAGTTCACGAATCGCCGCCCCCCGACCGACGATCGCACGCTCGTCGTGGTGCGACGGACGTAGTTTCTCTCTCCTTCATGAATCGGAGTCTCGAATGAATCGGCGTTGTTATTGGGCCATGTTACTGTTGTCGGCGTTCGCGCTGCCGACGCTTGCGGCGGATAAACCGAAGCGGGTGCTGTTGGTGACGCATAGCGGCGGGTTCATTCACGATTCGCTCGGTTTCGCCGAGCAGACTTTGAAAGAGATCGGGCCGAAGCACGATCTCGACGTGAGCTGTTTCCGATTCACCGGCGACCCAGATGCGAAAGTGAAGTACAAGCCGAAGAAAGACGGCCCCGAAGTCGAAACGACTGCGCTAGAGAAATACAGCGAAGACTATCGCGCCCGTACCGGCAAGACTGTCGAATTAGAACATTGCGGCCGCATCAACGCCGTGACGCTCAAAAACGTCGATTGCGTGCTGTTCTTCACGACGGGTAACCCGATGACGAAGGACGAACTCAAAGACCTGAGCGCGTGGGTGAAAGCGGGCGGCGCGTTTGCCGGTACGCACTGTGCGACTGACACGATGTACGGCGAACCTGCATACGGCGAACTCATTGGCGCGTACTTCCGTAGTCATCCACCAGGTTTCCAGAAGCTCAACGTGAAAATCGAAGACACCAAGCATCCCGCCGCCGCCGGATTCGAGCAAGGCATGCCGTACGAAGACGAAATTTACATCTTCAAGGACGCACCTTACAGCCGCAACCGTTTGCACATCATCTTCAGTGCGGAAAAGGGCACGTTCGACCCGATGAAAGTCGTGCGGGAAGATGGCGACTATGCGATTTCCTGGTGCCGTGAGGAAGGAAAAGGGAAAGTCTTTTACACGTCGTTCGGGCACAAGAAAGAAGTCTGGAAAGACGAGCGGTTCCAGAAGCACCTCGTCGGCGGGTTGAAGTGGGCGATGGGACTCGTCCCCGGCGACGCGACACCGACCGGCAAAATCGCTAAATAAACGTCGTCGACATTGCACGTGTCATCCGACGGGACAACTGTAGAACTCATGCAAAATCTCACGTTTCCATGTTCGCACTGCACGAGGCGGATGGGCATCGGAATGGAACTCCTGGGGCGTAAGGTGCGGTGCCCCCATTGTCGCGAGGTCGTCGTCGCGCCGTCGGCGACAACGCCCTCGCGGCTGACCTCACATCCGGAAATCGTTCCCGACGACATCGCCCCACCGGTATCGAGTTGGGACGAAACCGGCGTCGGCCTCGGCAACCCGAGCCGCGCCGAGGACAAGAACGATTTTTCGCATCTTCGGCAGCAACCGCAAGAAAGCGAAGAGAGCATTTTCGCCGAGCCAGGCGATGAAGACGACAGCGTTTTCGGCACGGGGAAGAGCAGTCGAATCCTAACGATGCCCGAAATCGTCGACTCGATGCAACTCACCGAACCGGTCCCGCAACACCCCGATTTCCTACTGCCACTACTCGACGATCCGATCGCCGAGAATCGGCTACGCATCGAACAAAAAACCGACAATCTCGAACTGGAACCCGACCCGATCCCCATCCCGCAGGTCGCATACAACACCAATATCGTGGGTATGGACACGTCCGATTCCAACAATATCCCGCAACCGATCTTCGGATTCGACACGCCGGCATTCGCTGAAAATATCGCAACGGAATCTCGGAAACTCCCGCAGACGTTTGCGAGCAAACCCGAACCGACAATCGCGGAAACGGCACCGCGAAAACCTCTGCGAGCCGAGCCACCGAGCGGCACGAAACGCACTCCGAGTTGGCTGTACTTCGTCGTTGGCTACGCAATCCTGATGTCGATTTTGGCACTGTGGGGATGGTTGCGAACGTCGGATCGCGGGCATCCGCTGTCGAACATCCCGGACTTTTTCGGCGAATACCGCAAATCGCAACGCGATAAAGTTTCCATCCTCAACGTGAATTTTGAAACGGTTCCACCCGAACTGCGCGTACCGATCTGCGGTAAGCTTCTTGTCGGCGACCTACTCATAGAACCGCTCGCCGTCTTGGAAGACAAACCGATTCGCGTGATCACCTACGCCGGAGATGGCCAGCACGATAGCCGACAGCCCGGCAAACAGCGTTGTCTCACGCTCAAGATTCGCCTGCATAATCTCTCGAAGGATGTCTCGTTTCACCCCGTGGACCCTGCATACAATCGCAAGGAATATCCGAGCACGCCGATGCCACTGACGGGGCTGATCGTCGGTACGAAACGCTTCGCGGGCGGCCCGATCCCCTGGCCATTTTCCCACAACGTCAAACGCACGTACTTCGTCGGCCAGGAAAACGATTCCGAACCGTTACTTCCAGGGAAATTCCGCGACACGATCGTCGTCTCCGCCGAAGGCAGCGACGTCGTCTCCGCAGTCCTCGCATCGAATACTCCCCTACTTTGGCAGATCCACTTCCGACGCGGATTGACTACATTCGCAGGCGAAGACGTCTCCGTCGGCACACTCGTCGGCATCGCATTTGAACCGAAAGACGTGAAGCGACTACCCTCCGAAACGATGCCGGACAAAACTCCCGGTTGAGTTTCACCGATCGTTGCGCCCTCGAACAACTCTCAACTACGAACGATTCACTACTCGACTAATTCTACTGTGTCTTCGTCCTTTCTTGCCGCAATGAATTGTGGGATAATCGTTTACATTCGCTCGCGTTTTACGGGAGTCCGTCATGGAAGAACG
>JAYWCL010000086.1:0-12142 GCA_043780595.1 Limnoglobus sp.
GTCGTAGCGGGCGTCCAGCAGCGCGCTGTACCGCAACAATCGCCCCGGAAAATCGACGTCGCGCGAGGCTTGTGGTTCGATGTGCAAGATGCCTTCGGCTGGCGCTTTTAGCCGAAAGGCTTTGTCCGCCGACATCTGCACCGTCGATAAATCGACATCGAGCGGCTCGACCTCGATTTTCGCAGACAAGCCGATTTCCGGCCCGAGCCAGTCCGCCCAATCGACCGCAAAGACGTTCAGCAAATCCTTCAGCGTCGTATCGAACGGCTTGGTCATCGCGACAATCCTCGAATTAGGCAATGACCACACATGGCGTTCGACTTCGGCTTCTACGTGCGCCAGCTACGGAATCGACATGGGTGAACTCAGATTGTGGGAGAGGAATCGCGAATCGAACGTTCGCGTATACGCTAGAGATGTCGAATCGGATTGGCTACACACTTCGATCGGGATGACTTGAGACGTCGTGCTAATTTTGAGCCATGCGAAACCCCCTATCAATCATTGGCCCATGCGCGCGACGAATTCGACTTGCGTCTCTCGGGCATTTGCCCGCGGTAGCTGCTCGGTACGACGACTTGATACTTCGCGAGGTCGATCGGGTTGGTGCCGCGGATTTGCGGGCGGTTGAACAGTGCCGACATGCGGTCGGTCAGGTCTTCGTTGACGCGCTCTTTGCTCAGCTTCATCGTCATGCGAAACTGCTGTTGCGGCCACTCGAGCGACACTTCGGTCGGGATCTGGATCGACGCCGATTCGCCGGGCTTCGCGTTCACGGCGATCTTTTTCACGGCGGTAATCTCTGCGGTCGCGATAATCTTCGAGGTATCGTTGCCGTCGAGGATCATGTGCTTTCGCACGGCGGGCTTGCGGCCATCGTCGGAGTTTTCGTTGAAGTACGTCACTTTGATAATCGGCATGCCGGACCGTGTGACGGTGCGTTGCGTCAGAGCATACACGCGCTGCTGTTCGTTCATTTTCACTTCGTACTGGCCGTTGACGTCGTAGTCGGCCATGCCGATGGCTTGCATGATCCAGTCGGTATCGAACGGGAACGGGAACTTCACGTCACCGCGGGCGAAGGTGTCGTGCGAACAATAAAAGTAGTTATCGCGGCCGAGCGGCTTGGCGTACATCCAGAACTCGCGGTCGTTCGAGCCGAGGTCGATCATCGTGCCCGCGAGCGTGTGGCCACCGATGAGGCGAACGTTGCGTGGGCGGGCACTATACAGCGTACTGTCGTTGAGGTTGCCGAGTTCCTTGCCCGCTTCAAACGCGGTCGCTCGCACGTCTTCGTAGCTGATCGATTGCAGGTAACTCGCCTGTGTGTTGAGATAATTCACGAACTGCTGCGGCTGGCGTTCTTCCATGCGGCCGGTCGGCTTCGGGAGAACCGCGAGTTCCTTCTTGTCCATCCATTTGCACCCGCCCGAGAGCGAGAGCAGGCAAGCCAAGAGGACAGCGGTTCGGTAACTGGCTCGCATGGACGGCCCCAAAGTAGAGTGCGCGGCTTACTGCCAACCCAACGCTTGAAACACTTCGTCTTGCACGGCGGCGATCTCGGCTTCGGTCAATCGCGGGTCGGCGATCTCGTGCCGCGTGCCGGTCCGGGCATCGCGCAGAACCATCGTGTCGCCGTCTTTCGATCGCTTCAGATCTTCGAACTTCAACCGCTTCCGCCGCATCAGCAACAGCGCCACCACATAGCGAATGTTCAGGCGGTTCGCATCTTCGGACCGTGCCAGGTGGTCGAACCACTCGATCAGGAGTTCGTCGTTGAACGCCGGTTTGTGCGGCTTGTCGTTTGCCGGTATCTTGCCCGTCCAGCTCGCGATCGCGCTCGGTTCCTGCACTTGCGAACCGACCGCGAAATCTTTCCGCACGAACTTGCCCGCCACTTCGAGAAGCACGGCAAAGAAGGCGTCGCCGGGCTTGAGTTCCTTGCCGGTGGCGGCACAAATGCGGGTCGGCGCGGCGATGTCGTACTGCGTCACACGGAGCCTCGTTCCATCCTACGCTGTGCGAACCATGCGTGGCAATCCGGTTTCGTCCGGCGAATCTCACCCAACCGAAAGCTGTGCGGGTTGTACGGGCGACCCCCTTAAATGGAGATCGAGTCCGAGCGACTATAGCAACCGCCCCAAACCGCACAACGGCGGTTTGGGAGAGCGGGCGCTGGGTGCTTACCCACGGTGTGGGGATGCGACCCCAACGGCACTTGATTTCTCTTATTGTAGCTGGGGTCTGTGACCCCGGAAGTTACCCACCGGCCTCATAGAGGCCAGCTACACATACATTAAGCAGGGTGATTTGATACATTTTGTTAGCCCGACGCGCAAGCGAGGGGAACCCGCATGAAGGCACGACATTGCAGAAACGATAGGAATCCCTCGCTAGCGCGTCGGGCTAACGGGAGTGGATTGTCTGACCGGTAACGTCTCATTTCCGACCGCGAGAAGTGTAAGAAAGTCAACCGAACAGCTTCGAGAACCAGCTTCGCGGTGGGTGATGTGGCGGTGCGGCGTTGACGGGACGACCTTCCAGAATGGCGGAGGCCCAGATGTTTGCGATGCGGTCGGCGACGGCGGGGCCGGTCCATTCGACGATGCGCTCGTAGCCGTCTTTGAGGCGCGGCGGACGCCAATCCAGGTTGTGCCCGTCCGAACCGATCAGGTGAACCATCCCGCGCCGAATCCACGATTTCATCGCGCGTTCGTCGGTAGATCGCGTCGGTTCGGCAATCCGTTGTGCGGTGAATTGGATCAAGCAACCGGCAGCAATCCAGCGTTCGCCGAGTCCATCGTCGTGGAGCAATTCGGGGTATCGTTCCGCATGTGCGATAATCAACCGTACGCCTTTCGGCCGGAGTGCCTCGGCGAGCGGAACGACATCCACGAACGCGCCGTGCGGCATTTCGACCAGCAAAAATTGACCGCGGTCGGCGACGGTCAGCAACGTACCGGCTTCGAGTCGCTCGACGAGATCGGCCGTTAGCATCACTTCACCCGTCGGATAAACGGCGAGCGGGATGCCTGCGGTTCGGAGCTGTTCCGCGAGCGCTTTCGTGGCGGCGCGCAGGCGGTCGGCGTCGTTGTTCGGGTAACCGTCATTTTGGTGCGCGAGTGCGGCGGCGGCGCTGGCCCCCTCGGCAACGAGCATCCGCGCCATCGCGAGCGCCTCGTCGGCGTTGGCGGGGCCATCGTCGAGTCCCGCGAGCAAATGAACGTGCGTATCGATTAGGGGTAACATCGAAGTTCACCATATGCACTCATAATTGGTCTTCCAAACTCAACTGAGGAAGTCGGATTCAATCGCTTCCCATTCGACTGTGGATCCAAGAAAGGCCCGTGGTGCCCCATCTGGGACGCACTCTACTGGCGATTCATCGACATTACCACCGCCTTCTTCGCCGGCCGATCTCCGAGTCGGTTGGTGGTATCGCGGGTGGGGACAAGTCAAAGAAGGCTCGACCGAAATGCTCCTCGGCGTGCGCGAGCGAAACGAGACCCGACCGGAATGCGATGCCACGGGACACTCATTTTCACCCGGTCGCTTCGATGGGATTTGCGATCAATTCCACTTCTGGAGTCCGCACCCCGGCGGTGCGAATTTCGCGTTCGCCGACGGCTCGGTGCGCTTCCTACGATACAGCGCCAACGACATCATGCCCGCACTTGCGACCCGCGCCGGCGGTGAAGCGGTTACGGTCGATTGAATGGCGACAACGGGAATCGGGGGAATTCGGTTTGTTGCGAACACCGAGTGCGGTATGGCCGTCCTCGGTGGTCGTTCGCAAGCAATCTTTTGGCAAGTGCAAAATCGTTCGATTCGATACTTTCTGGCGTAGCTCCCACGCGATTTCCCGAAGTCAAAAAATCGGAGACGATTTGACATAAGTGGGAATTCGTGTCGTGCGCAAAGTGACGCAAAAGTGTCGCGAAATGACATGAAAATGTCGCATCCGGTCGATTTTCGGTCAATGTTGGTCGATTTTCGGTCGGGTTTGGTCGATTTTTGACCAGTAGTTTCGGCTGATGCGAAATCGCGAGCCTCGACGCAAACTACGACAGGATCACAGGATACTGGAAACAACCCCCTAGACGCATCCGGAATTTGCGATCAAAAAGGGGCATTTTGACACACAAAATTGCCAAAAACACGATTTTGGAGCGTCTGCAATTGTGACTTACGTCGATTTTGGGGGGAATTCGGTTTGTTGCGAACACCGAGTGCGGTATGTTTGTAGAACCGAATCTCGTGAGACGCGACGCGAATGAACTCTCTGGTACGCATCCTGCTTGCGGTGGCGCTGATTGCGGCAATCGGCGGCGTGTGGTATGGGTTTTACCGATCGGCCCCTGCCGCGATCGATCCACAAAAAGCCATCGAAACGATCCTTCCCGACGCGGTCGCACCCGACCCGCGGCTGGCGTTCGATACGCCGTTCCGGAACGTCAAACCGCACGTCAAATACGTCGGCGATGCCGCCTGTTCCGGGTGCCACCCCACAATCGACAAGAACTACCACGCGCACCCGATGGGCCGCTCCGCCGAATACGTCGCCAAGGCTTCCGCCATCGAGACGTACGATGCCAAGAACAGCCTGAACGTTCAGGGTTATGGGCTGCGCGTCGAGCGAGTGGGCGATGCAGTTCGACATCGCATGACGGCAAACGATTCGACGGGCAAACCGCTCCCCGATCTCGTCGTGACCTCCGATGTGGCAATCGGTTCCGGCACGCGCGGGCGGTCGTATCTGAGCGTCGCCGACGGCACGGTAACGCAGTCGCCGATCAGTTGGTTCGGCCAAGGCGTAGACAAATGGGATGTGTCGCCGGGCTTCGATCTCAGCCGTGGCGGGCAGCGGCCGATCGGTGTGGAATGCTTGTTCTGTCACGTCGATCGCGTCGAACCCGTCGGACGCTCGCAAAACCGCTATCGGCAGCCATTATTCGCGTTTCAGGCCAACGTGGGCTGCGAACGTTGCCACGGCCCCGGCGAACTCCACGTGGCCGAACGGAGCATCGGCGAGCCGATTACGGGTATCGACACGACCATCGTGAACCCGAAACACCTTTCCAGCGAGCTGCGGATGAGCATCTGCCAGCAGTGCCATCTCCAAGGCGAAGCGCGGGTGGCCCGCCGTGGCCGCGATCTGTTCGACTACCGTCCCGGCCTGCCGTGGGAGCAATTTACGAGCGTATTCGTTCGCCATCCGGATGCCGTGGACCCGCATCATTCGGTGGGGCAGTTCGAGCAAATGACCGCAAGCCAATGCTTCACGGCGAGCGTTGGCAAGATGGATTGCACGACCTGCCACGACCCGCACGTGCGCCCCGCCGATGCCGCGATGGCGTCGCACTTCAACGCACGCTGCCAGACCTGCCACGAAAAGAAGGGCTGTTCGCTACCCGCACCCGCGCGAATGGCCAAGGATAACAGCTGCATTGCGTGCCATATGCCGAAGGCGAGCAGCACGAACATCGCCCATACGTCGATCACCGATCACCGCATTTCGCGTCTGGGTTCGGCGGCGAAACAGCCGACGCGCCGGTTGCCGCCCGGTGTGGAACCGCTGGTGGCATTTCGCCCGACGCCGTATGCGCCCGACGCGGACGAGCGCAGTCGCGACCTGGGAATCGCCCTTGCCGACAAGCTCGGCGACCTCCCGCCCGCAGCGCGCGAGATGCGGCGGTACTTGTCCAGTTTCGCCGAAGATCGTTTGATGATGTCGTTGAAATTGTGGCCGGGGGATCGTCGATCGTGGCAGGCATCGTCGGGCATCCACTCGGCGCGCGGGGACCACAGTTTAGCAGTAAAAGCCGCCAAAACCGCCGTCCATCTCGCCCCGGATTCGGAGAAAGCGCTGACGCGACTCGCCCAAGCGGCGAACGACGATCGTCAGTTCGATGCGGCCATCGCGGCTTCGGAAGAACTGATTCGCATTAACCCGAAGGCGGTCGATCATCGGCTACTCCTCGCCGTCGCGTATCTCGGCAAAAACGACTATAAAAAAGCAGAAACCATCTGCCGGGACGCGCTGGCGATTCACTCGCTGCACCCGCAGATTCATCTGTATCTGGGCGTCTGTCAGCACCACCAGGGCGACGCGAAAGGCGGTCGCCAGTCGCGCGATACCGCAATCGGCCTGGCATCGCAACCGGCCCAGAAGTCGGCGTTCGGCGAATGGTACGCGCAACAAACGCGATGAACCGATTCAGCGGCTATCGCTATTTGTTGCATCGCGCGAAAATGTGGCTCAACACGAAGGAGAAAGACCCCGAAACCTTCGGACGAAAACCCGGTCGGACTGACTCTTTCATTATTTGAGCAAGCCGCGATCGCGCAGGTAGTTTAGCACGAGCTTCTCGAACGGAACGCGATTGCTGGTATACAGATACGACATGCCGCGGCGGTTGCAGAACCCGGCGAGGCCCGCTCGGAACGCGGCGAGCGTGCGTTGATAGCGTTCCAGCAGTGGGGCGCTGATCGTCACCTCGGCCACATCCGCATCTTCGGCATCGGTGAGCTTCAGATCGCCCGCGAACGTCGGGTTGACCTCTTCTTCGGCGAGTATCTGAATCGCGTAAACATCGTAACCCCTGGCGTTTAGGTAGCGGAAGCCTTCTTCGTAGCCGCCTTTGTCCATGAAGTCGCTGAGGACGACGACGACCCCGCGACTCGAATGGCGCAAACTGAACGCCTTCATCGACTTCGAGAAATCCGAAGAACCGCCGACGGGGACGTCGTCGATGAACTGGATCAATCGCCATAAACTCGGTCGCCCGCGGAACTGCGGCGAGCGGGCGGAAGTCGTTCCCCCGAAAGACTCTACGGCCACGCGGTCGAGGTTGGCGAGGCCCACGAAGCCGAGCGCGGCCGCCACCTGTTTCGCGTAGCGTAACTTCGTCGGCGAGCCGTAGTTCATCGACTCGCTGACGTCGATGAGTAGGTGAACGTGCAAATCTTCTTCTTCGACGAATATCCTTAAAAACAAGCGGTCCAGACGGCCGAAGAGGTTCCAATCGAGGAAGCGAAGATCGTCGCCGACGGTGTACGCGCGGAAGTCCGCGAACTCGGAGCCGCGCCCTTTCCGCTTACTGAGGCGGTCGCCTTTCATGCGTCCCGCGCGCACCTTCTTCGAGACGAGTTCGAGCGTCTCCAAGCGTCGCAGGAACGATGTGGAAAGTAGTGGCTCATCGACGACAGCGATCGTTTCTGCCATGACGTAACTCGTTTCCTGCGTTCGCGTTTCAACCGTTACATCTGCGCCAGACCCCGCTGCCAGTGTAACGACTTTGCAACGCTTAGGCTGCGAACTCGGAGGAAAATCGTGGAATCGCGTATAAATGAAAAACGAGTCGATGGGCAAATTCGTCTAAAGTCTAAGGCGTAAACTGTATTGTCGCTCGTCAGGTAGCCAAAACTTCGGCGGAACAGGTGGTTGAGACGATGGGCAATGATACGCCACAAAAACGCCTGAAACGACGCAGCCGCATCGATTTGCGCTGCGAGACGCTCGACGATCGCATCGTACCCGCCGCGCTCTTTCCAAGCAATTTGCCCGCCACCAGCACCGAAATCGTCGCGCAAACGACATCGAAACATCCGCTGCAAGACCTTGCGAATATCGTCTCGTTTTTGGATTTATCGAGCCAAGTCGACGTCTCGCGTTCCGGTATCGTCGTCCAAATGCCTTCCGTTTCGGGCGTCACGACATCGACGTTGCAGATCGCGCTTCGGTCGGGTGCCAACTCGATAATCGTGGCAGAAACGCTGTCGCAGTTAAACTTTTACGACTCGGTGACGCCGAACTACATCTACAGCCGGGCGGCGGACTTACGCGAAAAGATTCCGAACGACCCGAAGTTCGTCGATCAGTATCACCACCCGATTATTCATACGCCACAAGCCTGGGACAAGACCGTCGGCAGCCCCGGCGTGATCGTGGCGATTCTCGATGATGGCGTCGACATCAACCATGCGGATTTGAAGGATAACGTCTGGGTCAACCGCAACGAAGTGCCGAACGATGGCATCGACAACGACGGCAACGGCTTCATCGACGATGCGAATGGCTGGGACTTCGTTCACGATACGTCGAACGTGTTTCCCGACGATGCGATGCGCGATACGCACGGCACCGAAGTCGCGGGGTTACTTGCGGGGCGAATCGACAACGCGACGGGTATTACTGGCGTCGCGGGTCGCATCACGTATCTGCCGTTGAAGGTCGTGGGCAGCGGGTCGACGACATCGTTGACGTTCGCACGGGCGGTGGCGTATGCCGTGCAGAATGGCGCGAAAATCATCAATAACAGCTTGAACATCGACTCGTTCGTCGGCGACCCGACGTTCCAGTCGGCGGTGTCGTTCGCGTACAATCGCGGGCTGTTGTGGGTCAACTCGGCCGGCAACGAGAACACATCGAATGCGGCCCGGCAGGCGTTCGAGGAAATGATCCTCGTGGCGGCAACGGATCGCAACGACGTCAAGACGAGCTACAGCAACTATGGCTCCGGCATCGACATCGCGGCACCCGGTGGCACGAGCACCGATGGTCTCGTCACGACGATTCCGCAAAATGTGTACGGCACCGCATTCGGGACGAGCGTCGCCACGCCACTCGTTGCGGGTACGGCCGCGCTCATCTGGTCGGCGTTCCCCGGCTATTCGCGCGATCAAGTTGCGTCGGCACTAATCGCGAATGCGGACGATATTGCCGCGAACAACATGAGCTTCATCGACATGCTCGGATCGGGCCGGGTGAACGCGGCGAAAGCGGTTTCGGGCACGCCGTTCGTCACGAAACTCGGACGGCTGTCGGGCCTGCCGGACGAAGGAGCCTCTGCACCGAGTTCGATCGCGGGCTTTTCGCTGCGGCTGAATAGCCCGTTGAACGCGAACACGGTGATAATCGACAACTTCGAGCTGCGTTGGGCCGGGATGGACAATCAGTTCGGCACCAACGACGATGAATTGCTCCCGTTCGCGATCAACGGCGGCCGATCGTACAAAATCGGCACGAACGGCCTCGATTTCGCGGTCGGAGCGGATTTAGAACGCGGCCTGTATCGGTTCACCGCGAAGTCGGGTGGATTGACCGATCCCTTCGGCAATGCGGTCGATGGCGATGGCAACGGCACGGCGGGCGGGAACCTCGTTCGGAACTTCGGCGTCGCGTATCAGGCCAGCGGTCGAGTCTACGAGGACATCAACAACGATGGCTTTGAAGACCCTTCCGATCCGGGGCTGAAAGGTGTCGTCGTTTTCGGCGATACCAACGGCAACGGCAGTTTCGATAATTTGACGTTCCAGAGTACCAATGGCGTCAACATTCCCGACGCGAACCCGGCAGGTGTGGCGATACCGATTTCGGTGTCGGGGGCGGGTGTCGTCGGTTCGATTAGCGCCAGCATTTATATTTCGCACTCGAGGCCGTCGGAACTGACCATCACGCTCGTGTCCCCGGACGGCGACCGCGTCGTGCTCTATCGCAACGGCGATATTCCCGAGATTAATTCGCCGGGCTTTCACATCTTCAAATTTGAAGACGGTATCGAGGAACGGGCCGAATTGCAGCCGACGATCGTTCAGCATTTCGTTCGCCCCGTCGAACCGCTATCGAAGTTCATCGGCAAGAATGCGAGCGGGAACTGGAGTGTGGAAGTCTCGGACAACTCCGCGGGTAACACGGGGAGCGTGGTGTTTGCGGCGATCACATTATCCTCCGAGCCAACGGCCCGAACCGATGCGAACGGCTTCTTCCACATCAACGGGCTACCCCCCGGAACGACGCGAATTTCGATCGCCAACGCGACGGGTTTCCAGCGTGCAGCGAACGGCGGCGCGATCAGCGTCGACCTGTCTGGGCCGAATCCGCCTCCGCCGATCTCCATCGGTTTGTCGCGAATCAACGGCATCACCGGACGGGTGCTCCGCGATAACGGCGACGGTGTTTTTGGGCCGACCGATGTCGGTATCGCGGGCGTGGTCGTCTACCTCGACGCGAACGCCAATGGCATCCCCGATGGCGTAGAACAAACGACGACGACGGATTCGTTCGGCAACTACACCTTCGGCAACCTCGGCGTCGGCGCGTTCACAGTGCGCTATCAAACGCAACCGGGATTCCTGGCGGTGGCCAGTTCCCCGACGACGCGCACCGTGAATCTCACGGCCGAAACCCCACTCGTTACGGGGAACGATTTCCTGCTGGTTCGCGAGACCGCACCCGTTCGCGTCGCGCTTTCGAGCATCGCGCCGATCCGAAACGCTCCGCTCGAATCGGTTGCCATCTCGCTCAGCGAACCACTGCCAAGGTTCGGCATCGCGAATGTCGCACTCACGCGCAACGGCGTGGCGGTCAGCCTCGCAGGCACGACGTTGCTCGGTTCGGGAACGCAGTACACGCTGATCGGTTTGAAAGAACTCACGCGCGCCGATGGCGTGTATGCGTTGACCATCAACGCCCCTGCACCGACGGGAATGCCGGGGCGTCAACCGGTCGTCGTCACCGCGACGTGGATGATGGACGGCATCCCGCCGACGTTGGATTTGATCGCGACCACGAACCCGACGACGGGGAACGTCACCGGCGGAAACTTGACGTTCACCAAACCCGTCACGGGCGTCACGCTCGCCGATTTCGTGTTGGTGCGAAACGGTATCATCGTGCCGATCGACAGCGCGATCCTCAGCGGTTCGGGTGCCACGTACCACATCGCGCTGCCGCAGGAACTCGTCGCCGCCGCGGGCGATTATCTCTTGCGATTGGTGACGATTGGCTCGGGCATCCGCGACAGTGCAGGGAACGACCTGGCCGCCAACTCGGAGATTACCTGGACGGTGATTGCCCCGCCGGTCGTTACGAAATTGGTCGTCCGCACGGCCATCGCCACGGGGGAAGGCGGCCCAGCACGACTTAATATTTACGACACCGCGAACGGGCGGTTCCTCATCAATCTCGTGCCGTTCGATTCCGGTTTCACGGGCGGTATCCGCGTCGCCACGGGCGATGTCAACGGCGATGGCGTCGAAGATATTATCGTCGCCGCGGGGCCGGGTGGCGGGCCGCGCGTTCGCATCTACGATGGTGCGAAATTTACCACCATCGCCGACTTCATGGCGTTCGAGTCCGAATTCACCGGCGGTTTGTTCGTCTCGGCCGGCGACTTCAACGGCGATCGCAAGGCAGACATCGTCGTGTCTCCCGATACCGGTGGCGGCCCGCGCGTGACGATTTTCGATGCCGTCACGCTGATGCCAATCGCGAACTTCTTCGGCATCGACGACCCGGCGTTTCGCGGCGGTGCCCGCACCACCGTCGGCGACATCAATCACGATGGCACGCCCGATCTCATCGTGGCCGCCGGTACCGGTGGCGGCCCCCGGCTCGCCGGTTACGATGGCAAGTCGATCCTCAGCGGGTTGCCGACGAAGCTCTTCCAGGACTTCTTCGCATTCGAGCCGGGCCTGCGCGACGGCGTGTTCGTTTCGAGCGGCGACTTCAACGCGGATGGTTTCGCCGACATCGTCATCGGTGCCGGTCCCGGTGGCGGCCCCCGCCTGCTCATCCTCGATGGCAACGCACTCGCAACCGCAGGCCTTTTGCAAATCAATCACGACTTCTTCGCCGGCGATCCATCCAGCCGTGCCGGCGTTCGCATCGCAGTCAAAGACATCGACGGCGACGGTCGCCCCGACATCTACGCCGCCGACGGCGTCGGCGGCTCGAGCGCCGTCCGCATCTACTACCACCGCGACCTCAGCAGCAACCCACCCCCATTAGGCGACACCCTCGACGACTTCCCCGGCTTCCCCGGCGGCATATTCGTGGGGTAGTGGAATTCTCGTTTAGCCGCGCCGCGTACAATCTGGAGATCGAAGGCGACCACACCTACTTCGTCGGCGACCTCACCTGGGGATGGCAGGTCTGGTCGCATAATAATAATGAAGTATGCAATCCAGCTGCTATTCGGGCAATTATTATCGGAAGAGGAATGCCTGCCATCAGGGCTGCGGCTGGAGCACTTAAAGAGAAAGGCACGGTTCAAAAGTGGGTAGCAGTTTTGCGTTTGTTTGCGATTGCGATTCGGCTATCGTAAAGTGCCTGTTTCTCCCAGAATGTGAGTTGCAAAAC
>JAYWCL010000087.1:0-5927 GCA_043780595.1 Limnoglobus sp.
ATCGGAGGTCGGAATTGGCGGTGCAGCAATCATGGTAGGAATGTGCTACGAAATCCAACGCAATCGCGCAACCCCACTTCAGAAGGCTGAAGGGTTACCTTTGGTTGACATCTCCGACGAGGCACCCGGCTTTATGGACTTCGTCGAATGCAGCCGCCAAGTTATACGCCGCGCGGACCTGAAATGCCCACGTCGATTGTGGAAACGATTTCAACCGCATGATCGGGTTGTAGAGGTGCTGAATCGGCTGACAGTCGATCAGCCGCGGCATCACGAATCCCGCCACTTCGCGGCCGTTTTCGTATCTCAATAGGGCCGTCGGCCATGCGGCGAGATCGAGCAATCTTGGGTTTGCCAAGCCAGTCATCACCGCTAATTTTTCTACAGTCTGAGCTGTTGGCGGCTTGAGATAGATCTTCGCAACATGATTCGGTGCATTGGCGATCGAATAGACAACTCCTTCGCCACCTTTCGCGATTTGGCAGTCGACGGGTACTATACGCCCTGTGCTATCGATTAGTCGTGGCAGATTCATTGTTGTCGTATCGCGAAAACCAGGGTTTTGTCGTCGTCGGTTCGGTCGTTCACGCGGGGAGAATCGAGGAATTCCCGAAATGGCTCGACCAGCGTTGTTGGATCCGTTTCGGATCGCAAACGTTCAAAAAACGTTTGAAAAAATGCACGATACGGTTGGCGGGTGGTGAAGTCGAGTGCCAGCCGTTGCAGGCCATCGGTGAGCACGGCGAGTTCGCAAATGCTTTCAGACAGCGTTGCAAACTGCATCGTCTCGCGGAATCGATCTTCCGTGAGGAAGTCCGTTGCATTGGCGTATTCCGATGGTTCCGGCCAGAAGACCGTACGCATATCCTCGTCGCCCCGAACGACGATTGCGCCGTCTCCGAGTTGTGCGAAAGTGGCCGTCGTTGGTCCGATTACGCAGAGCAATACGGTACAAGCGAGTTCGCGCGGGACGGTGTTCAATCGCTCCGCTTCCGCAATGACTGCGTCCCGTACCGTTGCAAAGAGTTCGCTGATCTCATCGCGATTCGCCAACTTTTCCGACGCGATATTCGGAACGCGACTGATGAACTCATCGCAGACGAGTGTTGCACCGATCTCCGAATGTGCGGCACTACCTGCACCATCCGCCACCGCGATCACCAGCCATTCGGCAGATTCGCCGAACACCTGGTATCGGAAAGCATCTTGGCAAGGCGTGTTTCGAGTGCAATGCGACGTTCCCGTGCAGCAATCTCCAAGAACCGCCCACTTTGATACTGGCGTCACAGACTTGCCCAACCTGTTGGTGCCGTGAGCTTGACTTGGTCTTCTTGTCCCGGCGTCGAGTGCGAAACACTTCGCTGCGATTGCGACAACCAGACGAACATTTCCCGAAAGCTGTAACCTTTCAGGTGAAGTGGTTCTCGTACCGAAATTTGTTTGAGAATGTCGAAGTTTGCCCCCTCAACACCCACGGCGAAGAATGCGAATTTCTTGTTCTTCTCGCCTTCCCGAACTTTCTCCGCCGCCACCTTCCAGGCATCTGTCGGCTCGCCATCTGTGATGAAGAAAATCCACGGCCGATAATAGTGCAGTCCATTTTGTTTGTAAAGTGTCTTGCGTTCCTCGATTGCATCGATCGCTTGTAGAATCGCAGCCCCCATTTTTGTCTCACCGTTTGTAGTGAGCGTGGGGGCCGTAAATTGACTTGCAGATATGAACGGAACCACCGTTTCCACAGAACCGCCGAATGCGATCACTGAAACTTCGACTCGTTGCATGGCGAGCGAATCGGTCAGCAGGTCGGCTTGATAAGCCTTTAGACCTTCGTTCACTTTGTCGATGCGAGTCGTACCGCCGGATACCGCACGGTACGTTTGACCGTCTTGTTGAACGGTATATCCCAAATCTTTTCCGGGGTCACCGACGACTTCGGACATTGAGCCAGAGACATCGATTAGTAACACGCACGGGCATCGGGGTTCTGGATTCGTTGCAAGTTCTACGCTGGCAAACGGCGACTGTTCAGCCATTGTGTCTCCTTTTTTTAACGATAGTTGTAATTTCGATGATAGTAAACTTCGCCCGAAAGAAATCGATACCCCGTTACCACGCGGAGCCGATGCTCCTACCGGCGAGGTCGTAGCCGTCGGCGGCGGTGACTTTCACTTTGATGAAGTCGCCGGAGCGGAGATTCTTGCCCTTTACGCGGACTTCGCAGTCGATGTCGGGGCTGTCGGCGTAGGTGCGGCCGCGGAAGTGGTTCGCGAACTCGGGGTCGGGGCCGTCGATCACCACGGCGAGTTCCTTGCCGATTTGCTTGTCGGCGTAGGCGAACGCGATCTGCTGTTGCACTTCCATCACGCCGGCGACGCGGGCCTGTTTCACTTCTTCGGGCATGTGGCCATCGAGTTTCTCGGCGGGCGTGCCGGGTTCCAGCGAATAGGGGAACACGCCGACGCGCTCGAACTTTTGTTCCGCAACGAACGATTTCAATTCCTCGTAATCGGCTTCGGTTTCGCCGGGGAAGCCGACGATGAACGTCGTTCGCATCGCAAGGTTCGGCATCGCCTTCCGCAGCCGTCCGATGAGATTCTCAGTGGCGGAGCGATCGACGCGGCGGATCATCCGCTTCAACACGCGATCGTTAATATGTTGCAACGGCATATCGAGGTACGGCACGATCTTTTTCGCGGTCGCCATCGTCTCGATGAGGTCGTCCGAGAAGTGTTCGGGGTAAGCGTACAGCACGCGAATCCACTCGATGCCATCGACCGCATCGAGCTGCTTCAGCAGTTCGGCGAAGCGAACGCGGCCGTAGAGGTCCATGCCGTAATAGGTGCTGTCTTGCGCGACGATGATGAGTTCGCGGACGCCATCGGAGACGAGTTCGCGGGCTTCGCGGATGACTTCTTCCATCGGCTTGGTGATGTGCTTGCCGCGCATCTTCGGGATGGCGCAATAGGTACACAATCGGTCGCAACCTTCGCTGATTTTCATGTAGCCGAAGTGCCGCGGCGTGATGCGTAAGCGTGCGGTGTCTTCGAGCGCTCGCACGGGTGCGGGGCGGAACAGCGAGCGTTGTTCGTCGCGATGTTGCACTGCACGATCGACGACGGCGGCGATCTCTTCGCGGCCGAACACGCCGACGATTTGATCGACTTCGGGCACGGTTTCGAGGAGTAAATCCTTGTGCCGTTCGGCGAGGCACCCGGCCACGACGACGGAACCAACGCGGCCACTCTTCTTGAGCGCGAGCATCTCGCGGATGACGGCGAGCGATTCTTGCCGGGCGGGTTCGATGAAGCCGCAGGTGTTCACAACAACCACATCCGCGCCATCGGGGTCGGGTTGCAGCGCGTAGCCATCTTGCGAAAGTTTGCCGAGCATCCGTTCGGAATCGACGGTGTTTTTCGGGCAGCCGAGGCTAATGAAAGCAAAGCGTCCCTTGAGTGCGCCGGGGACGACCTCCGCCGCCGGTGGCGTCGTCATCGGGAGGCTTTTCGTTTTCGCCATTCGTACAACCTTGATAGCAGTCACTCGTAATCAGCACATTATAGTAACTTCCCGGTGGAGTTGGTCGGGAATGACTCGTCGAACATTTGTGGGACGAGAAGTTCGACCTGATATAACAGCATCTCTATCGTTCTGCGGTTTTGCAATCGAGGCGTTGTGCCGAACTCGATTTTCTTTGAGTTCCACCTGCCGAACTCGGCGACGTGGTTCTACTTCGCGCTGATGTTGGCGGTGGCGCTGTTCTTTCAATTTTCGCGGCTCATTAGCTTGCGAAACTGGGATCTGCTCACGCTGTTTCTGTTCGTGCCGGGGTTCTTGCTGATTCAGGAAGCGAACCTTTATGCGGAAGCGACATCGCCCGCAGCGAACCGCGAGCGGTTCCTCGGCTACTGCTGGTTACTGTCGGCGTCGGCGTATTGGCTGGCACGCTGCTTGTACGACCTATCGCTCGAACGACGCCCGACGTTTCGCTCGAATCTGACGATTCCCGGCCTCGCGTGGTTCAGCATCTCGCTGTTCTTTTGTCTCTCGGCGGTGGCGATTCAGCGCCCGACCGATGCGTGGAAATCGGTCGGCAAGCAGTCGGCAGCGATCGCGGCCGTCACCGAAGGTGCGACCGCCGTCGTCTCGCAGGGACAAGACGGAAGCGACCCCGCCGCGATGGACGAGGCCCGCGCGTGGGTCGAGCGGGTACTGGCCATGCTGTGTCATTTGGCCGTGGTGATCGGGTTGTTGTTCATCGGCATCATTCACTTTCGCGATGCGGAAACCGGCGTGGCAATGGCGGGGTTGTACCTGCTGATTCCGTATACCGCGTTCCACATTGCGCAACTGCATCACGTGTTACCGGCGGCACTGACGGTCTGGGCGATCTACTGCTATCGGCATCCGCGCGTGAGCGGGTGGCTGCTCGGTTTGGCGGCAGGCAGCACGTTTTTCCCCGTGTTGCTGTTGCCCGTCTGGTTGCACTTTTACTGGCGGCGTGGGGCGTGGCGATTCCTGAGCGGGTTCCTCTCGGCTGGGGCCGTGGCGCTCGCGGTGACAATTGCGGTGCTGTGGTCGGCGGGGTTCTTCCCGAGTGGCATGGCCCGCGTGATGCACCTTTCGGACTGGCAACCGTGGCAACGCCCGATGACCGAAAGCCTCTGGCAAGGGTTGCACTGGGCGTATCGGCTGCCGGTGTTTATCGTGTTCGTGGCGTTCCTGTCGATGAGCTTCTTCTGGCCCGCCGTACGAACGATGAACCATGCAACTGCGATGAGTGCGGCCATCCTCATCGGCATCCAGTTTTGGTTCGCAGATCGCGGCGGGCTTTACGTCTTGTGGTACGCGCCGCTACTCGTCATCATCGCGTTCCGGCCGACCACGATCGAATTGCAACCGCCGACACCCGACCCCGGTTACAGTTGGAGTTCGCGGGTGGCAATGGCCGCGTGGAATCGCATGATGCGGAAGCCATCGGTGCAACCGCCGAGCCTCGCAGCGTAGTAAAAAGGTGCAAGGATGCCAGCGATTCGTTACATTCTCGCCACGCTGATGCTGTTGGGCATCGTGCTGGTGCCAATCTATTACAAGGTCGAACGCGACCGCAATTATCGCAACATCCGCGTCGTCGATGATGGCGTGCTGTACCGGAGCGGGCAGATGACGCCGGAGGGTTTCCAGCGTACCGTTCGCGAGTTCGGCATCCGCACGGTGATTAGCCTGCGCGATTCCAAAGACGAAGGCAAAGTATCGGCGGATCAAGCCGAAGTCGAGTATTGTCGCGAACGAGGGATCGCGCACTTCCGCTTCGCGCAAGCCCGCTGGCAACTCCCCGATGGCTCGCACCCCGTGACGGCGAACATGACCGAATTCCTACGCATTCTCAGCGACCCGCAGTTGAAGAAGCCGTTGCTGGTGCATTGCTTCGCGGGGATCCATCGCACGGGCGGTTACGTCGCGGTGTACCGCATGGAATACGATGGCTGGAGCGCTGCCGAAGCGATCGAGGAAATGCGCAGCATGGGCACGCCGCGCACGACGTTCGAGGATGACGTGATGACGTATCTGACCACATACGAAACCCGAAAGCGGGGAACGCCGACGACAGGTAGCAACAAAGCCGCGAACCGGTAATTTCGAGGATTGTCGCGATGACCAAGCCGTTCGATACGACGCTGAAGGATTTGTTGAACGTCTTCGCGGTCGATTGGGCCGACTGGCTCGGGCCGGAAATCGGTTTGTCTGCGAAAATCGAGGTCGAGCCGCTCGACGTCGATTTGTCGACGGTGCAGATGTCGGCAGACAAAGTCTTTCGGCTGAAAGCGCCGGCCGAAGGCATCTTGCACATCGAACCACAAGCCTCGCGCGACGTCGATTTTCCGGGGCGATTGTTGCGGTACAGCGCGCTGCTGGACGCCCGCTACGAC
>JAYWCL010000088.1:0-22802 GCA_043780595.1 Limnoglobus sp.
AAGTCGAGGGAGCCGAACGCGTGCATCCGCATCGGCAACTCGTGGGAAGCTACGAGGGATTCCCAGCCTAACCCACGCCGGAAACGCGGTTACACCCAACACGGACCAATCAATTCCCAGTTGGCGAACGACAGCTCGCACGGTACCCGCTTTCAGATCTTTTCCACGCCAGTCTGGAACGACTGTCGAGCGGTTGGTCGCGGGATTGCGCCACTTACGATGCGATCCTCCACCTTTACGGGGAATTTCACTGCATCCTGAAGCCTTCAGTTTCCGTGCAACTTCACGATACGTCATGGGCTACCTACCAAAGCATCGGACCAGACCACTTCCGCCCGTGCGGGCAGAGAGATGCTTGCCGGCAAAGATCGCCCTTCGTCTGCATACAACTCCGCCACAGCGTCGAAGGCATCGCGGACGTTGGCGTGCGCTTCTTCCAACGTGTCGCCTTCAGTCACCAACTCGGGTAACACGGGAGATGTGACTGTGTAGCCGCCCTCCAATTGCGGAGTGAACACCAATGGTACGCGATACATCACGATAAAATTCCTCGCACGAATAATGCTTGACACACTCCACGACTATGTTACTCGCTCTTCGATGAAATCCCCACCCGTTTCGCCTGCGGTTGCCCCTGCGTTTGGCTTCTGGGTAGAATCGTGTTGTCGAAGTGAAAGGCGAATCGGAGGGGATGCCGTGCGATGGAGTGCGATGGTTGTGGCGATGGTTTGCGTGGCGGCGGACTGGCCGGAGCGTGTTGCGTTACCACCGCTGTCGGTGACCGAGGAAAGCCGACGCGCGGCGCTCGCGCAGTACGGCATGGCGCGGCGGCTAGCATTGCGCGAGCAACTACCGGACGCGGCGAAGCGATACGAGAATGTGGTGCGTGCGGACGGCACGGCGGTTGCACCGTCGCGCGAACTCGTGCGGGTTTACATCGATCTCGGGCGCGATGCCGCCGCGCTGCGAATGGCGAAGCAGGTGGTCGAACGCGAACCCGCCGATGCGGAGACGGCACACACGCTCGGTAAGTTGCTATATGAAGCCAAGCGCTACCGCGAAGCGGCAACAGTGCTGACGGCGGCTACCGCCAGCCCGCAGTTGGCGACGAGACAAACGAAGGCGCTCGCGATCCGCAAAGATGCCGCCCGCGCCAGCGATGCCGCCACCGATTGGTCCACTGCGACAACGGCATGGCAGTCGGTGATCGCGTACCTCGATGCACAACAAAACGCACTTCAGAAGCAAGGATTTTCGGAGAACGAACTCGAACGCGAACGCGCCGAGGCATACGAAAAACTTGGTCGTTCGCAACGCGAGCGCAAGCAGTTCGACGAAGCGATTCGCTCTTACCAGCAAGCCTACGAACTCTATTCGGATACGAAGCGGGCGAACGACGCGGCGGGTGCGGCGCGGCTCGACTGGAACCTGTCCGAGTTGCACGCCGCCGCCGGTGACACCGCGAAGTCACTGGCCGCACTCACGCGGTATCTCGCGCGCAAACCGCAATCGCCCGCACCGTACGAACGGCTCGCGGAATTGTTGCGCACAACCGGTCGCGCGGTCGTACCGACATTGCGTGCGCTATCGGCGGAGCAGCCCGATAACGCCGCAATTCAGTGGGTGATCACCTCCGAACTTTCGCGCGAAAAGGGCCAGTTCGACATCGCGCACGCGATGTGGCTCGAACTCGCGGCGACGACGAACGACCCTGCGTTCTTTCGCTTGCTGGTGCAGTCGTACGCGAAGGCCGATCAGCCAGCGCAGTTGCTGTCGGTCGCCGACACGATGTTTCCCATGAAGGCGGATGCAGAGAAGAAAGCCGCAGACGTGCCACCGAAAACCGTCGAGCGCCAGCAGACGTTCGCGACCGCATTTCTGGCGGAAACGGGCTTCGCAACCAGTCTTTTACGCGCGGTGAAGGCTGCACCCGCCGATCCGCATTCGCCGCAAGTTTGGGATTTACTGATGGCCATCGCGGACCGTACCGGGAACGCGAACGACGCCGAAGCGGCGCTGCGGGCGGCCGCGAAGCAAGGGGATCGGCAGGCGGGAATGCGGTCGTTCCTGCGGCTGTATCGCTTCCTCTATCGCCAGCGAAAATGGGAGGCGATCCTCAGTTTGCGCGGCGATCCGGTGTTGGCGAATCGCATCCCCGCGAAGAGTTGGAACTATTTCCTCGCATCGCCGTACGCCGAATTAGGTCTTGCGGAGCAGGCCGAAGCGGCGATCCAAGACGCCGAGACGGAGTTCCGCTTCGATGCGATTCGCGAACGAGCGCAAGTCTTGGGCATCCTCGGGAAGTACGCCGCGATGCGGAAAATCTGCGACGAAATGCTGCTCGAATTCACCGCCCCGGAGCAAGTGCAATCGGTGAGGTACTTGCGGTCCGATGCGTACAACGGCCTGAAGCAATTCGACAAAGCCGAGCAAGAACTGCGCGGGATTCTCGATGAAGATGCCGACGATGTGCTGGCATTAAACAACCTCGGCTACAACCTTGCCGATCAGAATCGTAAATTAGACGAAGCCGAGCAATACATCCGCCGCGCGATCGCGTTAGACCGCGATGAACGCGCCCGTGCCGGGGAAGCGAACCTCGAACATGCCGCATATTTGGACAGCCTCGGCTGGGTGTTGTTCCGGCGTGGAAAACTCGCCGAGGCACGCGAATGGCTCGAAAAAGCGGCAACAATGCCCGACGGTTCGAGCGACCCCACCGTGTGGGACCACCTCGGCGACGTCTGTATGCGGCAGGGCGACAAAGCCCGCACCAAGACCGCCTGGGCCAACGCCGCCGCACGCTACATCGGCACGCAACAAGGCCGCCACCTCGGACGAATGGACGAAGCGAAGCGGAAACTCAAGCTGGTGGAGTGACCGAGCAAATTCCTGACGGGGGTCGCGTATTCCTTGCTAACATATGGCTCGGCTCGGATTTCCTCGATCGACGACCTCGAACTGTGATGTTATGCGACGACGTACGATACTGACGGGCGGGGGAATAGTCGGGCTGCTCGGCCTGTCTCTCGCCTTGTTCGTTGGTGGGTGTGGCGACACTGAATCCGGTGGCTACGACCCCGCAATGCGGTTTCCGCCCCGCACAGATCGCCTCGTTGTAAGGCTGCCATCGGCTCCGCCCCTTCGCCTACACGACAACGGCAGACTCGACGATACCATTCGCGAACTCGATGTCCTCGGCGGGCGAACGCTCGACCCCACCACCCTGCCTGTCAGCGAACGCCGCGAACTCGATGACAGCCTCCTGTCACTCTTCGGCACCCCCGCTGCGCCAAAAGTCGATGACGGCGAATCGCTCGGGTTGATCTCCGAACGGCTCGCGCTCGGCAGCCGCCTTTACAAAGACAAATGCGTGCAGTGCCACGGCACCAACGGCAACGGTCGCGGCCCCACGGGAATGTGGGTTTACCCGCACCCGCGCGATTTTCGGTTGGGCAAAGCGAAGTACGTCTCGACACCCGGCGGAGTCGGCCGCCCGAGCCGTGCCGACCTGCTCCGCGTGTTGCGGGTCGGCATCGCGGGGAATGCGATGCCGCCATACGGCTTGCTCCCCGAAGGCGACCTCGAAGCCCTCGTGAGTTACACGATCTTCCTCAGTTTGCGCGGGCAAGTTGAATTCGATGTCCTGACTGCGGTTATGAGCGAAGACGGCCTCGACGGCACGATTGCCGAACTCGCCGCGAAGCGGGCGAAGCACTGGCTGGCGGATTGGATCGCGGCGGATCGTTCCAAAATCGTCGTGCCCGAAGTGCCAGCGGACTCGACGCAAGAGGATCGCGTGCGGCGCGGGCACAGCGCGTTTCAGGTGGCGGGGTGTGCGGCGTGTCATCGCGACTATGGCCGTGAGACGCACTACCTTTACGATATCTGGGGCGTGGCGGTGCGACCGTCGAACCTGACGCTCGGCGAGTGGCGTGGCGGTGGCGATCCGACTGAGCTTTTTAAGCGAGTGCGTTGCGGGATTGCCCCATCGGGGATGCCCGCTGCCGGTAGCCTGAGCGACGCCGACACGTGGGACGTCGTCGCGTTCCTGCGGGCACTGTCCGTGCCCCGTCAGTTACCCACGGAATTGCGTGCGAAAATTTACCCGGATGCGAAGTAATATGACCGACGACCGTGCTGAAATCGTTCGCCCCGTCCCGCGAGGAGTTCGCATCTGCGCCATCGTCACGGTGCTGTTGACGGTGCTGCTGCTCGCGATTGGGGGATTCGTCACGTCGTTCCGCGTCGGCATGGCCGACCCCGTTTGGCCGACCGAACCGTGGTACTTGTTCTTCGTAGATTGGACGAGCCTCGATGCCGGTCGCTTGCTCGAACATAATCACCGGCTGGCCGGTTGGCTCGTCGGTGGCGCGGCTTCGGTCTTCGCGATATGGGCATGGTTCGTGGAGCCGAAGCGGCGTTTGCGCTGGGTCGGCCTCGGCACGATCGTACTGTTGCTCATCGCGTACGGCGAATTCCATCGCGGCATGGGTAAAGTCTGGAATTCGATTCAGGAAATGGCACGTGTGCAGTACCAACTCGACCCGAAGCAGCGCGACTACGAACAGCGCATCGTCGAAAGCCAACTGCTGAACAATGTCACGAATTGGCCCGTGGCCCCAGGTGTGGCGACGGCTGCGCTCGCCATCGGCGTGCTGCTCATCAGTGGCTTTGCAGCGGGAACCGGCACCGCGGGTGGCTGGGTTCGCGGCGCGGCGGGGGTGGGCCTCGTGTTCGTCATGGCGCAGGGTTTACTCGGCGGGTTTCGCGTCTTTTTGGACGCACTGATGGGCACGAAACTCGCCGCGATTCACGGCGTCTTCGGGCAGATTACCTTTGCCACGTTCATCGCCGCGATGGTGCTGGCCGCCCCGCGCAGTCGCGAGGTTTCGATTCCCGATGCCACGCGCCAGAGCTTTGCCCGCTTCGCCGCGTTCGCGGTTGGGCTGCTGGTTTTACAGCTCATTTGGGCCGTCATGGTTCGCCACATCGGTTCGGTCCTCGCGCAGCGGTTGCACATTCTGACGGCGTTTGCGCTCACCGGCGTGCTGGTCTGGCTCGCCGTTCGCATCCTGTCGTCGCCGATCGTTCGCGCGAAATTCGCCAGTAGCGCGTACCACCTAATGATCATTCTCGCCGTGCAACTCGTACTCGGCGTCGAAGCGTATATCGGCAAGTTCACCACCAGCGGCCCGCAAGCGTTCGTGCTGCCGATCGAGCGCGTCGTGAAGTTGCAAGATGCCCTGACGCGAACGGGGCACCAACTGATCGGCGCGGGGTTACTCGCCGCGACGGTGGCACTCGCCGTGCGATTGGGCCGCCCGCCGTTGCCGGGCACCGACGACAAGGAAACGGCGAATCTTCGGGTTTTCCGCGCATCCGATCCGGATGCGAATCCCTAAAATCGTGTGAACGAAACAAGACGCGACGACCCACTGCGGGCCACTGCTTATGCGAACACTGACCGCCACCATGACTCTGCCTAGCCCCGACGCGGTCGAACAGAGCGCGGCGGTGCGCTCAAGGTTGGCCGACTACTTCGAACTAACGAAGCCGCGAATCGCCTTCATGGCGCTGTTCACCGTGGCCGTCGGCTTCTTTCTCGGGGCCGCGCCGTCGCCGAGTTTGCAGATGCTGTTGCACACGCTCATCGGTACCGCACTCGTCGCGGCGGGCGGAAGTGCCTTGAATCACTGGCTCGAACGCCGTGCCGATGCCCGCATGAATCGCACGTCGAACCGGCCACTGCCATCGGGCCGCATGAACCCCGCCGACGTCTTCGCGTTCGGCGCGACGCTCGCCATCCTCGGCGTGGCGTACCTCGCGTTCGCGATTCCGCAACACCCGTCGGCAGCGATTGCCGCTGCCGCAACCGCCTTCCTTTACGTTGCGGTTTACACGCCGATGAAACGGCTCACCGCGTGGAATACTGTCGTCGGTGCGATCCCTGGCGCGTTGCCCCCCGTCATCGGTTGGTGTGCCGCACACGGTACGCTCACCGCCGATGCCCTCGCGCTGTTCCTAATTTTGTTCGTCTGGCAATTGCCGCACTTCTTCTCGATCGCGTTTATGCATCGCCACGATTACGCCCGCGGCGGCATGAAAATGCTGCCCTGCGTCGAGCGAGCCGATGGCTACTGGACGGGCGTTGCAACCATCGCCACCTGCGTGTTGCTAATCGGCGTCGGCACGACTCCGTACCTGATCGGTTCGGCTCGCGAGATATTCCTGATCGGCTCGTTCGCACTCGGCGTTTGGTTCCTCACACGAGCGATTCGCTTCGGCCGCAACCGCACCGAACGCTCCGCACGGCAGGTTCTGCGCGGCTCGCTCATCTACTTAATGGGCGTAATGGCTCTATTGATTATCGACTGGTTGCTGCCGCGCTACATCGGCTAAGAGGGCATCGAATGTTCCGCCTACTGTTGCTTCTCTGCCTGTTAGTGACAACGTCCTGTCAGCCGTCGTTGCCGACGAACGTCGAATCTGAGATCTCGTACCCCGTTCCCGAATTCGCGCTCGTCGAACGGGGCGGCAAGACGGTCACGAAGGCGGACTTGCTCGGCAAAGTCTGGGTGGCGTCGTTCGTGTTTACCCGATGTTCCGGCCCGTGCCCTGCCGTGACGGCCACCGTCGCGCGATTGCAATCCGAACTGGCGCACGAGCCAAATGTCCGCTTCGTCACGTTCACGATCGACCCCGACCGCGACACGCCGGATGAGCTGAAAAAGTACGCAGATCGCTTCCGTGCCGACCCCGAACGGTGGTTGTTCCTGACGGGCAAGGAAGCGATCGTTCACGAACTCGCCACGAGCGGTTTCAAGTTATTGGCAATGAAGAAAGCCGGTGGTGCGGCCGGCGACGAATTCGACCACAGTTCGCGGCTCGCCATCATCGACAAGAGCGGAATCATCCGCGGCTATTACGACGGAATGCCCACCACCCGCGACGGCGCAGCCGAGGCGTTCGAGAACAACCTCAAGAAGCTGCGCCAACAGGTTGCGACGTTGGCGAATTCTAGAACCGGTTGACGCTACATTCGGTTCACGCTATACCCCGGCTCTTCAAGAGTATTCCGGAGGATGCGACATGATTGCGAAGCGAATGGGACAAACCGACGAAACTGAGGTTTTCGACGGCAACGACAACACGCCGATGGTGGCAACGGGGCTACGCGCAGGGGTCGAAGCGGGCGAGCACATCGGCCGCGTGGACAAGAAGGAAGAAGAGAAAATCGGCTTGTTTTGGCGGGTTTTTGGCGGAACGTTGCTCAGCATCGTCGCGCTCGTCGCGATCACGCTTTACAACAATCTGAACTCCGGAATCTCCGAGTTGCGCGCCGAGATCGGCAAGCTGAACGAGGCGCGTGCGGACCTCGTCAAAAAGGACGATTTCCAATCGCGATTGACGACGAATTACGAGCGGATTCAGACGATCCAGGGGCAAAATCACACGCAGAACGCGATGCTAACTGGCTACCGCAGCGAACTCGACAGCTTGAAGGACCGCGTCGGCCGTCTGACGACGGATACCGATGCAGGCAAGAAGGATATGGCCGCCGATGCCAAGTCGCTTCGCGACGAATATCAGAAACTACGACAGGACGTGGACAAGAATCAGGCGGCTGACGCCGAGCGGAAAGCCTATCGCGACGAACAGCACAAAGAGCACGAGAAGACGGTCAAGGAAATGAAGGCGATGATCCTCGATTGTCAGGTAAAACTCGCCCGTCTCGAAGGGCAGCAAGCCGCGCCGAAATCGACCGCACCCAAGCCGAACGGCCCGCGTGCCAACGCACCAATGGTGAAGCCCGAGCCGAGCGAAACCGAACGCCCGTAGGTGATTTCGGCACTATCGCAAAGGCTCACTTCTTGGGTGCGGGCAGGTCGCGACGGGCTTTTTTGAGGAGTGCGACGAATTCGGGGATGGATCGGATCGGATCGAAGTCGGTGTCGGTTTCGACGTAATCGTGGCCGAAACCGGCGCGGAGCGCGATGCCGAGTAGCGCGAGGGCTTCGGCGCGGTAGGAGATGTCGCCCTTGGAGACGTGTGCGTAGATGCACGCGACTTGATACGCGGTGATCGGCGCGAAGCTGGCATCGAGCGCGGTGCGGGCATCGACGAGGGCTTCGGGATACTTGCCGAGGCGGGCGTGCATGACGCCGCGACTGGCGATGGCGGACACGTTTTTCTGGTCCAAGGCGATGACGGTGCTGAGCGCATCGAGGCATTCGAGAATGCGGCCGGTTTCGCCGAGCACGTGCGCCCGATACAGGTGCGTCGCCGGCGATTTCGGATTGAGCGCGACGGCGCGATCGAACGCTTTCAGCGCCGCCACTTTGTCCGTTGCCAGGAGGTCGATGCCGCGATGGATCCAGCCATCTTCGTTGGAAGGATCGGCGAGATCGGCTTCGGCCCCTGCGGCATCGCCGGTCAATTTTCGCAGCCTGGCGCGGAGCGGCAGCACGCGCGTGTGGGCGGCCCCGTTCCCCATCGCGGCATCGGCGTCGGCCAGTGCCTCGGCGTACAACGTCAACTTCTCGCGGGCTTCGGCCCGTACCAAAAAGGCATCGGCGAAGGTCGGCTGCGTTAGCAACACCGCCGTCATATCTTGCTCGGCAGCCCGGTTGTCGCCCAACCGCAACTGCGCCAGCCCGCGATTGTACTTTGCGAACGTAGAATCGGAGTCGAGCGCCAACACGCTCGTGAAGCAACCGCGTGCCGCCTCCCACTGCCCGAGCGAAAGCTGGCAGACGCCTTCGCCGTAATACGGCCAAACCGCCTTGGGGTTGAGCGTTTGCGACTTGTGAAACAGTTGGATCGCCGCTTTGTAATTTCCCGCGTCGAGTTCGACCGTCGCCGCCTGATGGTAATCGCGAGCCGTTTGTGCGGGCGTCACGGCGAGTGCCGTGACCGCAACGCCGAGATCGTCGGCGCGGCCGAGCCGCTTGAACATCGTCTCGCGCTGGATGTACAGCAACCGGGGCGGGTCGTCGCCGGCCAGTTCGCCGGCGCGGGCGTTGGACTGTACCGCTTCGTCCATCTCATCGCGATCGGCGGGCTTCTGGGCAATCGCGCGGATCCAGTGCCCGCGCGCCAACATCAGATGCAAATCGACGAGTTCGCGGCGCAGTTCGTCGCGTTGCTCGACGGACAGTACCGCCACGTGTCGCTTTCGTTCCCAGTCGGGTTCGTTCGCGCCGAACTTCGCTAACGCCAACCGTCCTTTCTCCACGCCGCGGGCGAGCGACGGCAGATCGGCTGGATCGACGTGCAGGAACTGCTTCGCCTCGTGGGCTTCTTCGCGGAACTCGCGATAGACTTGCTCGGCTTCGAGTCGCACCAAGCGAGATCGGTTCGCCCAGGCACCCGCCCCGACGGACAGAAGAATCACGCCCAACAACGCCCCGATCATCGTCGTCGAAGTCAGGTACGGGTGTCGCCGTCGCCACTTTTGTATCCGTTCGCGGACGGATCGCTCCGAGGCAAATTTCAGCGGTTGATCGTTCAAATAGCGGTGCAAATCTTCGCGCAGGTCCGTTGCCGTTGCGTAGCGATCGAACGGCTCGAACGCCAAGCATTTCAGGATGATCGACTCCAGCCCGTACGACACATCGCGGTTGAACGTGCGGATCGACTTCAGCGGCCCGGCTTTGCGTTCCTCGATCAACTGCTTGACCGCGGCCGACGTCGATTCTGTCGGCATCCGAAACGGGTACTGCCCCGTCAGCAGTTCGTACAGCACGATACCGAGCGAATAGATGTCGCTGCGGGCGTCGGCGCTCGGCAGCCCCGTAATCACTTCTCGCATATGCTCGGGAGCCATGTACGCCAACGTGCCGCCGAGCGTCGGGTTCGGGACCGACGCCCGCAGCAGCAACTCCTCCGAGACGCCGAAGTCTAAGAGCATCGGCTGGCCGTCGTCGGTGAGCAAGATGTTCGCAGGTTTAATGTCGCGGTGAATGATGCCGCGATCGTGCGCGTGCGCCATGCCGTCGGTGAGGCGGATCGCTAGCCAGACGATCGCACGCACGTAGCTGACCGATGCCAGCAAACCGAAGACGGCATCGGTGGTCGATTCTTCGTGCCGTTCGCGCGTGGGGCTTTCGGGTAAAACTTGCCGCGAGGTATTCAGGTAGCGAAACGTATCGACGAACGCCCGCCCCGTTGCGGGTATGGCGGCGTTCTCGCGATATTGGCGTAGCAGATTCTGGAGCGTCGTGGTGCCGAAGTACGGCATACAGACCGCTTGAAGCGGCCCCGACCGGTGGACCGAGTACACCGGCACAATGTTCGTGTGTTGCAGTTTGGCGAGCGCCCGCGATTCCCCCGCGAGGTCGGCGGAGACTTTGAGCACGACGAAGCGACCCGCGAGGTTTTCTTGCGTGGCCAAGAACACGCGACCGAACGCCCCGCTGCCGATCTCGCGAACGAGTTGGAAGCCGTACGCCGTCTCGCCGGGTTTCGGCATCGCCAACATCGCCGTGGCGACGCGATCCGTGTGCATCGGAAAATTCGACTCCGCCATCGTGCTCGGCGGTTCGACGGGCAGCGGGTTCGACAACTTGGCCGTCGGCGCATCGACATCCAAGATATCCGATTCGGTGTCGGACTTCCGAGCGATGACCGAGGTCGGTTCGTCGGGTGTCAAACGACCTTCTGTGTGTGACATCGTCACGACCGAATACCTCACAACGGCAATCCAATGTGCAAAACCTTCACGAAAGCTAGTGCGGATTTACTCTCGTGATGTTGCGGACGCCGTGAAATGACGATTTCGATGCGATCCATACATCGGATCGCGACTGTGGCGCGACGTTTGCGATGACACCATGATTGCGACACCGCGCGAACTTGCTCTTTTTCGAGCAAATTTCTGCACCTCGTAAAAACACGTGCTAGACAAACGGCGAGGGTTATAACGATTATCCTGCGACTGCCTACGGCTGGACCCTCGCCCCTCGTAGGCCCGTCGCCACATACCACTGATGGGGTTTACTATGGCGTTTACTCTCAAATTGAACGTGATGGCGCTCGAAGACCGCACGTGTCTCTCTTCCAGCCTCGGCGTGCCGTTGCCGCCACCACCGCCACCGCCACCGCCGCTCATTGTCGTGATCAAGCCACCGATTGACGTCGGCATGGGGACCATCACCACCAGCACCAAAACCGTTTAAGTTCGCGTCGCACGATCGCGTCTGCAATCGTCCGACGCGATCGACGACCTGATCCTTTAATACGCCGCCGCGGCGAGGCGCTCTTTCTTCACGGCGTCGCGCATTGGCTCGATCATCAGATTCAGATCGCCCGCGATTACGGCGTCGAGTTTGTAAATCGTGAACTCGATGCGGTGGTCGGTGCAGCGATTTTGCGGGAAGTTGTAGGTGCGGATGCGAGCGTTGCGGTCGCCGGTACCGATCAGCGACTTCCGCATGTCGGCGCGTTCCTTGTGCAATTTGTGTTGCTGAAACTCGAACAGCCGCGATCGCAAAATCCGCATCGCGCGGTCGTAGTTTTTGTGCTGGCTGCGTTCGTCCTGGCACTTCACTTCCATCTCTTCGATCGTGCCTTTGCGATACCAAATGCGCACGGCGCTTTCGGTCTTATTCACCTTCTGGCCACCCGCGCCGCCCGCGCGCATTCGCTCCCACTCGATGTCTTCGGGGTTGATGATCACTTGCACTTCGTCCGGCTCGGGCAGCACCGCCACCGTTGCGGCCGACGTGTGAATCCGCCCCTGCGTTTCGGTCTTCGGCACGCGCTGGACGCGGTGCCCGCCAGACTCGAATCGGAGCATCTGGAAGCAGTCTTCGCCCTTGACGCTGAAGACGACTTCCTTGAAGCCGCCCGCTTCGCCGGGGCCGAACGAGATCTCTTCGATGGTCCAGTTGCGTTCGCGGGCAAACCGCGTGTACATCTCGTACAGCGAACCGGCAAACAGCGCCGCTTCATCGCCACCGGTACCCGCGCGAATTTCGACGATGATCCGGTCGAAATCCTCGCCGGGGTCGACCAGAAGCTGGTCTTCGATCTTCGCTTTCAACGTCTCGTATTGCGGGCGCAGTACAGCCAGTTCTTCTTCGGCGATGGCCACGAGTTCTTTGTCCGAAAGCATCGTCTCGGTTTCGTCAATCGCGCCGGAGATACGCAGGAACTCGATGTACGGCTTCACCGCTTTCGCGAGTGCGCCGTGCTCTTTCGCCACGACTGCGAACTTCGCCGGATCGCACGAAATGACGGGGTCCGAAAGCTGGGTTTCCAGCTCGCGAAAGCGGGCCAACTTCTGCTCCATGGCGGGCCACATACGAACACCGGCTTTGTGGGAGAACGGGAAAAGGGAACGCCCGGAAACGACAAAAGTGACGGAGGAATCTCGCGGCGGGGATTCCCATCGCGACCGATTCTCCCGTCACCTTTTGCGGATGCTCGTCGCTACTTCGTTGCGCTGGCTTCGGCGGCGGCCTCAGCGGCGGCGACTTCGGCCTTCGTTTCGCTGGCCTTGATGCCGTAGGCCGAGTTCTTGTAGCGCGTGTTGAACTTCTCGACGCGGCCCGTGGTGTCCAGGAACTTCATCTTCCCGGTGAAGTACGGGTGGCTCGCGCTCGAAATTTCCACCTTGTACAGTGGGTATTCGTTGCCGTCGGTCCACTTGACCGTCTCGGTGGTGCTGACCGTGGACCGCGTGAGGAACGTGAAGTTCGCCGCCGCGTCCAGAAACACGACCGGCCGGTATTGAGGGTGAATGCCCTTCTTCATAACGAATCGTCCTATGAGTGTCGCCCGACCAAATTAGATAAGTCATGATAGCTACGCCGCGAACGCGGGCAAGAGCGCGGCGAGCGACGTTTCGCCGCCAGCTTTGCGTAGCGGGGACATCGTGCCAGCCCGCAGCGCAAGCAAGGGGAACCTCCAGTGATGCGAATTTGCCGTTGACAGTTTTTGAATCATCTTGGTTTTGTTCAATTAGCCGCGACGCGCAGGCTTTGCGTAGCGGAGCGCGTAGACTTCACCCATATCCAGTGCGAGTGGCGAAACAGAATTGACAATTCGGAAAGCGATGCGGCTTCGAGAAATGCGTGAACGGCCAGCGCAACCGCCGCGCGCCGAGGTGGATGAAGGGTAACGGTCACAGCGGTGAGTTAACGCTCGCCGCCCGAAGAAATTCCTGGGGCGGGTTCCGCCTGGTTGCTGGACCTCGCGGCTCGGCCAGCCCACTGTAGCCTCTCGCGCCGCCCTGCATGAACCCCGGCTCGGGAAGGGAGACGCACCGCCGACTCCGCGTGCCGCGAGCCGCGAGGGGCATAGAGGGCGCGCCGATGCCGACTCGGGCTTCGACTTGGTCGCTGCTGAACGCTCGGCTATGATGCCGGGGCCGCGCAACGACATCGAAGCGTGGAAAACGAAGATGGCGGCTTCGGTCAGGTCCGGCTTTTGGTTAGCCGTTGCTTCACTTATGTATTCGGTGAGTGCCCAAGATGATTCAATATGTTAATGACAATCTGAGATAATGCATAATCGACAACCAAGCTCCCTCCGAAAGTAATGGACCCAACTGAAAAAACGCTTCCAGAGTTATTTGTTGGTTCAATAAAAACCATCTCGCCCTGACCCTGACTATTAATGCCTCTTGCGAGCACTTTTAGGTTTGGATTAGGAAGCGAGGTATCATCTATATTGTCCGTTTCCCAACCGACTGCGGCAGAATGGCCTCCGAGCTGCCCCCCCTGATTGTTTCCGACCTGCCCGAACACCTCCCCTGACACAAGGCCCGTCCCTGCGAAAGCAAAATGATCGTCGGCAATAACTTGGTACGGCATAGGTGTTCCAAACCCGCTCATTGCAGCGTACTTGACTTCATTGAGCTGGACCCCCAATAACCCTGACGCCGGCCGGCCTTTTTTATGCCAGTAACATTCAGGGTCTTGGGGCCTATACATTTGCGTTCCGTTGATCTCGACGCGTCGATAGCCCGTGTTCCCACCGAGACAAAGCAGATTACCGCCTTGATCGCGGAACTGCTGCAATGCATTATACATCTTTTCGGTCCAATATTCATTATGAGTATCGATTATAAGACTTTTGAATCCGGTAAGACTATCGATACCGTCGTTATGCAGGTCAAAGTCGCTGAGCGTGGCGTATTCGTAACCCTGAGTATCGAGCCAGCCAAGAATAAAGCGGTCACCTTCAACGAGATGTCCCTTATCCCTTTGGTCTTTAGAGTAACTTGGCCTCTCAAATGACACATAATCGGTTGCTAAGCCCTGACTCGTATACAACGAATTGCCACCCCACTCATTATAAGCATGCCAAGTGTTTGTTGAAATCAGTACACCGAGGTCGATTTTTCTAGCGGCCAGGGCAGGTTTTACAACAAACCATATTCGATAAAGGTCTTCCCACTTCTCGTACCATCGATCGTAGAGTCTGGCGTAATAGATGCCGCTTTGCCATGTTTCTGGAACAGAAAACTTGAACGTTTCCGTCCATCCAGCTCCATCTTTATATGCAGTTGATGGGTATCCTTGGCCGTTTCCTACCATATTACGCATATGCATCATATATTGATCGATGCCACTCACGCGGTAGAAAGTCAGTTCAAAATGCCCAAGAGGAGCATTGATCTTGAAACCGATAGAATCACCTGCAGTGACGCTCAACCGATCTGTGTAACCTTCAACCCATCCGTTAGGCGGTAAGAGACCGACTATGTTCGATGGGAGCCTGTTCCATGCCGGGTCGGCTCCACCTTCAACGACAGACTGGATTCGCATATTAGCCCTTATCAAGGGTTCACGGACAACACGACGTAAACCGCCCAAGCGGCGAAAGCTCGGTTCGATGGCCCAACGCAAAAGAATCTATGCGGTGCGATCCGCACGAAGATATTGTTTGCGGGCTGCGGCGTTCTTCGCGGATCGCTACGCATCGATTTCCGTTGTGCGAAACCGCTTGTTTGTGAAGCTGCGGCGACTTTGGAGTTTCAATCGACCTCGGCTTCGCTTCTGCTCATTCTAACCACCCCCCAGCGACGGTCGCAACGACTTTCCTCGCATTTTTCAAAATCCCGATCCCAACGCAATTTTCACGTGAGTTCACACCCCGCGCTTCGCAGCGCAAAGTCTATGCGGCGAAGCGCAGACATCGAACCGGTATCTACCGGATTGCCACCAGCAGTGCCTGTCCGGATTCCGAGGCGCGTCGAACATGGGCTTTCATCACTTGCAGGTAGCCGATGTATTCTTGCTTGAGATCTTCGATCGGCTCATCCCAAATCTGCGGATAGATCTCGGCATCTGAGAGGGCAATCGGATCGAAGTTGCGATGGAAGTCCGACTGCTCAATAGCCGTCAGAGCCTCGTGTAAAGCGGTCACGCCTGCGGGATCGAGGATTCGTGCCGGGCCATACCCAACATCTTCATCGCCGACCGGTACGCCGCCGCTTGCGAGGAAGTCGAGCGGGCGGCCCTCCCATGCGGATTCTGTGAGAACGAAGTGCAGTCCGTGCCAACTCTTCTCTAACGAGAGCACCTGATCCGACCCTTCAAGCGATTCCAGCAGCTCGTGAACACCTGTCGGATCGGCAATCAGTTCTCGAGCCGTTCGGGCGGGCAATATGAACAATTCGCAGATCATACTCATCTGTGTTTCATCCTCGTTTCGCCGCGCCGCGTAGTCTTCGGAGCGAAGCGCAGGCACGATGTATCGGATGATAACACGATTGTTGCGAGAGTTCACGCTACGCTTACCCACGCGATTTCCCAAAGTCAAAAAATCGCAGGCGATTCGACGTAACCCGGAATTCGTGACTTGCACAAAGTGACGCATTTCGGTCGCGTTTGGACGCGTTTCGGTCGCATTTGGACGCATAACGGTCGCGTTCGGTCGATTTTCGGTCGGGTCCGGTCGATTTTCGACCAGTAGTTTCGGCTGATGCGAAATCGAGAGCCTCGACATAAGCCACTACAAGATGGCAGGATACGGGAAAAACCCTCGGAACGGATCGGCGATTTGCGATCAAAAACTGGCGTTTTGGGGCCTCAAAAACCGAAAAAACCGGTTTTTGAGTCTCCGCAATTGTGACTTACGTCGATTTTTTACGCGGCTTCCGCACGCGGGACGTCGAAGAGCCAGCCGGCGGGGCGCGGCATTCGGTTCGGGCCGACGGGGCCATCGGTGTGGCCTTCCCAGGAATGGCTTTGCAGGCTGACGAGGATGCGTTCGGCCAGTTCCAGTGCGTCGCGGCCGTCTTCACCCGTCACGCGCGGCGTTCGGCCCGTTCGCACGCAATCGATGAAGTGACGCAACTCGGCGGTCAGCGGGTCGGCTTTGCGGTCGCCGTCGGAGTACTTCACTTGCAGGTGCCGCCCGAAGACATCGTCCTTGAGTTTGGCCCGTGCGGCGGCGTCCATCTTGTCCGCACGCAGGCCATATTGCCGTACTTCCTGGCTCTGTTGCACCAACACTAACTTGCGCGTCACGAAGTCGATCCCCGCGTACCCTTCGGGTGCCCAGATTCGCAGCCGGCGCTTCGGGCGTTGGGTAATCCGGCTCGCGGTGACGTGGGCGACGCAGCCGCTCTCGAACACGAGCCGGGCGTTAACCATGTCTTCGTGGCCACCGAACACCGATGCGCCGACGGCATCGACGGTCTTTACGGGAGATCGCACGAGCGCGAGTAACAAGTCCAGATCGTGAATCATAAGATCGAGGACGGCACCGATGTCGACGCTACGACCGGTGAACGGGCCGTGCCGTTCGGCTTCGACGAACTTCGGGCGGATCGGGCGGCGAGCGAGATCTTCAAACGCGGGGTTGAAGCGTTCGATGTGCCCCACTTGGAGCGGCACGCCGGCATCGGCGGCGAGGCGGATGAGGTCGTCGGCTTCGGCGAGCGTTCGGCAAATCGGCTTTTCCACCAGGACGGGAATGCCTTCCTTGAGGAACGCCGACGCAACGGGATGGTGATAGAGCGTAGGCGTAACGACGGTGGCGGCGTCGATTCGGCCGAACAGCGGTTCGATGTCCGCGAACGGCTTCGTGCCGAGGCGTTCGGCCACGGTGCAGGCTTGTTCGTAGTTGGAATCGACGACGCCGACGAGTTCGACATCGGGCAACGTGGACAGAATGCGGGCGTGATGCTGTCCGAGGTGCCCGACTCCAACGACTGCGATGCGAAGCGGAGTCATGCCGTCCCTAGCCTTCCGTCGTGCCGTCGCGTCTTGCGTTGGCGTGAAATAAATTAGGCCGCAAGTCGTCGGGTGGGAAACGGCACGTCGGCCTCCTGTCCCGCCAAACAGTTCGCGAGTTCCACGTTAAGGGCGTGCCCGGATCGGTACGCCACCACGTGCCCTGCCAGGTCGAAACCGCAGAGCGCGAGATCGCCGACCAAATCGAGGATCTTGTGCCGCGCCGGTTCGTCGGCAAACCGCAGCCGATTATCTTTCACCCCACGTGGCCCGAATACGAGAATGTCCGCCGGGGTCAGGTGTCGCCCGATCCCCTGCGACTTCAGCGCATCGACCTCGGATTCCAGTAGGAATGTTCGGCAGTTCGCCAGTTCGCGGGTGAACGATTCTGGCCGAATCTCGACCGTGGCCACCGATGGCGCGATCGGCGAGAGGGTACCGTAATCTAAATGGTAACTCACCCGCAAGGTCGAGTCGGTGGCGGGGTAGATGGCCAAACAGGAGCCATCGCGTTGCAGAACGATCGGTTTCTTCACACTCCGAATCGGGCGTCGTCCCGATTGCAGAACGAAGCCCGCAGCGATTAGCGGTTGTACGAAACCCCACGCGGAACCATCGAGGCCCGGCGGTTCGGGGCCGTCGATTTCAATCGTGCAATTGTCGACGCGCAACCCGGCCAGCGCGGCGAGTACGTGTTCGACGAGCGTCACGCCATCGCGATCCGTACCGAGTGTCGTGCGGCGACGGGTGTCGGTCACGGCAGCGGTGCGGGCCGGTATTCGCGGCGAACCGGGACGATCCCCGCGAACGAACACGACGCCGTGGCCTGCGGGCGCAGGCCGAAACCGGACGCGAACCTTCGCACCGGTCACAATGCCGACACCCGTCACATCGACGGGGCCAGCGAGCGTTCGTTGATAGCGTTCGGCGAACAATTTCACGTTACTTCGTGCCGCCGGTTGGGACGATCGCGGGTGCGGTGCCCATCGGTGCGGAGGCAGCAGGGGCCGCGTCGATCTTGCCCGGTGCAGGGAAGTTCTGGTTCAGCGTTTTGACCACAACGGTCGTGAGGTCGACGCTCGGCGAGACGTAGAACGGCATCGCAGCGGGCGGACGCAGCTTCAAGTCGTAGTACAGCGGCGAACGCATTTCTTCTTCGGTGAGTGCGTCCGGGTAGGACATTACCAACTCGAAGCCGTTGGTCTTCGCGACGGCTTCGACGACCGTGCGAATTTCGGCGAACAGCAGACGCAAGTGCGCGGCCGACTTGTCGTCGATTTCTTTGCGAATGTTGCGTTCTTTGTCTTCGAACTGACGCTGCATGTTCACGAAGGTCTGCTCGTACATCGCCTTCTGCGTGGCCACGAGTTCGTTCTTGATCTTCGTTTCCATCTCGATGATGTCGTTGCGGAGCTTCGCGAGTTCGGCACCGCGACCTTGGCGTTCTTTGTTCATCTCTTGTGCGAAGTACTGCCATTTCTGGTAGTCCTTCATCACGCGAGCGACGTTGAACACGGCTGTACCACGACCGGCTGCGGCGGCCGCCGGTGCGGGCGTCTGTGCGTTCAAGCTCGTCAGGGCGAAAATCGCCATCCCGACAGCCAGGATCGAGAATAAGTAAGCGCGCTTCACGAAATGCCTCCTCTGCATGGTTCCCACTGACGGTGGAGCAGTCCCCCAAACTCCGCCAAAACGTCCGGGGTGGCGGTTCCGTGCCGTCCCGGTATCAAGGATGCGGGTTCTAACCGAAGGTACGAATCGCGTCAACGGGAATACGCGAGTGCACAACGCGGATGCTGTTATCGTTCAAAACTCTCGATTCGCGGTAATTTTTCGAGAATACCGTGCGATTCGGGTTCGAGCGATGCGTCTTGTGTCGGTGACACTTCGCTCATATCATTTCCATTACTCTATTCGTCGTATCCGACACGGATCACCGATGGTTAAGGTCGAAGCCCGATTGGTTGCTGCGGGTGCGGGTGCCCCGCCGATCTGGGTTCAAACGCTGGAACGGGATGCCAAAGCCACTCTGGCCCGCGTTGCGGGTATCGACGACGGCGAAGGCGGACTCACAACCTGGGGCCTCGCTGTGGCGGGCGTTCCCGAGTTGGAATCGCGCAACCTCAGTTCGCGCGGTTGGCATGCGTCGTTTCATTGGGATGGCACGCACCTCACCGTCGCACGGCGAATGATCCCGCCGACGACCAACGGCTTGCTCACCGCCGACGGCAAAGCCGCACCCGATGAGATTCGCTTAAAGCCAGGCGAATCGTTCCGAATCGCACGGTTTCACTTCACGGTCGTGGCCGGATACCCCCCGTCGAACGAATGGGATGCGTCGATCCCACCCGAACTCACCGCACCGTTGAAACCGCGTGGCCGCGAAGGGAATCGGTCCAACGAGGTCGTGCGTTCCGAAGAAGAAGTTCTGAAAACGCCGCTCGTCGATTCGGACCGCGTGATTGCGGGATTGCTCGATATCGTCGACCGTTTCGATCCCGCCACCTCGTCGGAAAAGCTCGACGATCTTTTCCGCCAAGCGGTGCGTCGGGCGGTGCCGTGCGATGGCGCGGCGGCCGATGTCGTCGATGTTCCGCCACTCGGCACCGGCGATCCGAAGCCGCGCGGCAAAGACATCATCCCGCGATTTAGCAGAACGTTCGTCCGCGATGCGATTACGAAAGTTGGCCCCACCGGCGGCGTTCTGGCGGGCGTGTGGCGGAACGATAATGCGTCGATCGTAAAGCCGCCCGGCCTCAGCACGACGGGGATGATGTCGACCGTTTCCATGCCCGGTTGGGCAGTCTGCGCCCCCGTACCGTCGCGCAATCCCGGCGAAGATGCCATCGTTCTGTACGTCTCCGCGCCGCTCGTGGACCCATCGCGCGCCATCGACCCCGCCACCGATCCGGGCATCGCGCAGGCCCAAAAAGTCGTGCTGCTGTTCGCGAAGTTGTACGCCGCACTGAACCGAGTCACTCGCGACGATGCACGGTACCGGGAGATGCGGCGGTTCTTGCCGGGGCCGGTTCGCGGCCTGATGAATCGCCCCGATTACGCGCAGAAACTCGCGCCGCGCAAGCTCGATGTCACCGTGATTTTTTGCGACCTGCGCGGCTCGTGCGGCGTCGCCGACGAAGGCAAGAACGACCTGAAATCGCAGTGGGATAACGTCTTCAAGGAAGCGCTCGAGCAGATGAGCCAGGCCATCGTCGATAACGACGGCGTGATCGGCGGATTCATCGGCGATGCAGTCATGGGCTTCTGGGGCTGGCCAGACGAGTTGGCCCCCGCGAGCCAGGTTCGGCAAGCCGCACGGGCCGCACTCGCGATCCGCCGCAACTTCGACCGACTCCGCAAGAAGCCGAATTCGCTACTGGCAAAGTTGCGCATCGGTATCGGCCTCACGCACGGCCCCGCGCTCGTCGGCAAGCTCGGCAACTACGACATGGACAAAATCGACGTCTTCGGCCCAACCGTGAACCGTGCCGCACGCCTTGAGGGCCTCACCAAGCGGCTCGGCGTCGAAGTCCTCGTCGATGAATTCGTGGCGAAGGAACTCGGCGACGGTCGCGCCGCCGGTGGTCGTCTGCGTCGCGTCGCCCGCATCGCACCCGCCGGCATGGACGTGCCGTTCGACATCCACGAACTGCTGCCACCCGAGACCGACGGCAACCCCGGCGCGACAGCATGGATCTGCAATCAGTTCGCACAAGCGTTAGGTGAATTCGAGGCCGGTTGGTGGGAGAATGCCCGCCTGCAACTCGAACCGCTGCTCGCACAAGACGATGGCCCGAGCCGGTTTCTGACGACGCGGATCGGCAACCTCTCGACCCCGCCTGAGGACGCGAAACCCGACGCCGCCGGGTACTCGTTCGTCAAAGACGCGAACGACGTGTGGTACATCCGCTCGAACGAAAAGTAAGTCACTTTCGCCATCTGAAATCGACGTAAGTCACAATTGCGGAGGTTTCAAAACCGTGTTTTTGGCATTTTTGCGACTCAAAATGCCCCTTTTTTGATCGCAAATTACGGATCTGTTTCGAGGTTGTTTGCCGCATCTCTCACTCTCATTGTGGGTTGCGTCGATTGTTGTCGTTTACGCATAAGCCGAAAATACTGGTCAAAAATCGACCGAATGCGACCGAAAATCGACCAACATCGACACAAAATCGACCGGATGCGACACTTTTGCGTCATTTGGAGACACTTTTGCGTCCATTCGTGCAAGATGCAAAAGTCGACTTACGTCGGATCGCCTAAAACTTTTTGACTGTCCGCATTCGTGTGGGTGCGGCCAAATCGCGATCCGTTTTAATCTGCCAGATTTTCGTATGCCGATGCGATTGGCTCCTGTAAAATGCGACGATACCCGGAGTCGTCGCCATGAACTTGCCCATCCCCGATTCGGAACGTACGCAGGCCGCGACGCCGGAGCAGGAGCGAGTGTCGGCACTGCGTTCTGCACCCGAGCTATTTCCCGATGGCTACGAGAAGCACGAAATCGTCGGTCAAGGCGGCATGGGCATCGTCTATCGTGCGCGGGATGTGGCGCTCGACCGCGACATTGCCATCAAACTGTTACAACCACACTTTGCAGCAGATAGCGCCGAGGCAAGACGGTTCGTCGAAGAAGCGCGGATCACGGCGCAACTCCAGCACCCCGGCATCCCGGCCATCCACGAAGTCGGCACGATGGCGAACGGCCGGCCGTTCATCGCGATGAAGCTCATCAAGGGCGAGACGCTCGACGCGCTGTTGAAGCGTCCCGATGCCCGCCCCGCGAACTTCATCGCCGCGTTCGAGGCGATCGCGTTCGCGCTCGGCTACGCGCATTCGCGGCACGTGATCCACCGCGACTTGAAGCCCGCGAACGTCATGGTCGGAGCGTTCGGAGAAGTGCAAGTTATGGACTGGGGCCTCGCGAAAGTCTTGGCGAGCGGGGGGCGTCAGCCCCCTGATTCTTCGGAGCAAGCTCCCACCGAAACGCACATCCGTTCCGCCCGCGACTCCGACAGCGACACCCGTTTCGGCGACTACATGGGCACCCCCGCGTACATGCCGCCCGAGCAGGCCATCGGCGCGGTCGACAAGATCGATGCGCGCTCGGACGTGTTCGGCCTCGGCGCGATTCTCTGCGCGATGCTCACGGGCCAGCCGCCGTTCAACGGCGGCAGTGCCGAAAGCACGCGGCAGCTCGCAGCGCAGGGCAAACTCGGCGACGCCTTCGCGCGCCTCGACTCCTGCGGTGCCGAACCCGAGTGGGTCGCGCTCGCGAAGCGCTGCCTGTCCGCGGAGCCAGCCGACCGCCCCGCCAACGGCACCGAGGTCGCGAACGAAGTCGCGAAACTCCGCGCCGCCGCGGACGAGCGCGCGAAGCAAGCCGAGATCGGCAAAGCGCGTTCGGACACGCGACGACGGGTGTTAGCGTGGAGTGCAGCCGCGGTGTTCGCGGTGCTGTCGGCGGGTGCGATAACCAGTTGGGTGCTTGCGAACCAAGCGCGGGAAGCGGAGAAAGCGACGGCGGCACAACTGGTGCGGACGCAGGCCGAGGAGCAGCGCGCGGTCGGTGCCGAGAAAGCGACGGCGGCACAACTCGTTCTGACGCAG
>JAYWCL010000089.1:0-21082 GCA_043780595.1 Limnoglobus sp.
GATGGCCATGCGAAGGACTCCAGGGGTGTCAAGGCTCATTCTATCCCGCAAATGCCGCGAAGGAGTTTAACGTGCGGATCATACGAACCGAGGTAATACGTCTGAAAGGCGGGTCATGCCAGACGTATTCGAGCGATCAACGTGTGAAAGTGGAGGCGAGCGGGTTGTACACATACCCGGACATCATCATTCAATGTGGTACTGAGACATACGACGCAAACGATCTGAACACGATCGTGAACCCAGTGACTATCATCGAAATTTTGTCGCCATCGACGGAACGCTACGATCGCGGCGTGAAGTTCCGGAACTACCAGCTAATTCCCAGTTTGGTCGAGTACATTCTGGTCGCCCAAGATGAACCGGTCTGCGAGCGATACATTCGTCAGGCGGACAATTCTTGGGGACTCGTTTCGTTTGTCGGCTTGGAGGCCACGCTGGTTTTCACTTCCGTCGCGGCACAGATTCCGCTTGCGGATATCTATGCCGGTGTCACGTTCTCGGAAACGATGCTGCGATAACTACACCATGTAATCGCGCGGGTCGGAAATCACGCCGGTGAGTGCCGACGCGGCCACGGTCAGCGGCGAGGCGAGGTACACCTTCGCTTCCTTGTGACCCATGCGGCCGGGGAAGTTGCGGTTCGTCGTGCTGATGCAACTGATCGGTGTATTTAACCGGCCGAACGTATCCGATGGCCCGCCGAGGCACGCCGCACAACTCGCGTCGCCGATCTTCGCACCGGCATTCAGGAAGATTTGCTTCAGCGTCACGCCGCCGATCATCTCGGTTTCCAGCCCGCGAGCCACTTCCGTCGTTGCAGGCACGATGAAGGTATCGATGCGAACTTCCTTGCCTTTGAGGATATTCGCTGCCGCGCGGAAGTCGGTCATCTTGCCGCCGGTGCAACTGCCGATGTACGCGCGATCGAGTTTCGTGCCGGTCACTTCGCTGACTTTCGCTTTGTTGTCCGGGCTGTGTGGCTTCGCCACGACCGGTTCCATCTTCGTCACGTCGTAGACTTTTTCGAAGATGTAACTCGCGCCCGCATCGGGGCGGAACAGCGTGTGCGGCTTATTCCCCGTGCGGCGTCCGCGATCTTTCACGTACTCGAGCGTCACGCTGTCGGCGGGGATCAAGCCGTTCTTGCCGCCCGCTTCGATGGCCATGTTACACAGCGTCATTCGCTCTTCGATATTCAGCGCGTACACGCCATCGCCATCGAATTCCATCGCCCGATACGTGGCCCCATCGACGCCGATATCGCCGATGACGGCGAGGATGAGATCCTTCGCCATGAGGTACGGTGGCATCTTCCCGTGGAAGACGAAGCGCATCGTCGGCGGTACCTTCAGCCAGGTCTTGCCGGTGCCGAGAACGAAGCCCGCATCGGTGTTGCCGATGCCCGTGGCAAACTGCCCGAACGCGCCGGCGGTGCAGGTGTGGCTATCGGTGCCGAGGAGGACTTCGCCGGGGCGGGTGTGGCCTTCTTCGGGCAACGCAATGTGGCAGACGCCTTTGTAGCGATCCGTGCCGACATCGTAAAAGTACGGCAGATTTTGCTCTTTCGCGAACTCGCGGAGCACGTCGACGTTGCGGTTCGCCATCGCATCTTTGGTGAAGATGTAATGGTCCGGGATAATGACGACCTTCTCGCGATCCCAGACTTTCGCATCGTTACCGAACTGTTTTTTGAACACGCCGATGGTGCCCGGCCCGCAGACATCGTGCGTCATCAGGACGTCGACATTGACCCAGATATTGTCGTTGGGAACGACGCGGTCGCGGTCGGCGGCCTTGGCTAAAATCTTCTCGGTGAGTGTCATCGGGGCAGCCATGCGAGGCCTCCGGTTCGGGTTCCGCGATACGGTCGGTCGGTGTTCTGGCATTGTATCAGTCGGGCAAGACGCGAGCGATGACTAGGGAAACTCACGAGCCGCATTGCGCCTGATGGCCGTGCGCTTAGAATGAAATCGATGACCGACTCGTTTCCTATTTTGGGCCGACTATGGACCGCGACCGCTACGACCCGTTCGTGAAGACGTTCTTCGAGTGCGACCCCACGGTTGTCACCGGTATTTTCTCCGAACTCCTCGCGGCGATGCGGGCGGAGGAATCACTGCCGCCGGGTTCGTACATGTCGCAAAACTACGACACGGCGCAGGCGAACCCGGAAATCCATGTGTTACCCGGCAACCTCAAAGATGCCCGCGATTCGATCTTCCCGTACTTCTGGGGCACCGATGGTTGGTCGTCGCCGTTGCACCTCGAGAACGTGCGTGGCCCCGCGAATTATGCCTCACTAATCGGTGCGTTGGCGTGCTTACTGAAGAACCCGAACCTCTGCACCGACAGTTACAGCCAACGCTCGAACGAACTCGAAGTGAAGGCGATTACGGCACTCGCGAACCTCGTGTTTTACCACACGATCGACCCGTGGGGCATCTTCACGATCGGTGGTACGATCTCGAATATGTACGCGGGGAAGATCGGCATCGAGAAAGTCCTTCCCGGTGCGATGCGGAAGGGTTTGCAGGGCCAAACCGTGGCGGGGATCGTCTCCGAGGCGGCGCATTATTGTGCGGCGACGATCGCGGGCTGGCTCGGTCTCGGTACCGAAAATTTGCACGAAATCCCGACGGATCGCACGCTTTCGATGCGGCTCGATCTGTTTGAAGAGAAGCTCGAATCGCTATATGCGCAGGGCGTTCGCGTCGCGTTTGTGATCGCCACGTTCGGCACGACGGATGCTTTCGGGATCGACGATATCGCGAGTATTCGCCGGATCGTCGACGAGAAAGCGGCGAAGTACGGCGTGCCCGCACCGCAACTCCATGCCGATGCCGCTGTCGGTTGGGGCAACTGCTTCTTGAACGAATACAACACGCTCGAAAACCCGTTGAAGCTGAATGCGAATGTCTTGCCCGTGATCGAACGCGCGAAGGCGGCGTGCCAGGGTTTGCACTATGCGGACAGCGTCACGCTCGACTTCCACAAAACGGGCCGCGGGCATTACCCGAGTTCGGCGTTCATCGTGAACCGGAAGGACGACCTGAAATATCTCGCACGGAGCAAGGACGAAACGCCATACTTCCCGGAGGCGGATAGTCGCCGCGACCCGGCGCTATTCACGCTGGAAACCTCGCGGCCGGGGCTGGGGCCGTACACCGTGATGGCGTCGCTGAATGGTATCGGCCTGATGGGCTGGCAGATGCTCATGGGCCGCGCGCTCGAACTCGCGCAGTACCTGAAAAACAAGCTCGCGGAACTCGATTACTGCAAGGTGCTGAACGCCGAAACGTGCGGGGCGAGCGTCGTCTGGTGGGTGTTGCCGAAAGGCCGCAACGCAGGCGAAATTTTCTCGCGGCTCGAAGATGGCACGCTGACACCCGATGAGACGACGCGATACTTTGCCGAAGTGACGCGGTTATTTTACAAACGAGAACGCAGCATGGACCCTGCCCGAGATGCGCGGCTGAGCATGACGACGAGTGTCGGGTACCGCCCGCACGGGCACGACCTTCCCGCGTGGAAGGCGGTGTTCTTCAATCCGAAGACCGACGAAGCGATTATCGATCAACTCATCGCAAGTATCGAAGAGACGAGTTAGATTCGCCACTCGTATCGAATTCTCTCGCCTGGCGCGAGCGAGATTTGATGGTCGGCGCGATCTTGCGGGTCGTTCGGGATTTCTGTGTCTCAAATTTGACCGAAGCCCAATCCGCATTTACATTGTTTACAACGGGAACGACGACGTTTCCGTTCCGTTGCGATCGTGCAACATCCAGCCCCGCCCCTCATGCTAAACGGGCTGGTCGTTCCTCGTACCGAAGTCGTGATTCACCGCCTGTCGTGCGTCGGGTTCCCCGATACGCGAAGCCGGTGCCCGTTCGCAAAGATGGAATGTCTCTGCGTTCTCGCTCGTTGCACGTGGGGTTCGGAGTAACCCTGCGGCTTACCGATGTTCCGGTGTGACTCAAACGCGAGTGGCACCATCCAGCCCAAGTACCGATTCGCGCGATTCCATTCGCCCAGTCGGGGAGATTGCTTCTATGTCGTTCGCCCGCCGAGTTGCGTTCGTCGCGACCGATCATCGTTTCGGTCAGTCGATTCAAACGCATCTACACAAGACGTTTCTGCTCACTGCGCCCGTCGTCCGCTTCGAGGACGTTCCGCAACTGGTTTCTCGCGATACCGATGGCGTGCTGATGTTTCTCGCCTCCGAACCGGCGGATGCCGAGCGGATCGAGATCGCGGTTCGCGACCTGCGCCTTCAGCAATATCCGGCACAAATCGGCGTCCTTGAGACCGAAGAATTCGCCGCGACGCGACGCCTCGAGGCGTTTCACCCGCACTTCGATGGCCGTTGGGTCTGGCCGGCACAAATCAAAGAATGGAACGCCTGGTTGAAGCGTGCGATCGTCGAAGGCACGCCGTTCATCGACCCTGCCACCGAAACGACGCAAGATCGAATCCGCCGGAAATTGCTCGCGCTCACGCCGTCGCTGACGCACATGGTCGAGCAACTCGACATCGCGGCCGCACACGATGTCACGGTGTTAATCGAAGGCGAAACCGGTACGGGCAAGACGCACCTCGCGAAACTGATCCACGAATGTTCCGTACGCCGGGCGGATCGTTTCCTCGTCGTCGCTTGCGGGGCGATCTCCGGGAACCTGATTGCCAGCGAGTTCTTCGGGCACGTGAAAGGCGCGTTCACCGGTGCCGACATGAACAAGATCGGCAAGTTCGCCGCCGCCGCAAAGGGGACGATTCTGCTCGATGAAATCGACACGCTCGGCCTCGATCATCAGGCGAATTTACTGAGGGTTATCGAGACGGGTGAATTTGAACCGGTCGGCGGAAACGAAACGCAATTCTGCCACGCACGCATCGTGGTGGCGACGAACTGGAACCTCTCCGAGGCCGTCGATCGCGGGACGTTTCGCCGCGACCTATACTACCGTTTGCACGTGATTACGTTCCATCTGCCACCGTTGCGGGAACGGATCCAGGACATCGGGCCACTCGTGCGTGGCATGGTTTCGCGGTACGGCACGAAGTTCGGGAAGAAGATTATTTCGATCCACCCCGATGCGATGCACGCACTCGAATCGTTCCCCTGGCCCGGTAACATTCGCCAACTGGAGAACGTCATTCAACAAGCGGTGCTCACCTGTTCGACGACCGAACTCGGCGTGCCGCACCTGTCGCCGATCGTACGCAATCGCACGATGGCCGCGCTCGAATCGATCTCGGTTGCGCACCCGAACTCACTGGCGCAAAACCGCGAATCGACCGAACGCACGGTCATTATTCGCGCGTTAGAGAAAGCCTCGTTCAGCCGAACGCGCGCCGCAAAGCTCCTCGGTGTCAGCCGGGTGACACTCTACAAGAAGATGAAAAAGTACGGCTTGTTGTCGAAGGGCGTCTCCGTGTTGTCGTTGCCGCCCGATTACCCGCGAGCCATGGGCAGTGGCCTGAACTGATGCAGTTCGCGTGAAAAGACCTAAAATGAACTAACGCAAGGAACACCAACGAGAGTGGGAATGTCTGCCGAAGCCGAACTGCATTACCTGTGCAAACCGACTGAGCCAAACGAGGCTTCGCATGCGGTGGAGTTTCTGAGCGTTCAGGAATTCCTTGCCGATGAACCGTCGTGCAAGACGCTGTGGGATCTGCTTACCGAGCAATTTCATACACGCAGCAAGTTCCTGGCGATCTGGCAGTGCGTGCGATACGTCGCAGTCCATCGCGATGTCGATGGCAACGGCGATGGCTTCTTGCTCGTTTCTACGCCGGTGAATTGGCAGATCGATTACGTGGTGGTGAAGCCCGAGAGTCGCGGCCAAGGCATCGCACTGCAACTCGTGAAGACAACGCTCCACCACGCTTATTTGCACAAAGCTCCGTACGTGATGCTAACGAGCCGCGAATCGTTGCGTCCGCTCTACGAAAGCTGCGGTTTCACCGTGGTGTACGGCTACGCCAACGTGTGATTTCAGGACGGTTCAAATCCGAGTTGCAGCCCCGTCCCATGGTTCCACCATGGGCTGAGAGAGCGACCCTTTCAGGGTCGGGGTTCTGTTTTCGGTCCTGAAGGGACCGCTCACGTAGCCCATGGTGATACCATGGGAGGGGGCATACCCAAAATCACTCGCTGATGTTCTTCCACTTCGTGTAGTTCGCCCAATTGGCATCGCTCAACGTGAACTCGGGCAGTTCTTGCCCATCGATGGTCAAACTCCCGATGGGCGGTTTGTCGCGAACCGACGACTCGATGCGTTCGATGTCGAAATCATCGCGACCGAACAGCGATAACTCGCCACTTTTGGTGTCCACCACGAACGCGATCTCGCCTAGGAGTTTCACTTTCAGTTGCGGGTAAGTCGGCAAGTCGAGTGCGGTGCTTTCTGTGCTCGGGTTGGATGCGCGAATTTCTTCGACCAAGCCATCGACGTACGCGAGGTGCTCGGAAGTCGGGCGTTCGACGAAGAGTCTGCGTAATTGCCCGTAGGCACGAAACGTGTTCAAGGCGTTGAAACCGAACCAAACGGCAAACATGATCGAGACAAGTTGAAAATCGAACCCCGCCTGGTGGAGCATATACTGTCGAATCGCAATCGATGCCACGTAGACGGATATCAGAATCCCGTCGAGCAGCACGCACTCCGGCGACGGTCGGAATTTCTTCCAGATGCCGACGAGCAATTCGCCGACACCGAGAATGATTAAACCGTAAAGAATCGGGTGAAATCGACCGATCATGCTGTAATTGAGATACGCGAATCCGAGGAACAACGCCCCCGTGAACATCGTACTCGATGCTCCTGCGCGGACGTGATCGCAGACCTTGCGATATGCGGCCACACGTGCCAGTGTCAGTCGCATTTCTTCCACTTCGATACCGTTCGCCATGTCGTCACTCCGCAAATCGAATCGTTACCACCCGTAGCTATTGTCCGATTCCCGCGAGAACCGGCAATGACCGCGAACTCACGGCGTTCGTCATCGTCGGCACGCGCTCTTCTACGAGTTGATAAAAGACGTTGCGTTGGCGCGGTTCCCAACCGGCTTCGCGAATCGAACGGCGAATCTCTTCGAGCGTCAGATAATGCACCGTCCCTGCCGACGCGACGACGTTTTCTTCGATCATCAGCGAACCCATGTCGTTCGCACCGAAGAACAGCGCGACTTGCCCGATCTTGCCGCCCTGCGTCACCCACGACGATTGAATATTCGGGATATTATCGAGGTACAACCTGGCGATTGCCTGCGTTCGCAGATACTCGAATGAACCGACGGCGGGGGCGTCGGCCATCTTGTGGCCGGGCTGCATCGTCCAGCAAATGAACGCGGTAAAACCACCGGTTTCATCTTGCAGGCTTCGCAAACGGTCGAGGTGTTCGATGCGTTCGGCACCGGTTTCGATGTGGCCGAACATCATCGTACACGTCGAACGCCCGCCGAGTTGATGCCACACGCGGCTGACTTCGAGCCATTCTTCGGTGAGCGCTTTGCCCTTCGTCAGTTCCTTGCGAACGCGATCGACGAGGATTTCGCCACCGCCACCTGGCAGGCTACCGAGGCCCGCCGCTTTCAGCCGTTCGAGCACCGTACGCAACGGCAATTTGTTGATCTTGTGGAAGTGCCAGATCTCCGGCGGGCTGAATGCGTGCAGGTTGATCGTCGGGAAATTCGCTCGCAAGTCGCGAAGCATTTCCTCGTACCATTCGAGCTTCAACGACGGGTGCATTCCGCCTTGCAACAGAACCTGATCGCCGCCGAGTTCGACGGTTTCGCGCAGCTTCTGGTGGAGTTCTTCGCGCGAAAGCACGTAGGCGTCGGCGTCGTTCGATTTGCGATAAAACGCACAGAAATCGCACACCGCCGCACAGACGTTCGTGTAGTTCACGTTGCGGTCGATGTTGTACGTGCGGTACGGCTCGGGGTGCATCCGCATTGTGACGGCGTGTGCGGCGCGACCGAGTTTGGTCAGGTCGCGGCAATTCGCCATCAGCTCGACGCCTTCATCGTAGGTGATGCGATGGCCATCAGTAGCTTTGGACAAGATTCGGTCGATGGTAGTGGACAAGGTTCACTCCTTTCGGTGCCAGCCCGAGTTCGGCGGCCAGTTCGTAATAATGGTTCAACCCGGCGAGTTCGCGGGGGCCGAGGTCGTAATGAATGATGTTCGTGAGGTAGCGCCGACAGAATCCGGGGTCCAAACCGAGTGGCCCCGCTTCGCGTGCCGCAATTGCCCCAGCGCGGCGTAAGCCCATATCTTTCGCTTGAACGAGTGCCCGTTCCGCACGGCCGAGATCGACGCCTTCGCGCACCGCCCAGACGGCGAACACCATCGGTAAACCGGTCCAGTCGGTCCACTCTTGGCCGAGGTCGTACGCATAGTCGAAGCCCGGCAAACAGGCTTTCATCGCGCGATCGCCGATGAGTAGCACCGCATCGGTCGTCACCGATTCCGCCGCCGCATCCATCGGAAGCTGCCGCAACAGAGGCCGCACGTTGTGCCGTTTCGCGAGCAGAATCCGCGTGAGGGCCGCACTCGTTCGCGATCCTTCGTCGAGCGACACCGAGCGAATGTCCTGCCAACGGACTTTACTAAACAGCGTCACGCTAAGCACGGGGCCACGCGACGACACGCCGATGTTCGGCACGTAAGAGTAATTGCCCGCACGGAAGAATTCGACGACGGGAATCAGCCCGACATCGAGTTCGCCAATTGCCATACGGTCGGCCAGGCGGCTCGGAATATCGAGTTCGAGGTGGATGTCGTTCGTGTACTCGGCCAGCCCCTCAATGAGCGGCTTCGAGTTCAGGTAATTCACCGCACCCACGCGGATTATCGGACGCATAACAGGACTCGTAGTAACCGTTCACCCAGAACGTAGTTGTACGGTTCGAGCCGATCAATCGCAGCCCCAACCGGTCCTACTTCATCAACCGCAATCAAATCATGCCGACAACGGCGGCGGAATCGGGCATTTTTACATTTTCGTGCCAGTCCGCAGCGCAAGCAAGGGTGCGATTTCCTTGTTTATTGCACAGCATGGAGTTTTTTGTGGGTTCCCCTTGCTTGCGCTGCGGGCTGGCACGATACCTCATGCTCGACTGAGAGCAGCGGAAAACACGTTTGATAAATCGCGCGAAATTGTCTATAAATTACCATCTGCCCAACAATCCGTCTCGTTTGCGTCGAATTTCTCAACAATCCATGGAGAGACCATGACCAGAACCACTCGCTTCGCGCGTGTCATGATGACCTGCACGGTGCTTGGCATCGCCACGCCCGCATTCGCCGAGAGTCCGCCTGTCGTTAAACCTGCGCCGGACATTAGCAAATGCCCCGTGCTGGGTGCCCAAGCCCAGGTTGGAGCCGAGAAGCCAATGCCGGCCGGTGCTGCACCGTACGGAGACAAAAACTGGTGGCCGAACCAGTTGAACCTGCAAGTCCTCAACCGGAACTCGGTCAAGAGCGATCCGATGGGCGAGGATTACAACTACGCGGAGGAGTTCAAGAAACTCGACCTCGCCGCCGTCAAAAAAGACATCATGACCCTGATGACGACGTCGCAGGACTGGTGGCCCGCCGACTACGGTAGCTACGCAGGGTTGTTCATTCGCATGGCGTGGCACAGCGCGGGAACCTACCGCGTCACCGATGGTCGTGGCGGCGCGGCTTCGGGCATCCTCCGGCTCGCGCCCGTGGGCAGTTGGCCCGACAATGCGAACCTGGATAAGGCCCGTCGGTTGCTCTTGCCGATCAAGCAAAAGTATGGCCGCAGACTCTCGTGGGCAGACCTCATGGTCCTCGCCGGTAACTGTGCCCTCGAATCGTCGGGTTTCAAAACGTTCGGGTTTGCCGGCGGTCGCGTGGATGCATGGGAACCCGATGCAGACATCTATTGGGGGCCGGAAACCAAGTGGATGGACGACAAGCGTCACACCGGTGACCGAAAACTCGAACAGCCTCTCGGCGCAACCCAGATGGGCTTGATCTATGTCAATCCCGAAGGCCCCAACGCCAAACCCGATCCGCTCGCCGCTGCCAAGGACATTCGCACGACATTCGGGCGAATGGCGATGAACGACGAAGAGACGGTGGCCCTCATCGCTGGCGGGCACACGCTCGGTAAAGCGCACGGAGCAACTAACCCCGATAAGCACGTCGGCCCCGAACCCGAGCGAGCCGGCCTCAACGAACAAGGTTTCGGCTGGAAGAACAGCTTCGGTAAAGGAAAAGGCGCAGACACGATCACAAGCGGCCTCGAAGGCGCGTGGACTTCGACACCGACCAAATGGTCCAACGGATACTTTGACAACCTGTTCGGCTACGAGTGGGTACTCGTCAAAGGCCCAGGCGGTGCGTCGCAGTGGACGCCCAAGGAAGAGAATGCCAAGGGGACCGTGCCGGACGCGCACGACCCGAAGAAGTCGCACGCCCCGATGATGTTCACAACCGATATGTCCCTCCGGATGGACCCTGCCTACGCGAAGATTTCCAAGCGATTCCACGAGAACCCGAAAGAGTTTGACGCCGCCTTCGCCAAGGCGTGGTACAAACTCACGCACCGCGACATGGGGCCTGTCTCGCGCTTGCTCGGGCCAACCGTTGCCGCACCGCAAGTCTGGCAAGATCCCGTTCCAAAAGTCGATCACGCCTTGATCGACGTTCAGGACATCGCAGCACTCAAGGTCAAACTTCTCGAATCGGGGCTATCGACGTCGCAACTGGTTTCGACCGCGTGGGCATCCGCATCGACGTACCGCAGCACCGACAAACGCGGTGGGGCCAACGGGGCGCGGATTCGCCTGGCCCCGCAGAAGGATTGGAAGGTCAACCAACCGGACGAACTCGCTAAATACTTCCCGATCATCGAGAAGATTCAAGCGGACTTCAACAAGGCACAGGTCGGCGGGAAGAAAGTTTCGCTCGCAGACTTGATCGTTCTCGGTGGTTGTGCCGGGGTCGAACAAGCCGCGAAAAAGGCCGGGCAAAACGTCGTGGTTCCCTTCACGCCGGGCCGCACCGATGCTTCGCAGGAACAAACCGACGTCGAGTCGTTTGCGGTTCTCGAGCCGACGGCGGATGGCTTCCGCAATCACTACAGCCGCGATCTCACGAAAGCGGGCGAAGCGTTGATGGTCGATCGCGCCCACCTGCTCTCGCTGACCGCCCCAGAGATGACCGTTCTCATCGGCGGGATGCGGGTTCTGAATGCCAACACGGGTAGCTCGCCGCTCGGCGTCTTCACCAAACGGCCCGAGGCGCTGACCAACGACTTCTTCGTGAACCTGCTCGACATGAATACGGAATGGAAAGTGTCGCCGGTCTGCGAACACTTCTACGATGGGCGGGACGCCAAAACGGGCAAGGTCAAGTGGACCGCCAGTTCCGTCGATCTCGTGTTCGGATCGAACTCGCAACTGCGAGCCATTGCGGAAGTCTATTCCAGCAATGACGCGCAGCCCAAGTTCGTTCGCGACTTCATTGCCGTGTGGAACAAGGTGATGAATCTCGACCGCTTCGACCTCGACCCCGCACTGCGAAGCGGAGCGCGATCGGCGGCGCGATAAGTTTCGAATTCGGAACGCAGAGTTCGGAATTTCGGAACGGTCAAATCGCGGTGGGGCACGTTTTTTACGTGCCCCACATTCACAACTCGTTTGAATCGTGTCTCTTCATAACTCTTTCAATTTCCGTGTTTGCTGTGGACAATTAGGAGCAGGTTGACTCCAGGCACTACGATTGCATCTACGACGAAACAAAACAAATTCTGGACAAAATCGCTGCTACTTCGCCATCGTTTGCATATACTCTCTGTGTGATGGGACGCGGTCGCTCACTCGGGCACTGTCGTTCCGTTTTTTAGTGACGCGGAATGCACCCGCTGGTGCGAATGCGTCATGTTCCATGATGCATTGCACCCGGACTTCGTCTGGGGGAAGGTTCGTTTCGTGATCGATTCGATTTCGTCCGTTGGTAAGACTCCTGAGACCGCGCCTACTGTCCTCGCAACCAACGGTTTTGCAACTCTCGGCCTCGATTCTCGGATTCTCGATTCTCTGGTGGCGATGGGCTACACCGAGCCGACACCGATTCAAAAAGAAGCCATTCCGCCACTGCTCGCCGGGCGAGACATCATCGGGATCGCGGCAACGGGTACGGGCAAGACGGCTGCGTTCGCGCTGCCAATCCTGACTCGCATCGCCGCTTCGACCGACCGCAAGAAGCCATCGGCGATCATCGTCGTTCCGACCCGCGAACTCGCGATCCAAGTGGCCTCGGCCGTGGCCAAGTACGGCAAGCCGATGAATATCAAAGTCGTGCCGGTGTATGGAGGGGCCGGGTTCGGCGAACAGATTCGCGCCCTCACCCGTGGCGTCGACATCGTCGTGGCCACGCCGGGACGTGCGCTCGATCACGTGCGCCGTGGGACGCTGCCACTCGATGGCATCACGTCCGTCGTGCTCGATGAAGCCGATGAAATGCTCGACATGGGCTTCGCCGAAGATATCGAGTCGATCCTGTCGGCGACGCCGAAAACCCGTCAAACCGCACTGTTCTCCGCAACGATGCCGCCACGCATCGCGCAAATCGCCGAGCGTCACCTGACGAAACCGGTTCGGATCACGGTAGCGAAAGCGCAAACGCCAGCGGGTGAAGCCGCGAAGGTTCGCCAAGTCGTTTACACCGTCAGCCGCGAACACAAGATCGCTGCGTTGGCCCGAATTATCCAGTTTGAAGCCCCCGCTTCGGCGATCATTTTCTGCCGAACCCGCGACGAGTCCGATGGCATCGCCGATGCCCTGACCGCACGCGGGAACAAGCCGGAATCTCTGCACGGTGGTCTGTCGCAAGAGCAACGCGACCGCGTGATGCGGAAGTTCCGCGACGGGGCGATTCAACTGCTGGTGGCCACCGATGTGGCCGCACGCGGGTTGGACATTCGCCAGTTGTCGCACGTGATTAACTTCGGCGTGCCGATCCAGGCCGAGGCGTACGTTCACCGGATTGGCCGCGTCGGTCGTGCGGGTCGCGAAGGCGTTGCCATCACGGTGTCCGAGCCGTGGGAGCGCCGTCAGATTCAGTCGATCGAGCGGATGGTCGGGCAGAAACTTCTGGCCGGTCGCATTCCGACGGCGGCCGATCTTCGCGGTAAGCGCGTCGAGCGGATTCGCGAAAATCTCGTCGAGATTTTGAAGTCGGGCACGCTCGACGAGTACCGTCCCGCACTCAAGGCGCTGACGGCAGAATACCCTGCGGAACAAGTCGCGTTGGCCGCACTGGCGCTCGCGGCCAAGGGCGACAAGAACGCCGACGACGACCGCGATATTCCCGCACCGCTGTCTCGCCCTGAGCCAGCCAAGGCCCCCGCGCGTCGGCCGAGCATGGGTTTGAATTCGAGTTCGAGTCCGAGTATCAATCCGGCTCCGAGCCGTCCGGCTCGTCCGGGTATGACGCGCGTTTACGTGGGTGCGGGCCGTCAAGATAATATCGGTCGTCGCGAGATCATCGCCGCGATCGAACACGAAGTCGGGTTGAACCTGCGCGACCTCGGTGCGATCGATGTCACCGAACGATTCTCGATCGTCGAAGTGCCCGGCGAGATCGCCGACGATGTGATCGAACGGCTCGACGGCGTCCGGATGCGTGGCCGTCGCATCCCCGTTCGTCGCGACCGAATCGCTGGCGCACCGGCTGTGTAATTCACAAACGGAGAGGTTGCGACCGTGGCAGATTTGGCTTATGCGAAATACTGGCAACGGAAGCAACTTCTCCTGGCGTGTCCGCATTTCCCGCGTCGACGCTGGTGGCCGACCGATGGCCTCTGCGAAATCGAACGAACGTACTACGAAGCGATTGCCGGTAAGGCGTCGCTTCTCGATGTCGGTGCGGGCGATCTCCGCATGATGCGTAAGTTCCAGTCCGCCGGTTTTCGCGGCGAATACCACACGCAAGACATCGGCGGCGAATACGCTCACACCTATCGCGACCTCGACGAAGTGCAACGAACTTACGACGCCATCGTCTGCTTCGACCTCATCGAACACCTTCCCCTCGGGGACGGTTTAACGCTCATTCACAAGTTGCTTTCGCTGTTAAATTCGGGTGGGGTGCTTCTGTTGCAAACGCCGAACGGTCGTTGTATCCGCTCCGCTTACGGCACCGATATGACGCACTTGCACCTTTATAACATTCCGGATCTTTGGGCCTACCTGCGTGCCGAGGGCTACGAAGCCACCGGCTACCGCGTCCCCTTTTCACAACCGACGTCGAACCCGATCGCGCGGCTCAAACAGGCGATCTCAGCCTATCTGATCACCCGGCTTATCGGCGCAGACTACGCCGACAACATCGCACTCATCGCGCGAAAACCGCAATCGTAGTTGCACTTCCCGTTCGGCCCGCGTAGACTACTATCGTAATACGAAGTTATTCTCCACTACTGGAGTATTCAAAATGGTTGCGTATCGTTGGTCGGGGTTATTTATCGGTGCGATTGCACTGGCCGCGATGATCGGTTGCGGAACGAGTTCGACCGTCGAACCCGATGAGGGTTGGAGCGGCAAACCTGGCCCGAAGGTGCTGGCGTCGTTCTCGCCGATTCAGTGCTTCGCGATGAACGTGGCTGGGGAACATGCCACCGTTCGCGGCGTGATGTCGAATCAGGGGCCGCACCATTTCGATGCCGGTCCATCGCACGCGCGAATGCTCGCGGGTGCGGACATTTTCTTCATCAATGGCCTGTCGCTCGACAACAGCGTTGCCAGGAAGATGTCGCAGAACCTCGGCAAAAAGAAGCTCACGCCGATCTCGCTCGGCAGTGCGATCCCCGATGAAATGCTCATCGAAGGCAGCTGTTCGTGCTGCGACGATCACGGCACACCCGAAGACGCAACGGCGCACGAAGCCCACGGCGACCACGATCCGCACGTCTGGCTGGGGATCGACCAAGCCAACAAAATGGTCGAGAAAATTCGCGACGAACTCAAGGCCGCCGACCCCGCCCACGCCGCCGATTACGATCGCCGCGCGACCGAGTATTCCGCCAAGTTGAACAAACTCAAAGCCGATGGCATCGCGATGCTGAAAGCGAAAACCGAACGGCAGTTCATCAGTTTCCACGGTTCGCTCGCGTATTTCGCGAAGACGTTCGACCTCAAAGATCCCGAAGTCATTCAGCAAGTGGCCGGCTCGGAACCGTCGCCGAAAGAACTCGATACGCTCGTCAAGCGTTGCGTGTCGAAGAAGATTCGTGTGATTGCCGTCGAGCCACAATACAACGCCAGCACATCGGCCAAGAGCGTGCTCGACGAACTGAAACGTCGCGGTGTGGCCGACCCCGTGTTCGTGGTCATCGATCCACTCGAGACCTCGACCGATGCCGAATTCGGCCCCGAGTGGTACGAAAAGAAGATGCGTGAAAACCTCGAAGCGCTCGCCAAGGTGCTGAAATAACGTGATATCCCTCGCGGTCACCGACACGCGACCGCCCATGGTCTCGATCCGGAATCTCCGGGTCGAGCGGGGCGGTCGTCCGATTTTATTCGATCTCAATTGCGACATTCCCAACGGATTGATTACCGCCGTCGTCGGCCTCAACGGTTGCGGAAAATCGACGCTGTTGCGCGCCCTCGTCGGCGAGTTTCCGTATCGCGGCGAAGTGAAATTTGCCTGCGGACAGAACCACACTCACCCGCGCCCGGACCACGTCGGCTACGTGCCGCAACGCCTGACCATCGAAGCCGCGTTGCCGATCACGGTTCGCGATCTCATCGGGTTAATGCTACAAACCAAGCCATTATTCTTCGGCGTCTCGAAGTGGGCGGTTCGTCGCATCTTGCCGATGCTGCAACGGGTCGGCGTCGCGCATACGCTCGATCGACCGATCGAGGGACTTTCCGGTGGGCAACTTCAGCGGGTGATGTTGGCACTCGCGCTCGAACCGAAACCCGAATTGCTACTACTCGACGAACCCGCATCGGGAATCGACTTCAAAGACCAACGTGGCTTCTACGACCTCATCGAAGAAATCAACCGCGAATCGGGCGTCACCGTCGTGCTCGTCTCGCACGATCTCACCGTACTCGGGCGATGTGCGCACAACGTGCTGTGCATGAGTGGCGGGAAAATCGTCGCCAGCGGCACCCCCGCCGAAGTCCTCAACCCGCAATCGCTGGCCAACACCTTCGGCACCGGTCCTCAAGACTTACTCCAACGGCTCTAAGACTAACCGTGACGATGTCGTCTACGACTTCGGTCGAAGTATATGTGAATCTCGCCTTTTTTGTTCCATTCTTTGCATTTTATGTAACGTACTGGTGTCGGGTGGGAATAAAACGAGGAATGGCCCACCCGTTCGCACGGTGCTAACCCAATGGCTCACGTTCTCGATCCACCACCGACCATCGCCGCACCCGACCCCGTTCGGGCGGCGCTCAGCGACCCGACGGTGCTGGAAAAAAATCTCCAGGCCGCACGGTTCTACCTTCAGCCGTTACTGCGATTCCTGCACCTCACGGAATACGAACTCGCGGCGGAAGATCTCGCCTCGGAAGCGCAAGCGACCGCACTCGCGAAATCGGCATCGTTCGACGTGAACCGCGGCGCAACGGTCGCGACATGGATTCATGGCTTCATTCGCATTCTGGCAATGAAAGCACTCGCGAAACAGAGAAAAAGCCGAAACAGCGAATTGACAAATGAAGTGATCGATACGGCGGAGCCGGTGTTACAACGGTTGATTCGCGATACCGATAGCGAACAGGTTCGCATCGCGCTCGCCAAGCTTAGTGCCAACAATCGGCAACTTGCACGACTTCGCTACTTCGACGACATGCCGCATTCCGAAATCGCGGCGATGCTTGAGATCACCACGGTGAACGTGCGAGTCAAACTGCTCCGCATTCGCAACGAACTCCTCCAACTGCTACCCGCGGCCTTCCAAGGGGGCCAATCATGACCGACCGCGAACTCGATCACCTGACCGAAGAATACCTCGACGCGATGACTCGCGAAGACTTCACGGAACTCGACCGGATTTGGGAAATCGCCGCATTCGACAAGCCACTCGAAGATGCGCTCCACGAACTACACGCCGCCGTTAATGCGGACAATCGAGAACGCGAAACGGCGGCGGCGACACGCGCGATTACGAACTCCGTGCAGTCGCACCTCAAGAGTGCGGAGATCGTTGCGCCTTCGACCGGCCCCGTGACGGTTGGCGATGTGGCCCGCGAACTGTTTTTGCACCCGCCGGATCGCCTCGCTGCGGAGGCCCATCAGTTGAACCAAACGCTGGAAGCGTCGCGGGAAGTACTCCCCGAAGAACTCGGGCTGACGAAGCTGATCGCGTGGGCGGAGGGCCAGTTTGGCCCCGCGCCGTCGGAGTATTGGAAGGCGTTCCGGCTCGCGGCTTTGAAGCTCGAACGGCGGCGTGGCTCGGCAATCGAATATCAGTTGGCCGCACGCCGGGCACCCAAACCGGAGGAGCCGAAGTGATCGCCGAGGCCATCGCCAAACTTCGCCGGGACAATCAACTGCCGGTCGATCCGCAGTTTCGCGGGCCGGTGCCGCTGAATCGATTCTTCGAAGCCACTTCGATTTCGCACGTGGCCCTGCCGGGGCTGACGTGTGGTCGCGTGACGGAATACTTGCTCGCGGAAGGCGGTACCGTCGAGCCGTTCGGCGCGCCGGGGGAACCGCTTGCAGGCTTCCTGTACTTCGCGGGAAGATCGGGGCAGGCGTTCGTGAATGCCGACGACATTTTGCCGCGGCGGCGCTTCACGGCCGCGCACGAACTCGGGCACGCGGTGCTGCATCGCGAACGGATGGGCCGCTTCCGTGCCGACACGCCGGAGACGCTGCTCGAAGCCGACGATTCGACCGACGAAATCGAACGCGAAGCGAACCGGTTCGCGACGGAACTTCTGATGCCCGAAGCGGTGGTGCGGGCACGCGCCGATGAACTGCGAACCCTGCACAAATGCTGCCCGTTCGGCGTATTGGCGTATCGACTGGCCGCCGAACTGCTCGTCAGTCGGCAGGCGATCGGTTACCGTTTGAAGAACCTGGGGGTCGCCGATGCCGAATGATACCGCCAGCCATTTCCTGAAGAAGTACGGTGCGTCAACCGTCGGCGAAACGCCACCGCAACCGAACGTGCCGGTCGACCCCGACGATGCCGACGACGACAAAAAATCGGCCGTGGATCGTACGATCGAATTTCCGGAAGCTGCGTGGAAGCCGATCATCGTTCCCGAAGCGCCGGCCCGCGATGGCGAGTTTCCCGTGCGCTTCATCGATGGCTCGCACACGGGGTTGCCCGTGCTGTGCGTGCGGACCGAACGCGGCTGGCCGATCCCGCTGATGCTCTCCGAAGTCGGCGCGGTGGCGCTCCGCAGCGTTGGCAGAGGCTTCGAGCGCGAGTTCGTCGCCGTGGATCGCGTGCTCAGTTTCGTCGCCGATCCGTTCCCGTGGGAGGATGTCGAAGCGTTCGCAATCGACCTGGCCAACAAGCCCGAATTGCAACTGCGCGTTCTCCCCGCCAACCTGCCAGACCTCGCGCAGTACAGCCCGTTCGATTACGAAGTGATGCGTTCGCAAGCACGGGCGCGGGCCGTGCAGGAGATGGCCAATCTCGAGCGCCTCGCACTCGCCGTGGATCGCAAGGTGCCGACGCTCGTCGATGGGCCGCTGAGCCGCGTGACGGGAAATCCGCCACCCGGTTCGCCGTTACTCATCGGCATCGCGAAGCGACAAGCCGCGTCGTACTTGCACCCCGAAGGTTGGCGAACGCTGTTATCGCTCCGCCCCGGACAGCGCACGCCCGTGTTCAAGATCGTCGGCATCGACGGCAAAAACGAAGGCCGCATTTCCGTGGCGACGTGGTTCCTCAAACTCTCCGGCGGCTCGCAACTCGCGCCGAACTGGGGCTACGTTCGCGTGGAAATACCGTGGGACCAGTTCGCGGAGAAGTTCCCACAAGACTTCCCGTTCGTCGATCGCTTGTCGCGCTGGCTCATCGATGCGCGCTGTCGCACCAGTAGTTACGCACGGATGCCCGTCTCGCTCGAGCCGATCGTGCGTGCCGAAGAGGCTCTCAAACCGCTCTTTACCCCGTTCCCGGTGCTGGTCAATCGGCTGTACCGCACGGCAGGATTCTTTCGCGGAGGCGAACTGTGACCGAAGACATCCGCGAACCACTTGGCCGCGTGTCGGCCCCGCCCGATCAAGAATCGACGACGGGCGAATTCTACTTCTGGGTTCACCGCGACAAGACCGTCGAGCGCACGCAGATCGTCAAAACGCAGAGCACGATCGGCCCGCGCAGCGTGACGTTCATTGCCGTGGTGCAGGAGGTATATCGCCGCAGCCGCCAGAAAGATGTGAGCGAAGAATCGGATCGCTACGACGGCGGTCGCGGCTCGCATCCGCCGTTCGACAGCGAAGGCGTGACGTACGCGAAAGCCTCCGTGCTGCGTACCGATCCCGTCGCGTACACGCCGCCGACCGAAGAGTGCGAAGTCTATCTGGCCAGTGCAAAAGAGGCATCGCAGGGGTACGGCGTCGATCGCGTCGAGAACCCGATCGACGTCGGTTTGCTCAAGAACGGCGGCACCGACTACGCGGGCAGGGCGACGCTCGACCTCGACTATTTGCTCGGCGAAAACGGCGGGCACATGAACGTCAACGGCATCGCCGGCCTCGGTGCGAAATCGAGCTTCCTGCTGCACGTATTGTGGATGTTACTACGCGAAGCCGAACGGCAAAAGCGGAGTTCACCCAGCGACAAGAACCGCTTGCAGATCGCGCCGATCGTCTTCAACGTCAAGAACTACGACCTGTTTTTCATCGACAACTGGAACAAGAAATATCGCGACAAGGAAGCCGAGTACCTCGACGACTGGAAGAAACTCGGCGTCGAAAAGCCGTCGCCGTTTCGCGATGTGAAGTTCCTCGCCCCGCAAGAGAAAGACAAGACGACACCCGCGAACGTCGGCCGCGCGGATGGAGCCGTGAAGCCGTACAGTTGGTCGCTCTCGCAAGTCATCGAGCAAGGTTTGTTCAAGTTCCTGTTCGCCGACGATGCGGTATACGAACCGAACTTCGGCGGGCTGGTCGATGAAGTCGAAGAATGGTTGACGGAAGAAACGCCAAACGGTCCGAAATTAGCGACTGGCGTTCCAGAAACGTTTCAGAAATTGCTCGTAGGGTTTAAGACTCTCAAACTGTTTGATAATTCGGACTATGTGAAAGCCACTCGCAGTAAAGTTCACCGTCACCTGAAGTTCATCTTGCGGCAGGGTGGCGGGGTGTTGCGGTTGAACGACAATCAGGGCCACCCGATCGTGCTGACGAACGGCGAACAAGCGGGGCCGACGGTCATCGACCTGTTCGGTTTGCGAATGACGCCGGGCTTGCAGCGCTTCGTGGTTGCGGCGGTGTTCCACCAACTCGTACGGTTGCGTTCCGAAGACCCGACGCCCGGCCTGCGCTTCGTGGTCATGCTCGACGAACTCAACCGTTTCGCGCCGCGAAACAGTTCCGACCCGATCACGCAGATCATCGAAACCGTCGCCTCCGAGATGCGCTCGCAAGGCGTGATTCTGCTCGGTGCCCAGCAACAAGCGAGCCTCGTCGCGCAGCGCGTGATTGCGAACTGCGCGATCAAAGCGATCGGCCGCAGCGACACGCTCGAACTCGGCTCGGAAGTCTGGAAAGCCCTCGACCGCTCCGCACGCAGCACGGCCGCACAACTGCAAGCCGACGAGAAACTGCTGGTGCAACCGAATTTCCGCGAGCCAATGCTCGCGAAAATCCCGTTCCCGCCGTTCGCACTGAAGAAGGAACACGCCATCGGCACCGGCGATGTCGCGGCAACGAAAGTGGCATGGGAAGAGAGCGTAGAAGCGGCGTTTTAGATGCGCTGAGTCCGCCCAGGGTACGACGAAGTCACGTCCCCATTGGCATCAAGTTAAGGAGCTGGGCTTGTAATAAAGCGGAAGTCCTTCCACCATAGGTAGTTATCACACAACCCTCTGGAAGAAGGAACTTCCA
>JAYWCL010000090.1:0-3058 GCA_043780595.1 Limnoglobus sp.
GAAGACGACGACGATACCGACAGCCGGAAGCGGCGCGGCAGCAAGCCGGGCGTATTGACGGGCTTTTCGATGGTCTGGTTGATCGTCGTCGGCGTGCTCGGGATCGCGGGCCTCACGGCTATCGTGTGGGCGATGATGCCCGTTGCGGGCAATAAAGCCATCGCTGCGGACGCCCCGAGAGCAGTCGCCGCGGCGGTCGTGAAACCCGATGTGGCGGGAGCGATGAACAACTTCGGACCGTTGAATGAACAACGGCCGAAAGTCGAGTTCGTGCCGGATCCGGAACCCGTCGCACCACCTCGACTGCGACCCTCTTCTACCCGAGCGTTCCCAAACAACGCCCCGCGATTCAACCCCAATCTGCCACTGCCGCAAGCCATCGTGCCGAATGCCATGCAGAAGGGCCTCGTCGCCAAGTATGCGGATCGCATGAAAGCACGGGCGAGTTCGACGTACGGAAGCTATCCGGTCGAGCGGCTTTTCGATGGGGTCGAGACGTCGACGTGGTTCTCCGCTGGCGGCGATACGGTCGGTAGCGGCAAATCTCCGTGGGTAGAAGTGACCTTTCCCGAAGATGTGACCATTCGCGCGATGACGGTATTCGGGAACCGCGATGTCGTACATCATGGATATTTCGTTCACGCGGGCCGGTTCGACTTCATGGATGAAGCGGGCAAGATACTTTCCAGCCACGACGTGACCGCGACGGGCAACAATTTCGACATGAAAACCGCACTCGAAGCCGATGTGAAAGGCGTTCGCACCGTGCGATTCACCGTCACGAAAGATGTGTCCCCGAACTGGATCGCACTCAGCGAGTGGACACTGGAATGACCGCGTGCAATCGATCGTTTTGAAACACGACGGGCAACCGCGTCGATACCTGTTGTGGCGAGCGGCAGCGAAAGCGCTGCCGCTGATGGTGTTTCTACCGGGCACGGGCGGTACCGCCGAATGGGCGGCCGACGAATGCCGTCTGCCGTTCTTCGCCGCGCTCAACGGCTTCTCGCTCGTCGTCGCCGAAGCCCTTCCCCCCGACCCATCCAAACCGTCGAAGTTTCTCACGAACCCGACCCGCTGGAACGACGGTTCACTTTTTTCCGTTTCCGAACCCACCATTTCCGAAATGGAAACGATCAACGACGACGTCGATTTCCTAACCGTCGCGATCCGCGATGCCATCGAACGCAGCGGGGCCGATGCCGCACGGGTGTATCTCAGTGGGTTTTCCAACGGTGCGGGCATGACCTTCCGCTTCGCCGCCGAACGTGCCGAACTCCTCGCCGGGATCGCACCCGTGGCCGGGCTGTGCTGGGCGAACCATACGAAACCATCGCGGCCCGTTCCGACAATTTACCTCATCGGCGATGCCGATCCGCTCGTGCCGCTGAGGGGCGGTGCCGTCCGCGTGCCATGGGGAAACCGCCTGATTACGCGACCGCCCGCAACGCTCGAACACTGGGCCATCGCCAACGGTTGCGACGCGATACCGACGGATATTCCAGGCGATCCGTTGACAATCGAAACCTATTCGCACCCGACGCAGGTGCCGTTTCAGTCGGTGATTATCGCGGGCCAAGGCCACCACTGGCCCGGCGGCAAAGGGCAACTCCACCCGCGCATCGGCGGTGCTATCGCAGACACCGCCCCCGACGCGAACCGAATGATCTGGGACTTCTTCGAGTCGATCGGATAGCCGCGCGCCGAGCAAATTCTTGACCTCGCATTTTGCTGGGATGTATGATCTCATCTGTGGATTGCAATAAAGAACTGCATGGCGGCAAGAGGGCGTTCGGTTAAGCGAGGAGTCAACTTTAATCGGCAAGAGGTTTACGATGAGTGAAGGCTCTGTATATCAAGATGCGGGCGACTATTTGAAGGAGTCGCAGACGCTCACCCTCTACCAGTTCGAGGGCGAGTTTCAGTTGCGGATACCGTACGGGCGGGAGACGTTCCGCGACCCGATTGAGGCGGCCCGCAAGCCCTGCCGGCACTGCAATGCGGTTAAGGGCCAACTCCACGAGCCGCTATGCGACTACGAGGAGTGCCCGTTCTGCGAAGGGCAGGTGATGTCCTGCGACTGCGGCATTTTCACCGAGAACGCGGTCGCTCCTCGTACGCCAATATCGTAAGTTTGCGAGTAAGAACGGGAGTCTCGCACAATGTCGATCGTGTTGTTCTTGCCGCATTTGGATGTCAGTGGTGGGCTGGGAGTGCATTGCCGGATGTTGCTGACGGCATTGCAACAAGTCGAATCGCCGCATCGATTCACAGTGGTCAGCCCGACCTCACCGCAGTTGCTGTTTCCGACGACGGCACTCGAGCCGTGGGACCGGGGAACGCAGTTTCAATATCGCGAGTTGGACATCCCGTTGGGGTTCAGTCTGGCAAATCCACTCGACCCGATCCTCGGTGGGATCGTTGCCGAATTGAAACCGGACTTACTGTACTGCTCGTATTACACCGGAATGCGTCATCCCGGTTGTCCGCAAGTCGTCAGCTTTCACGATGCGGGTTTTTTGGAGAATCCCGAAGGCTTCGGGGCGACGGCTGCGATCCGCCACCAGACACTCGACACGATTCGCCCCGCCATCTCGCTCATCCACTGCATCTCGCACGATGCCCGCGACCGTATCTGCCGCCACCTGCCGTGGGAACCCGCGAAGACTGCCGTCGTCTGGCACGCATTGCCCGATTCGGTGGCACTTCTCGCTGCGGCAAAAGCAGTTCGTCCGGAGTCGATTCGGCTCGGTTCGCACTCGGCGGCGGAGAGTTCGCCGTATTTCTTCCTGCCCGTGGGCGCTGCGACTGGCTTCAACCGCGTTCGCAAAAATGTCCCGAACGCGATCCGCGGCTTCCGAATGTTGCCACCCGGAACCGCCAAACTCATCATCGCGGGCACGGCGCAACTCACGGAAACGGTGCTGAACGAATTGCTGTCATCGACCGAACGCGGGTACATTCTCGACCAGTGCTGGCATTCGACCGATGGCCGCATCGTCATCGTGCCGACGCTCGAACGCTTGGAGTTCTTGGCCGCAATGCACCATGCCACGGC
>JAYWCL010000091.1:0-4481 GCA_043780595.1 Limnoglobus sp.
CCAACGCCAAGCAACGCGGCGTCGACTGGCAATTCAAACTCGCAGACGCACGCATAAAGTTAAAGCGACTCTACCCCAAAACCAAGACTTGACGACGCAGTAGTCACAGTCGTGAGACTTCGGGATGCAGGGAGTCACTGCGTCATAAGTCTCACGACATCTGCAACGTAAAAAACGAAGGAATTGCGGTTACTCACGTCGCGTCTCGAAGACTCGCCACGACTGGTTTTCTAGGGTATTTGCCCCCGCGCAGGCTAAAGACCTGCGGCTACCAGAATCCGAAAAGAATTGACACATCATCGCAAAAGCTGCGAAATAATCCTTCACGGCATTACCGATAATGGGTGCAGTCCACGCGCTCCGCTACGAAGACTCCGCGTTGCGGCTATAAACACATCGTTTAGTCTTTCACCGTTGAATCTAGCTCCCGTGCCATCTCGAGTGCGGCGTCCGCACTCATTAACTGCCCCGTGTCCTCGTTTAAGAACACGCCATCCGCGAGTTGCGACAGCACCGAACAGGCGAGGAGGCCGCAGATCAACTCTTGCATATCGCTAAAAGTCACGCAATTGACGACATGCTCTCGTCCCGCGAGACCGTTCGGCAGATCGCCCCCGAAGTTCTCCGCGAGCGGACCGAAATACCACTCGAAGCCCGATGGTTGCCCGCGGTATGTCGCGGGGAGATAACCCGTATGCTGACGCAGGTCATCGACGACGACCTCTAACACGATGCCAACTCCGGCTCGATCGAGCGCGACCTGCCATTGCGCGATCGATGGCATCTGGGCGTCGCGCACGAAGAAGTAGGAGTCGACGGACATGGCGCGCTTTCGTTAAACGCGAGCCGATGCCACTGCCCTCGGCAAGTCGCACAGGTCGCCGCTGATGTAGAGGTGGTGCCACAACTGCGTGGCGGTGACGGCGGTTAGGCCCATCTCGAGGCCGGTGCGGGCGAAGCCGCGGCGCATCGTGCCAACCTTTGCGGAGGCTTTCTCCACCGCTTCGTAGTCGAAGTAACCGGTTTTTGCCATCGATTCGCGGCTCATCACTTGCTGAATCCACGGCTCTTTGCCGCCCATCGCGAAGGCGTCCATCGGCGCGCGGAACATGTGCTTCTTCCGCCACGCCACTTCTTTCGGCAGCCAGCGCTCGGCGACTTTGCGCTCGATGTACTTGTCCGTGAGGCCGCGCAGTTTCCAGCGCGGGTGCAGCGTCGCCAGGAATGAAAGCACGTCTTCGTCGAGAAACGGATACCGCGTTTCGACCGACGAGTGCATCGCCACGCGGTCGCCCTTTGAAGCCATGAGGTGGCCGGGGAGCATGATGCGGGCACCGAGCGACATCTGCCGGTTGAACGGGGACCATCGGCGGAGATTCGGCGAGAGTTCGAGGTCTTCGAATGCCGAGTGCGACAGCATTTTTTCGCGAAGTTCGCCGCTAAAGAAGCGGATTTTGTTCATACTCATGAGGCCGTAACAGTCGACCCAGCCGTTGTGCCCGCCGAGGACTTCGTGCGTGCGGCGGATCTGTTCCATCGGGAACATCGGCTGGCCGGTGAGCCGCGCGCCGAGCCGTCGCAACCGCATCGCCATGCCGGGGATGATGTCGGTATACCCCAGGATTTTGTGGATTTTGAACCACGAGTACCCCGCCATCCACTCGTCGGCTCCTTCGCCGGTGAGCGCGACTTTGTAGCCGTTCTGGTGGACGGTTCGCGCCAAGTGCATCAGACCCAAGCACGACGTATCGATCACGGGGCACTCAGCGGCCGCGATCAACTCCGGGTAGTCCGCACGCAGTTCGTTCGGCCCGCACGGCACTACGATCGGCTCGCAACCGAGCGACTTCGCCACTTCGATCGCCAGCGATTCTTCGTCCAGCCCTTCGCCTTTTACGGAGATCGTGAACGTCGGGATCGGCCGCCCGAGTACCTTGTTCGCCATCGCCACGACTAGCGACGAATCGACGCCGCCACTGAGGTACGACACCACCGGCACGTCGGCCCGCAGTCGGCGCTGCACCGCACGCAACAGCACGTCTTCAAAGGCGTCGATCGTCTTTTTCTCGTCGCGACCGTAGTCTTCCTGCCCCTCATCGGGATAGTTCACTTCCCAATAAATGTGCTGTTTCACGGCTTCTTCGACGTGGGTGCGGCCGAGCTTCAGGTGCAGGTAGCGGCCGGGTAATAGTACCTGAATGCCCTCGAATACCGTCATCGGGCCGGGCATCGCGAAGAAGGTGAAGATGTGATTCAACCCGCGCAAATCCGGCTTCGCCGTCACCAACCCGCTCGCCAGTATCGCCTTGATTTCCGAGGCGAATAAGAGCCAGTCCGAGCCATCGTGGCGAATCGTCGTGTAGAAGAGCGGGCAGATGCCAGCGCGATCGCGGCCGAGCACGACTTCGTTCGATTTCGAGTCCCACACGCAGACGGCAAACTGCCCGCGCAGGTGGTCGAACAGCTTCTCGCGGTGGTCTTCCCAGAGGTGCGGGATGATCTCGGTATCGGTGTGCGTGCGGAACTGGTGTCCCTTGCTTTCGAGGGCGGTACGCTTCTCCGGGTAGTCGAAGAACTCGCCGTTGAAGACCGTCCAGATGCTGCCATCTTCGTTGGAAATCGGTTGTTTGCCGTCGGCCAACCCGACGATGCTGAGCCGCGTGTTCGCGAGGTGCAAGCCGTCGCGGTCGAGGAAGCCGTCTTCGTCCGGCCCGCGGTGGTAGATGGCCTTGGCCATCGCGGGCACAACTCCACGCGGCGCGGGCCGACGGCCCGACAGATCGATCATCCCTGCGATCCCGCACATGTATCCGCCCCTCGTACCGATGTGGCAAAGAGTCGTTATACCCGGAACGCGGTGGGCCGGGTAGCGAGGGAACGCGAGCGAACGATTCCTGCGTTACTTCTTCAGCATTTTGGCGAAGTACGCGAACAGTGCGGCGTCGGACGTTTCCGCGTCTTTGCCTTTGAAGCCGTGGCCTGCGCCTTCGAGCGTCAGTAGCTCGGCATCGGCACCGCAGGCTTTCAGCTTATCGACGAGCCAGACGGCTTGCTCGTGGGCGACGTATTTGTCTTCGGTGCCGTGAATGCACAGCGTCGGGGCGGCGTTCGGCGTCACCCAATAGAGCGGGCTGGCCTTCAGGTGCTGTTTGCGGGCCGTCTCCAAATTGCCACCGAGAAACAGCGGCAGCACTTCGGCGGCATCGACGCTTTTGCCGTACGACTTCGTGAAGTCACTCGGCCCGTAGACGTTCACCACGCAGGCGACCGCACTCGACTCTTTGGCGTTGCCGCCGTTGCCTTCGAACTCGGCCACGCCTGCCGTCAGCGCCAGAAACTGCGCGAGGTGCCCGCCCGCCGAACCGCCCGTCGTGCCGATGCGCGTCGGGTCGATCTGGTACTTCGCCGCATTCGCGCGTGCCCAGCGCACGGCGGCCTTCGTGTCGTGAACCGCGGCCGGAAACTGGTACTTCGGCGCGAGCCGATACGACACCGTCATCGCGACATATCCCTTCTGGGCCAGGCGAATAATCAGTCCGTCGTACCCTTCGCGCTTGCCCGCACGGAAGCCGCCACCGTGAATGCAGACGATCGCGGGGAACGGGCCATCGCCCGTTTTTGGCCGCGCGATGTTCAACATCAAGTGTTGATCGTCGGGGTTCGCATACTCGATGCCCGCCTCGAATGTCACATCGTCGGGCACCACCGGCGGCGTTTGCGCAACCGCGAACGGCAGCAAGAATGCAGAGATAACCATCGCAAATAGGCCACGTTTCCAGAGCGAGAACATAAGCGATCACCCGTGTTAGTAGAGGTTCCGACGGAACGCATCGTGCAGCAATCCGTGTGGGAAGTCAACGAGATTTCGAGTAGTATGTCCGTTCCCTATCCGCGAGGATCGCAATATGTTCGCGCTCATGTGCCTCACCGTTCCGCTGGCGCTGATACCGTACGACGCCGAAGGGTTGCCGATGCCGATCGGCGTGACGGCACGTTACGGCAGCCCGCGCTACGTCATGCCGAGTAACGAATATCGCGTACGATTCCTGCCGGGCGAAAAGACGGCGATGAGCCTGACCGCGAATGCCATGTTCGTGTGGAATCTCGAAACGGGCCTGCGCATTCGCGAAATCGTCGAACCCGATTGGGTATTCAAAGACTTCAGGTTCATCCGACAAGTGCGTACTCGGCTTTGTGGATTGCGTAAATGCGTAGCTCGAAGAATTCCTGGTCGCGGTAGCCGTAGGCTTGGCGTTGGAGCGTCTTGATCTTGTTGTTCAGACCCTCGAGCGGACCGGTCGAGATGGGGCAGCGGTGGTAGTTCAACAGGCCGGTGCGGTGCATCCGGAAGGTGCTCGCCATCTTCTTCAACACCGACAATGTCGATGCCTCGGCGCGGAGGCACCAGTCGTCGAGAAACCGCGTCGCGGCCTCGACGTTCTCTTGGTCCCAGAAGTGCCGGAATTCTTCCTTCATGTAGT
>JAYWCL010000092.1:0-9015 GCA_043780595.1 Limnoglobus sp.
TGACACATCCATCCCGGTCAGACACGGAATTCAGACCAATTGTCGAGGATTCCATAAACTCTTTCCGCCATAGTACTTCCGGCGGATACAGTAGAACTATTGAGTTAAATGCAAAAGAAGCTATTAAGAGCGTCCGGAAAATATGATCCATTTGGCATGACGGCCACCGGCCACCGTACTATAGGGTGGAGTCATTTTCTTGCCAGGAGGATCGGTCATTGCCACCGCTGGAAGCGCGGCGGTTCCGCTTTCCCGGCCGCAAGCCGCTCGATCGTCGTCGCATTCTCACCGGCATCCTCTTCGTCCTCAAGACCGGCATTGCCTGGGACGATCTGCCGACCGAACTCGGTTGGGGCTGCGGCAAGACCTGCCGCGAATATCTGCGGCACTGGCACACCATCGGCGTCTGGCAACAACTTCACGCCCTGCTTCTGACCGAACTCAACGCGGCGGACCTCATCGATTGGTCGCGGGCCATCATCGACGGCACCTTCGCCAAGGCCCCCGAAGGCGGCGAGGACACTGGCCAAAACCCCACGGATCGCAGCAAATCCGGCAGCAAGCACCACGTGCTCACCGATGCGAACGGCATCCCGCTCGCCGTGATCCTCACCGCCGCCAACGTGCCGGACGTGGTGCCGGTGCTGGAGCTTTTGACCGCGATCCCGCCGGTCGGCGGCAAGCCCGGCCCACCGCGCGAGAAGCCCGACCGACTCCAAGGCGACCGCGGCTACGACTCGGAGCCGCTGCGAAAACTCCTCCGCTGGCTCGGCATCGTGCCCGAACTCGCCGCCCGCAACACCGACCACGGCAGCGGCATGGGCAAAACGCGCTGGGTCGTCGAGCGGACCAACGCCTTCCTGCACAATTTCGGACGACTGCGTCGCCGCCTCGACCGACTCGCCGAAGTCCAACACGCCTTCCTCGCCCTGGCCTGTTCACTCATCTGTATGAGGTTCCTCGAACAATAACCTCATATTTTCCGAACGCTCTAAGTTATGCTTATTACATGACAAAGTAGCGATTGGGTGTTCAAGTATTATTTTGCACAAATCGAGCAGGCTAGTTTCTTCAATGAGAAGCGTTGCAGACAGTCATTTCAGGATGGCGAAAGAGTATAAAGGCTTGATACAAATGGGAGCAATAATACCGATTGCTCCATCTGATAAAGAGCAACTCGCAGTTATAAAACATAGAGGCCAGATTGGGATTGACACCCATGCTGCGTTCGGCAGTGATCCTAGCCATAGGCTGACGTTAGCAGATGTAAAATCGCTCGGCTACAAGTGGAACTGCTCTGAAATTAAAATCATGCATGATTACATGGATGGAATTGATTGTCACGTAAATGACACTGATCAAAATTGGGCAATGGAAGCAATTGAACTTCAAGGAATTTACAATGGTTCTCAGTCTACAATAGATCAGCTATGGTTTGCTCACAAACTTATGATGACACCGGTTTATACATCTCGCTTCACATGGCAGTTGCGGCAGCACATTCTTCCAAAATATTTCAAAGACTTGGTTGTAGTCAACTCTGAGCTGGCGATGAAGGAATATTCACGGAGTTGTTTGCTACCTTCTGTCGACAGCCTGCCAGTCAAAGAAATTACTGCTTTGCGAGCGAATGCAGAGTGCTACGACAACTGGCGAAAACAACTTCAACTCGTACTTCAACGAACTCAAGAACGAACGGATCGAGGTGAAGACCCAGAAAGAGTACTCAGAGAAGAATTGCTTCCATTGCACGATTCTATTCGTAAGATTGACACGGAAATTAAAAAGTCCAAATTGAGTAGCCTCTTCAGCAAGAAGAACCGTACGTCCTTCATAGTAGGTGCATCTACTCTGACAAATATGCCAATTTTGAATGCTATCGACTCCGATCACGCCTTCAGTAAAGATTTTGTAAAACTTGGCTCTACCGCTTTGGCAATTCTAATTTATTTCATTCTGTTTGAGAGGCCTTCAAGTGGCAAGTTAGCAACCTCAAATGTCTATCATGCCGTATTTGATAAATGACATTTGCAGTTGGCGTAATTCTTTCGTAACCGTTCACGGGGCAGATTGCATTTTCAACGTTTCAGAACCCGTAGGTCGCGATCGAAGAGGCTTTGCGATGAGGCCCGACAGAGTATCCGCGACAAAAACCCGTAAGGTTTGGAATCGTCGCGCGAATGCATTGTCTGTGCCCACTCAAAGCTTCGACCCGACCTACAAAACCAGTTGGTTCAAAGCAAAACGGAATACCCCGTGAACGGTTACACTTATCGCGGCGACGCCAAATACGGGCGGAACAAGTAGTCCTTGCCGCTTGCGTTTTGATGGCAGTCGATGCAGGAATCGAGCTTGCCTCGGATCACTTTTCGCTCGTGTTCCGGCCATCGCTGTTCGTATGCGTACTCCCAATCCCCATGTTGGGGGTCGTAACCGAGTTCTCGTTTAATCATGGCGGCGACGGCGACGGGCGGTGTGTCGGGCGAATAATGTTGGTACTTCTCCTTTATCACAATCGTGCCCACGGGTACCGATAGGCCAGTCTTGAATGGATTAAAACCGATCGGATTGACCCGCACGACGATGGCGGACTCGGAGTGCGGCCCGCGTTGCTTCTTATCCAACTCCTGATTTTGCAATTCCTGCGTACTCGGTGGCGCACAGAATCTAAACGACAGGGGTGCTATGGAATAAGGCTTCTCCGTCGCGCTGGCCCAGCTTGCGAAATCGATGTCGAGCGTTTCCTGATGTGGCAGGTTCTCCACCCGTGCGGGATTCTGGCGTGGCGATGGCTGACATCCCGCGACGACGACGACGACAAGAAGGAATAACAACCGCTTCATTCCCAGCCAAATCTCACCTCGGCTGGGTACCGGAACTGTGGCCATGCAAATCGTCCTCTCGTTACGCGACGCGCAAGGGATAGTTCTCGCCAGCGCGTCGCGTGCATTGTAGGTACGCCCAGGGGTACGACGTAAGACGTCTAACCCTGGGCTAAAAGATGGAACCCCGTTGGGGTAAATGCATAGCCAATTCTGTACCCCAACGGGGTAAAATCCCACAGCCCAGGGTTAGACGCTTCGTCGTACCCCTGGGTCGCGCTGACAAAGACGTATCGAATCACCCCGCTCGAAGTCTCGTTGGCGCGAGTGGTTTTGTTAGCCAGGAGGGTGCCGTCAAAAAATCTAATGCGATCTGTCATCAGTCGACCGACCCAAAACCGCCGCGATTGGTAACTGATTTTCGATTGACGTCGCAACACAGTTTGTTACGATTCACTTCCACACAATTACGAGGTGACAATGACTTCTATTCTCAAAACGCTGGCGTTGCTGGCGATTGCGCTTGTCGGGGAGGTGCGAGGGGCGGATGGGCCGCGCTTTCCGGCGCTCGACAACAAAGAGGCGTGGCAACGGTTGCCTCGGGAAACGCCGCAATTACCCGTCTGGGCGCGAACGTTGGCGGTCTCGCAGCCAAAGACGACGGGCGGGGTGCTGGCGCTGGACTACTTGCACCGTGCCAAGAACCCGCTCGGTGCCGAACTGGCCGCGAAGGTGCGTTGGTCGATCGCGGATGCGATGAAAATCCCTTACGCCAAAGCCTATGCCCGTGCGGACTTGAAGCGGGCGGGTGCGTCCGAAGCGGACATCGTGGACTTCATCAACGGCGATGTCACGCCCGGCGAGCAACGGATTTTGAAAGTCGCCCGCAAGCTGACGACCGCCGGTTACAGCGTGACGGACCAGGAGATGGCCGCCGTCGTCGCTCGCCTCGGGCCGGATAAAGCCGTCGCGCTCGTTCACACCGTGGCGTTCGCGAACTTCCACTTTCGCATCATTCATGCGCTCGGTGCCACCGTTGAAAAAGACGGCCCGTATCCGCCCATCGATTTCAAATACGATGTGGCGCAACCCGCACTCGTCGATGCCCCAGCTCGCCCGGCGTGGGATACCGTCAAAAGCCTGACACCGAAGCAAACGTATGGTGCGCCGGACGACTGGAAGGATGTCGGCGTCGAGGAACTCGACAAGTCGCTCGCGACGCAACAGGCGCGGAAGTCGCGGATACCGATGCCCGACAAGAGCCGGTTCGAGCGGATGCCGCCGGATGTGAAGAAGCAGACCGACACCATCGTCTGGATGACGGTCAGTGCCGGTTACCAACCCGAAATGACGATGGCATGGTTCGCCGCATTCCGTGCGTATCAGTTGGAGGGCAAATCGAACCCGGTCTTCAGTAGTTCGCTGTTCTGGGTGGTCACGCGGTCGAACGACTGTTTCTACTGAATGGGTCATGGAAACATGATGCTCGCGGTCGCGGGCCTGAAAGACGATGAAGTGAAGTTACGCACGAAGAAACTGGCACTCGGCGAGTGGGACGATTTCGCGGTGGCCGAACGGCAAGCGTTCGCCTTCGCAGCGAAACTCTCGAAAGCGCCGGCCACAGTGACAGCCGAAGATGTTGCGGCTCTGTCGGAGACGTTCGGCCCTCACCGGGCGATCGATCTGATCTGGTACACATCGTGGGTGAACTACATGACCCGCGTCGCCGATGGTTTCCAGTTGCCGCTCGAACGCGAAAACGTGTTCGCATCGCCACCGCCGATGGCGAAAGAGGGAAAGAAGTAACCGTTCATTCCGGTGAAGGAGATACCAAATCTGGGCGTGGTACAAAACAGGGTATCGATGGGGGGCACGTTTTTTACGTGCCATTTTCAATAATGGCACGTAAAAAACGTGCCCCACATAATCGCGCGTCGGGCGAACACTGTCATCGCTCGAAGAGCATTTGTGGTACGGGATACATGCTGTCCTTCGGTGCGGGGATGCCGAGGTAGTGTGCGGTGATGGCGGCGGTGTGTTGGGGCGTGGTCGGTTCGTTGTGGCGTCCGGTTTTCACGCCGGGGCCGTAGACCATCAGTGGCACGTGGCGGTCGTAATCGTGCGGGCTGCCGTGCGTCGTGCCTACTCCTTTAACGGGGTCCGAAATCAGGTAATACGGCTTCATGACGACGTAGACATCGCCGGACCTTCCGGGGAAGTACGACCGCTTCGCCATCTGGCAAATGGCGTCGTCGCTGGTGAGTTTGTCTTGCAGTTGGTTCGTCGAATAGGCGGCGACGATGTCCGGTTGTTTCCGCAACCACACGGCCAGCGTTTCCGCCACATCGGCGGGCTTGACTCCCTTCGCCACCGCGTTTCGCTCGTTCAAATACATCCACGGGAAGCTCGCCGATTCGAGCCACATGCCGGCCTTCGTCGGCTTCGCGGCTTCGGCTGGCGCGTCGGGTTTGCCGTAGGTGTCGCGGAGGTGTTGCTCGGCGGCTTTCACCAGGCTCGTCACGCTGATTCGCTTCGCGTCTTTGCCCTGCTTCACCGACACTTCGGGCAACGGGCAAACCCCATGATCGGCCGTGATCGACAGCGAATATCGACCTGCACCGACCTTGTTATCGAGGTAATTCAGTAGGTCCGCCACGATCAGATCCGAACGCAACGTCGCGTCGAGGACTTCCTGCGAATCGGGGCCGAAGGTGTGGCCGATGAGATCGTTCGACGAGAAACTGACGACGAGCAAATCGGGAATGTCATCTTGCCCGAGTTTCTCGTTCTCGATGCAACTCTTCGCAAATTCGAGGAGCAGATCGTTGCCGTACGGCGAGTTCGCGAGCGCTTCGTAAAATTCTTTGCCGAGCGCAGGCTTACCGCCAGTCATCGGGTGCGGGAACGTGATCCCCTGCCCGTTGATGCTGCTCTCGCCCTTCACGTTGTCCGGCCCGCTGAAGTTCGCGTAAGAAATGTCCGGCCGCAACAGCGACCAATCCTTCTTGTACCACTTGCTGGCCGCATCGGACTGGTTGAATCGTTCGACCCATTTCGGAAGCACATCGGTGTAATACGTCGAGGTGACGAACTGCCCCGTGAACCAAAACGCGCCATCGGGGCGCTGGCCCGTCGGCAGAATCGCCGAGCGATCCTTCAGCGACAACCCGAAGACTTTCCCCTTCCCTTTCGTCTCGCGTTTGAGCACGTCGGCCACCGTTTCGGCGAGCATACGCTCGGGGTTCCCCACCGATTTTGGCTTCTGTGCAGTCTTGATCGCATCTTCCACGACCGGTTTTGAAGCGGGTACGAACTGGTAACGATCGCTACCCGCACAGTAAAGTGCGCTGCCACTACGACGGTCGTACCACTCGTTGTTAATGATGCCGGTTTTGTCGAGCGTCGCCCCGCTCAGGATCGCCGAGTGGCCCGGGCCGGTCGTCGTCGTGCCGTACGGATAATGGCAATGATCGAACCACGCGCCGTCGGTTTGCATCCGCTGAAAGCCATCGGTGCCGAACAGTGGCTGCCATTTATCGACGTAGTCGCCGCGCATCTGATCGAACACGACAACCACCGCCAACCGCACCGGTTTCCGCGAACCGGTCGTAGCCGCCTGCGGCCGGTCGCCGAGCCAGAACAGCCCGATCCCAAGCGAAATCAGAGCCGAAACGAGACAAATCCGCGCCATGATGCCGACTCCGATATACGTTCTGGGTAAGTTGCGTTTTGTTGTGGTTTGTCCGGCTTTTCCGTGACGACAGCAAAACATCTGAGGTCAGTTTCGGCCACATCGTTTGTCCTCCGAATTCTGGAAGGTCTTCCAGATGCCTATTCTACTCTCACCGTATGATGCGAACCGTTTCCATTACGCTACGTGCGCGAAGGAGGCGGAGCAATCGAACTCGGACCGCAAACGTATGAAATGTTCGCGAAGCGAACGCACGGCACTTCGTAAACTGAAACGATACGCAATCCTAACCGAGACTTTTTATGCCGACGATTACAATTGATGCCCCCGTTGCGATTCAACGCCTGATGCGATTCCTCAGTATCGAAGGCATCACCGGGCAGGAAGCGGCCATCGCGAAGGAGATTCAGGCGGCACTGAAGGAGGCGGGCGTACCCGCATCAGCGATGCGTTTCGACGATGCCAACACGCGAATCCCCGCACCGACGCAGACGGGTAACTTGATCGTGAACTTGCCCGGCACGCGCAAGGATGCCAAGCCGATTTTGTTCATGACGCACATGGACACGGTGCCGTTGTGTGCCGGGGCGAAGCCAGTGCGGGCGGCGAACCGCATCACCAACACCGCGAACACCGCACTCGGTGGCGACAACCGCACGGGGTGTGCCGCCCTCGTTACGCTGGCCGCCGAACTCATCCGCCAGAAACTCCCGCACCCGCCGATCACGCTGCTCTTTACGGTGCGCGAGGAAAGCGGGCTGTTCGGCGCGAAGCACGTCAACCCGGCCGACCTCGGCGACGTGTCGATGGGCTTCAACATCGATGGCCGCGCCGCGGCCGATATTACCATCGGGGCCATCGGTGCGGACCGTTGGGAAGTGAACATTCAGGGGAAGGCGTCGCACGCGGGTGTGTACCCCGAGCACGGCATCTCGGCGAGTATGGTCGCATCGCTCGCGCTCGCCGATGTTTTCGCCGAAGGTTGGTTCGGCAAGGTCGTGAAGAACGGCAAGGAAGGCACGAGCAACGTCGGCCAGTTCGGCGATGCCGACGGCAAGAGTGCGGGGAACGCGACGAACGTGGTGACCGATTTCGTACACATTAAAGGCGAGAGCCGTAGCCACGATGCCAAGTTCGTGCGCGAAATTAGTGCGGCGTTCAAACGCGCCTTCGACGCCGCCGCGAAGAAGGTCAAAGACCATCGTGGCAAACCGGCGAAGGTGCAGTTCGTCAGCCGCCTCGATTACGTCCCGTTTCGGTTGCCCGACGATGCTCCCGTGGTCAAACGGGCACAATTGGCCGCGAAATCGATCAAACTCAAGCCGACGTTGCGCGTGACGAACGGCGGCCTCGATGCCAACTGGATGGTCAAGCACGGCATCCCGACGATCACCATCGGGGCGGGCCAGAACGAGATTCACACAGTGAAAGAGTACGTCGACTTGAAGGAGTTTGAAGCCGGTTGCCGCCTCGCCGTCGCGCTGGCAACGCAGGAGTAGTTTACTTCACCCGGTCGAAAATGACACGTTGCCAGTCTCACGATCCATTCTTGTTAGCCCGACGCGCTAGCGAGGGATTACTGTCGTTTCTGCGATGTCGTGCCTTTTCGCGGGTTCCCCTCGCTTGCGCGTCGGGCTAACAAAAACGTATAGGCGAAGTCAAAACCAAGCTCAGCTCCGTTTTTGAAAAGGAAGGTCTGTCCGCCGTCGAAGGCGGCCTTCGCGGAGACATCGCGATTGGATGCGAGGACGAGGAAACCTCCTCATGACCCATATATTCAATACTCTTTATCTCTAAGCGATTCCCCGTTCCGGAGATAGACGATGTTCTCAGGCAATGAGGTTGTGCGGTTCGAGAGCGACGATCCGCATACGGACGTTATCGAGCGAGTGCGAGAGGCGTTGGAAACGCTCGGAGACGTCGAGATTTCCAAGAAGGGCCTCATTAACATTTTGGGCATGGTTCAAATCGCGGTAGTTTTGGGTAGCAGGTGCGTACGTTTACGGGCTCGCGGGGGCGCGAGTAGCGTGGGTTTTCGGGCGGTGGCGAGGCATCAGTTTTGCTGGAAGCGTCGGTAGCCGAGTAGTTCCAGCCAGTGCGGGTGCGTCTCGCCGGTCAGCAATTCGCGCGGGCTTTTCCCCGTACGTTCCGGCCGCTCGCTCCGCAGGAATCGGCGATGATTCAGGAAGAATCGCAGCCCGTCCAGATACTCCCCGCCGACCTTCCGACGCAAAAAGAAGTAGCCGCGCAGCCGACTGTTCAGGTTCTCGACCACCGAACGCGCACGCACCGTGCGCGGCCGCAATTCGCGAAGCTCCGCGCGCATTTCGTACAGTTGGCCGCGCGATTGACGGTGCAAATCGGCGTCGGTTTTCCAGTACTCCGGACGGTTCGGATCGTCGTCTTCGTGCTGCAAGATTTCGCGGGCGAGTCCGGGTTTCACCTCGAACTTCGCGTCGAGTGCGGCGAGCGCGACGTCGAGTTCTTGCGCGAACGCCAGCA
>JAYWCL010000093.1:0-33685 GCA_043780595.1 Limnoglobus sp.
CCTCGCCACCGCCCGAAACCCCACGCTACTCGCGCCCCCCGCGAGCCCGTAAACGTACGCACCTGCTACCCAAAACTACCGCGATTTGAACCATGCCGAATGTTGCGTCCGCAATCCATCAGTACCAGTCTTCTTCCGCACGATCATTACACATTCTCATCGAAACGGCGCAGTTAATGCAAAGATTTTCTTGTCAATCGCGAACGGCTTTCTTATCTTCACTGAGGTCTAGGTAGCCTGAGATAGCTAGGTGGTCTAGGCAATGTATTCATCAGGGAAGATGGGGTAAACGAATTGCGTTGCCCTCATGCCTCATTCCGGGGTTGGGGCCAGTTAGTCTTCCACTATTTGGAGTTTTTGAGATGAAGCGTCGTGTACTCGTTGCTGCGGTCATCGGTTCGGCCGCATGGATGGCAACACCCTCTACCCAAGTCCAGGCATTCGGCGGTAAGTTCCGCAGCGGTAGCCACGGCGCTGCTGCCTCGTGTGCCGCCCCCGTCGCGGCCGCTTGCGGCGATTCGGTTGCACATGCAGCGACGGCCAGCGATGCCTGCGCCGCACCCGTCGCCGTGGCCGCACCTGCGATGACCACGCAAACGGTCACCAAGTATCGCGCCGAAGCCCGCACCCGTCAGGTGCCCGTTACGGTCCTGAAGCAAGTCGCGAAGGAAGAGTCGTACACCTACGACGTGCAAGTTCCCGTCGTGACGAAGCAAAAGTCGACCGTCACGGAATACGTGCAGAAGTCCCGCCAAGAGACTTACAACTACACCGTCAACGAAATCCAGAACACCATGGTAGCCCGTCAGGTGACGAGCTACCAGCAGCAAGCTTCGCAACAAGAGTACTCGTACACGGTGATGAAGCAAGTCACCGAAATGCAAAAGCAGATGGTGACGGAATACGTGACGAGCACCGTTGCGCAAACGTACACCTACAACGAAATGGTTCCGGTTACGACCAACCAAACGCGAACGGTTACGGAATACGTCTGCCAGCCACAAACGCAAACGTACACCTACAACGAGTCCGTCCCCGTTACGACGATGACCGCCCAAACCCGCAACTTCACGGTTTGCGTTCCAAAGACCTACACCGAGAACGTCGCCGTCACCAAGACCGTGATGGTCCCCGTCGTGACCGACGCATGCGGTACGGCACCGTCGGCATGTGCCCCGGCTTCGTGTTCGCCATGCGGTAGCAGCAAAAAAGGCCTGCTCCATCGTCATGCCGGTCGCTCCGATGCCTCCGCTTCTTACGCAGCACCGACATCGTCGATGGCTTGCCAAACGGTTACGGAAATGCACGCGGTCACAAAGACCGTCATGCATCGCGAAATGCGATCCGAGACGATCAACGTCCCGGTTACCAGCTACCAGTCGATTGCTAAGACCGGTACCCGTACCGTCAACGTCATGGTTCCCGTCACCAAGCAAGTCACCACGCCAGTGACGACCTACCAAACCGTCGCCAAGACCGGCACTCGCACCGTCAACGTGAACGTTGCCGTGAACAAGGAAGTCACTTACCCAGTGACGACCTACCAAACCGTCGCCAAGACGGGCACCCGCACGGTCAATGTCTGCAACCCCGTGACCAAGGAAGTCAGCGTTGCCGTCACGAAGTGCGTTCCCGTGACTGAAAAGGCCACGAAGACGGTCTACACGACGGTTCCCGTCGTCTCGACGGTCCAAGTGTCCGTTGCGAAGTGCGTTCCCGTGACGAAGACGGCTACCAAGACCGTCTGCGAAACGGTTCCCGTCACGAAGGAAGTCGAACACGACGTGACCAGCTACAAGACCGAAAAGAAGACCGGTACCAAGACCGTGATGTCGACCGTGAGCGTCACGGAAATGCGGACCGAGAACTACACGGAAAACGTGGCCTACACGGAAACCGTGCAAGTGGCAGTCGCCGGTTGTGGCGATGCGACCTCGGTATCGTACGCTTCGCCAGACGCAGCCGCGAGCACGTGCGGTAGCGCACGCGGTGGCCTGCTCAAGGGCCTGTTCGGCAAGCTCCGCGGCGGCTGCGGTGCAAGCAAAGGCTGTAACTAATCGCGATTGAGGCTTAACGCCAAAACGGGCTGCGACACACGTCGCAGCCCGTTTTTTTATGCGCGCCGCGTGCGACGAGTGTTATTCTAAAAACATTGCATCGCCCACACCTAGCGGAGAGACAACATGGCACTCGGCGACTTTACCCGCCATCAGCAAGGGATCATCAAGCGGTATTACGCCAGCAGCGATTCGATCCTGCTTCAAAAGCTGGGCGAGCAAGTGACGGAGTTGTACTTGGCCGAAGGTAAGAAGAAGGAAAAAATGTGGGTAACAGTGGCGGCATCGATGCTAAAACTCGGCGTGCCACAGAGTCGGATCGATCATATCGTACAACAAAGCGACCCGAAACTCGTCGCTAACATCGTGACAGAACTCCAAAGCAAAAGCTAAACCCAAGAGGTTCCGATGGCAGAACATGGCGAATGGGGTCTCAAAGGTGGAACCCTTAGCGACGTGACCGCCAAGAAGGAATACGGGGTGAGTCGCGACTTCATCGTGGCCGGCATTCGAGCCGGCAAACTCGAATATCGCAACGGTGCCATGCATGGAAGCCCGTACATCCGGATCTTGCGAGGCCAACTCGAAAAGTACATTACCGAGGAATTCGGCCCGCAACATTTAAGCAGCAAGAAAAAATCGACCGAACTGCGAAAGATCAAATCCGAGATCGGCAGTCTCAAGAGGAAGCTGACAATCCTTCAGGCACGAAAAGCCGAACTCGAGGGCGGAACGCCTTCCGGCGTTTAGCCGCGCCGCGAAGGCTCTGCGTAGCGAAGCGCGGGCGACCACACTCGCGAGATTCACGTGCGATCCGATACGCCGTGCCCGCGCTCGGCAGAATTGTGAAGGTTCCGACAATGTTGCCGTACTCTATCGACGACGAGATCACTGACCCGTTGACGTGTAGCGTCGAGGTGACAATCGACTTCGGTAGCTACAAACGGTGGCTCTTCTTTGCCACTCCGCAGTTACTTGCCTCAGTTGGGAATTGGGTGCTGGGCACGCAGGTTCACCTCCATTTGGGCGAGCGGCACATGGTCATAGTGAGTGAACTATCGGCCGCGATCATCGACGCGGTGTTGCGGCAGTTGCACGCGGACGGCGAATTGGAGAGCCGCACATTGCTACTTGAGTAGAAACCGCTTTCTTCGTTTAGCCGCGCCGCGCAGGCTCTGCGCAGCGAAGCGCGGATAGCCAGTCTCACGCGATTCACGTGCGATCCGATACGCCGTGCCCGCGCTTCGCTCCGAAGACTACGCGGCGCGGCTAAACGGGGAATGCCTTCCTAGTTCTTCGCCCCGGATGCGGTCATTGCGAGCGCAGTGAACTCGGTGGCCAGTCGTTTTGAGAGGGCGTCGACGCTCTTGCAGATTGCGTCCCACTCGCTTTGCGGCATCCCGATGGGGCAGGGGTTCGAGTTCACTTCGATGTACGCTTTGGCCTTCGGTTCGGTGCCACTCGGTCGCAGACAAACCTTCGCGGAGATGCCATTGGTGCCGGCCATGCGGAAGATCAGGAAGTTGCGTGCGGCCTTGTCGGTGTCACCTCTAAACGGCCCCATGCGACCGTCTTCATCGCGGAGGTCTTCGTAGCTCGTGACCGCCATGCCGCCGATCGCTTGCGGCGGCGCGGCCCGCAGCCCGTCGAGCATCCGCGTCATGTTTTGTTTACCTTCCAGCCCGGTCATGACGATGTTGACCGTCTCGTTTTTGTAGTAGCCGAACTGCCGGTTCATGTCGTCGAGGTAATCGACCACCGTGCGCTTCTGGCGCTTCTGGAACAGCGCGAGTTCGGCGAGCAACAGCACGCCACACGCGGAGTCTTTATCGCGGAAGTGCGGCGTCGCCATCACGCCGTGGCTCTCTTCGGTGGCGATCACGAAATCTTCGGGCGTGCCGTACACGTCGCCGTAATGCCCCTGCGATTCGAGTTGCCACACGACATCGGCGTGATACTTGAAACCGACGAGCAAGTCGCCGATGATCTGCGCGTTGAAGTGCCGGGAAATCCGCGTGATCTGCCCCGTGGTCACTTCGGTGGTAATCACAATCGGCGACGCAGGGAGATCGCCGGCCGCAGCGAGGCGTGCGAGTTTGAAGTGCGTCAGCAGTGCCGCAATTTCGTGCCCGTTCAGGTAACGATAATCGCCTTTGCCATCGAAGCTCGTGCAAACCTTCCCGCCTAACCGGTCCGCGTCGGGGTCGGTGGCGAGCAGAATATCAGCCTGGTTTTCCCGTGCCACGCGCTCCGCACGGTCGAGGCATTCTGGCACCTCGGGGTTCGGCGTCTTCGTCACGTTCGGGAACTGGCCGTCGGGTTCGTTCTGCTCCGGCACGGGGATCGGGCGGAAGCCTTGAGCTTCGAGCACTTCCCCCGCACACATGCCGCCGACACCGTGCAATGGCGTGAACACCACGCGAATTTCGTCGAATCGCGGTGGCGGAATCAGGCTCTGTTTGCGGCACAATTCGATGTACGCCTGGTGCGAACGATCTTCGAGATAATGCACTTTCCCACTGCGAACCGCTTCGGGCCACGGCAGATGTTTGATCGCCTTCACGCGGTCGACGAACTCGCTCATCAGTTGATCTTCGGGTGGCACCGGTTGCGCGCCGCGTTCGTCGTAAAACTTGCTGCCATTGTCGTCGGATGGGTTGTGGCTCGCGGTCATGTTCAAGCCGCCGTGCGCGACGAGGAACCGGATCGAGAACGAGAGTTCCGGCGTCGACAGGTACTTCTTGCTATCGGCGGGCAGAATGTGCGCGTGAATGCCGTTCGCGGCGTAGATTCCCGCAGCGTACTGACAGAAACTCCGGCTCGACAGGTGCAACACGGGGTTTGGCAACGCGGGGTTGTACACGCCGCGTTTGTCTTCGAATTGACGCACGTCGTAGGCGAGTACGACCTTCAGATTCGCCTCGCCGGGGAAGCGCTGTTTGAGGTAATCGCAGTGCCCCTGCACGCTCGCGCCGAGCGTCCATTCGTTCATCCGGTTCGGCCCAATTCCGACCGCACCGCGTCGCCCGCCCGTGCCGAACGGCATCACCTGGTAGAACGAATCGAGCAAGATCGACCACTTTTCATTCGCGATCAGCCATTCGAGTTGCGGCTTGTACGCGGCATAATCGGCGTGCGTCAGCCAGACGTTCAGGTTCTCGACGGACTTCTCTTTCAGCGCCGGGTCGGCATCGATGTTCTGAAACCCCGACCGCACCGCAGCAAGTCCATCCATCGCTATCACCTCGATAAACCGTCGTTCCGATGATGTTGCCGTTTTAGCAAAACCGTGCTGCAAATCGACGGTACCTCTCGAAGCCGATCGCGATCCATTTTTCCTTCGCCCTCACCCGCCGCATCGGTTACAACTGGCAACGTACATCCACCACTCTCACTGCCGGTGATACCGATGCCCTCACGCTTATCGTTCAGCTTGTTCAGTGGTTTGCTCGCGTCGGCCATTGCAATGGCGGAGCCGCCGGAGATTCTGTTGTGGCCGAACGGGATGCCCGAGCCGAAGGTGCAGACGGCACTCCCGGAGGCGACTCAGAAACCGGCGGATGCGATTCAGCGGCGCTCGAATGTGTCGAAGCCACGCCTGGTAATTTACGAGGCGGTCGAAGCCAAGCGGACCGGTGCGGCGATGATCGTCGTGCCGGGTGGCGGCTTCGGCATCCTCGCCGACGAACACGAAGGATCCGAAGCCTGCGTCTGGTTGAGCAAGCAAGGCATCACTGGCTTTCTGTTGCTACACCGTTGCCCGACGAACAAGCATACGGAAGCGAGCGAAGGCCCCGTACAAGACACGCAACGTGCCGTGCAACTCGTACGGCAACAAGCCGAGAAATGGAAAATCGACGCTACGAAAGTCGGCGTCCTCGGCTTCTCCGCAGGCGGGCAAGTGACGCTGATCGCCGCAACCAACGAGCCGAAGTTTGCCGATGCGGACGAACTCAAAACGTCGCACAAACCGGACTTCCTCGTGCTGGCGTACCCGTATCGCATCTACGACGAAAAGAAGAAAGCACTGCGTGCGGACATTCACATCGACGCGAAAACGCCGCCGACATTCATCGCCCAAGCCAGTGACGACACCGCCTCGTTACCGCAAGGCAGCACCTTGTTGTTTCTCGATCTGCTCAACAACAAAGTGCCCGCCGAGTTGCACATCTACGAAAAGGGCGGCCACGGCTACGGGATGCGCGCGAAGCCCAACGCGACCGGCCCCACCGACTGGGGCCATCGCGCCGAAGACTGGCTGCGGCTGCGCGGGCTAGGCGCGAAGTGAGTCACACTTTACCCTGGCGGAGTGCCAACCGCGCGCCGCCGGCGGTGCCGATGAACCCGGCGTCCGAGCCGAGTTTCGCGAACGCGATCTTCACTTTCTTCACCGGGTGCGGCAGTCCGAATCGCGTCGTATATTCGTGAATCTTCGCGCGGAACGACTCGGCCACCGCCATGCCGCCGCCGAACACGATCATCTCCGGATCGACGGTGGCAATCAACGCACACGCCCCCAATGCGAGATAATACGCGGTGTCGTCGACGATCTTCATCGCGAGTGCGTCGCCTTCACTCGCGAGTTGGAAGATGACTTTCGCGGTCAAAACATCGTCGTTGGCGGTGTAATATTCCTTCAATTTTGAAGGTCCGCGATAGGTTGCGAGTTCTTCGCGGGTTCGCCGCACGACGCTCGAAGCGCTGCCGTAGGCTTCGAGGCAACCGCGCGCGCCGCACCCGCAGAGGCGGCCGTGAGCCGGCGATTCGATCCGCATGTGGCCGAGTTCGCCGCCGTGGCTGTGCTCGCCTTCGACGATGAAATCGTCGAGGATGATCCCGCCGCCAACGCCGGTGCCGAGCGTGAACATCACCATGCTGCGGGCTTCGCGACCGGCACCCACCCAGTATTCGCCGTAGGTCGCGGCATTCGCATCATTCTGGTAAATCGTCGGCAACCCGAACGCCTTCTGAATGTGAGCGCGAACCGGCACGTTCTTCCACGGTTTCAGGTTCGGCGGGTCGAGAATCAGCCCGGCTTTAATGTCCATCAGCCCCGGTGTCGCCACGCCGATTGCCGTAATTTCGGGCATCGTCAGCTTCGCCGCCGCGACCGCGCGACGGATCGTTTCGCACATCGTTTCGAGTCCCGCATCCTGCCCGCGTTCCGGCTCGGTGGCCATTACAACGGGCGTCGAGAGCGGCAAACCCTCGTCGTTCACGACCGCTGCCTTCATCGTGGTACCACCCACATCAAGCCCAACGTAATGACCGGCGGATGCCATGACTGTCTCGGATAAAGGAAGGGAATGTTCATGTGGTTATACGAACGGCAGGTCGTAACGTGGAAGTCTCGTCGCCCTGCCATTTTCCGCCGTTCGAGCGTACTCTATCCGATGCGTGTGGAATCTGTTACCCTTGGATAGAGTTCATCCGCTTGGGAGTGTTTATGTTTGTCAAATTCTGCCTTCGCGTCGGGGTTGTCGTTGCCGTCATTGCGGCGCAGATCGGCACGGCACGCGGCCAGGGGCTTTCGGCGGAAAATCTCGCGACTATCAAGGCCGCGACGGTGTTTATCCAAGTCGGCAAACCGGGCGGCGCGGGCGCAACCGGCTCGGGGTTCCTCGTTCGGGTCGATGGCGAAACGGGCTACATCGTCACGAACAACCACGTCATCGACGTCTCGGACCTCATGGGCGACAGCGTGGCGGCGGTGCCGATCCGCGTCGTCTTCAACAGCGGCACGCCGACCGAACGCACCGCACCGGCCCGCGTCGTAGCGGCATTGGAACAGCCCGATCTGGCCGTGCTCAAAGTCGAAAAGTTAAAGGGTTTGCCGAAGCCACTCGATTTATCCGACCCGCCGAAGCTCATGGAAACGAGCACGGTGTACGTGTGCGGGTTCCCGTTCGGTGCGCGGCTCGCATCGGGGGACAAGAACCCAGAAATCAGCATCGGGACCGCCACCGTGTCGAGTATTCGCACGGACAAATCGGGGCAGGTGTCGAACGTGCAACTGAACGGCGCGCTCAACCCCGGTAACAGCGGCGGGCCGGTGGTGGCACCCGATGGCAAGCTCGTCGGCGTGGCCGTCAAGACCGTGCGCAATGCGGGCATCGGCCTCGCGATTCCGCAACACGAAGTCGCGACGCTGTTGCGTGGCCGCACGGGAAAGATGCTCCTGCTACCCAAATCGAACGCCCCGAGCGAAGGCGAAATTCCGGCGACGATTCAGGTGGAACTGCTCGACCCGTTTTCCGGAATTAAGCGAATATCCGGCTATTACATGCCGGTGCGGCCGAACGTCGTCGCCCCGGAACTCGTCGCCCCCGGTATCTTGCCCGGCCTCATGAAAATTCCACTCAAGGTGATCGACGGCAAAGCCACCGCCGAGGTGATGTTACCGAACGCGATGACCGGTGCGGTGATCCTGCAACTCGAACTCGATTACGTGAACGGGAAGATCTACACGATCCCCGTGACAATCGGTTTGGGCGACGACCGGATGGCACCCAAAGGGCCAGGTTTCCGACCGTCGGCGAATGGGAAGTTAAAGTTGCCGAGCGGCATCGAACTGCCGTTCCCCTCCGACACCCGCCCGGCGAAATCCGATGGCACGGACATCAGCGAAATCAATCGCACGCCCGAAGCGTACCTCGACAAGCTCGTGAAGCTCGACGCGATCAGCCCGTGTAGCACCTCCGAAACCGGCGGGCTTTACGAACTGTACGTCGAGACCGAAGCGGGCAACGCCCCGTCGAACCTTCGGCTAACGATTACGAAAGACCTCGCTTTACAGGTGCATGACCTCGGCGTACAGGAGTTCCTTCCGAACCTCGTCGTGCAATTGAAGTTCGCCGTGCGCATCGTCGGCAAGGTGAAGAAGCCGATCGGCCGCGATGCGCGACATATTATCGAGATCGAAGAATTGTCGTTCCTAAACGACGATGCGACGCTCGCACCGACGCTGAAGCCAGAGACAGCGGCACCCGGCGGCAAACCGACGCTGTCGCTCGTCAACCGCTTCCCCGACAAGTACAAAGGCCAGATTCTCACATTGAATGCCGCACTGATGGGCGTGCGAACCGCAGGCAAAGGCTACGGCGTCGAACTCGGCAACGAGAACAACGCGAAGCCACTCAACCTCGACATCTTCGTCTCGAAAGAAATGTTCGCACTGGTCGATAGCGACGTGCCGAAAGAGTTGCTGCGTTCCCCCGCGAAGGTGACGATCGTCGTCGAAACCGTGGACCCGCGTTCGGGGCATGGCTTCATCGGCGTCACGAAAATCGAACTCCTCGACGAGTCGGGGAAAGTCGTCAAGACGCTGAACAGCACGGGCAAAATAGACTACCCCGCCGTGCAGGCGGCACTGGTGAAGCCACCGGAACGCACCGCCGAGAAATCGGCTGCACCCTCTGAGACGAAACCCGTCGCCATGCCCCCAAAGGACACTTCTTTGATGATCGGGGTTGGCGTCGGCGCGGCGGTGATCTTCCTCGCCGGTGGTGGCATCTTGTTTTATATCCTGAAGCAGGCGAGCAAAGCGAAGGCGGACGACGACGATGACTTTGAAGACGATCGCCCGAAACGAAGGGCGAAACCATCGAGCGCGAAACCGAAACCGACGAAAACCGACGATAACCCCTTCGCGAATTTTTAGCGCGGTCACCGCGAAACGCGACGCATAGGCGAGCGGTGGGCGTAAGCCCACTGATCCTGCCACTGTCGTGCGCAACAGGAATGGACAGAGATTGTCGCACCGTAATCGAGGTTGTCTCCGATTCAGGAAGGAATCAGTGGGTTTATACCCACCGCTCGCCAAGAATGGGAAAAACCACAAAACTGTAACCTGACTTTGAACCATACGCGAAACTACTATGCAAATCGGTCTCTTTGGCGGTACGTTCGACCCGATCCACCACGGGCATTTACTCCTTGCGGAGCGATGTCGCGGCGATGCGGGCCTCGATGAAGTCTGGTTTATGCCGAGCTATCAGCCGCCGCACAAACATGGCCCGTCGATCACGCGGTTCGAGCATCGTTGCGAGATGGTGACGCTGGCCACGACGGGGCAACCGGCGTTCCGCGTGGAAGCGATCGAGAAAGAACTACCGCCGCCAAGCTACACCGCGAACACCATCGCGGAACTACAGATGCGGCACCCCGAACACGAATTTTCGCTGATCATCGGTGCGGATTGCTTACCCGATATTCCGAAGTGGCACGACCCGCCGCGCCTCCTCGAACTCACTTCGCTGATCGTCGTTCCGCGCCCCGGCACGCCACTTTGGACGGCCGCCGAACTCGCCACTGCCATCGGGGTGTCACCGTCGAGCGTGCGAATGAAAACCGTCGATTGCCCGCTCATGGAACTCGCCAGCCGCGACATCCGTGCGCGCGTCGCTGAAGGCAAAACGATCCGCTATCTGGTGCCCCGCGCCGTCGAGGAGTTCATCCGCGAACGCAAGATGTACGCGAAGTAATCCATTACGCCGGTTGTTCGCGGACGTTGAACTCGAGTTTCCAGCGTTGTTTGCCGTCGCGGCTGTAACACCAGATTTCGAGTTGGCCGACCTCGGTGACCTTGCTGTGCAGGTGAACGGGGACGATGCGGCCACTGCCACCCTTGCTATCGAGCGTGACGCGCATCGGCGTCAGTTCGTCGATCTGGTCTTGCCATTCGTCGATGACCGTGCCGGCGGGGTCTTCGCGGCGCAGGCTCGAACCGAGGAAGCGGAACTCGACTTCCTCGCCGGTGACGAGGCCGAACTCTTGCCCCGGCATGTCGGCTTCGGTGCCTTCTTCCATGCCGAACGGCGCGACGCAAAGGGCCTTGAGTGGCGGCGACATTCCCGGAATCGCCGGTGCCGCGACTTCGACGCCGATGTAATACGCGCGAGCGGTGCCACCGCGAATGCGGACGCCTTTGCCGCGGCGAACCATGCCGTAATACGCCGCTCCCTTCGCCACCGCCTGATCGAGATCGGCACCGGAAAGCGAACGAATCGGCTCGGCTTTCGCCGACTTTGCCCACGAGTTCAACACGCTCATAAAGCGATCGCGGAGCGCCGTCGCCTTGAACACGCCGCCGTTGAACAGCACCGCTGTCGGTAAAATTCCCGTATCGCCCTTCTTCTTCTTGCCCGGTCGTTCGCGGTTTGCGAGTGCCTCGGCTTGCCGGTTCAAAAACTGGGCGAGGTGCTTCGTCACGCCCGCATCGGCCACGTATGGCAGCCCGAGTTCCTGCAACCCCGCCGTTCGCGTGCGAAGCGGTTCATCGTCCTTCGCGCACTCGGGGAAGAAGCCATCGATCAGCACTTTCTCGACTTCTGCACGCGGCAAATCGTACTTGATCGACCCGCCGACCACGGAACGCCCCTTACCCAACACCGTCACCGGTGCGGACTTTTTCGTGCTATCGGATAGCAAGAGTTCCTTCGCCGAACGACAGCCGTATGTCAGTTGGAGCATCTGGTTCGCGTCGAGCTTCGTACCCTGCTTCGCCAACACGGCAGCGGTCGTGTGCGCGAGCGCGAGGTCCATATTGTCGCCGCCGAGCAACAGGTGGTCGCCGACGGCGAGGCGGGTGAGCGAGAGGTTGCCTTCGACTTCGCCGACTTCGATCAGCGTGAAGTCCGAGGTGCCGCCACCGAGGTCGGCGACGAGGACGAGATCGCCGACGCGGACGTCTTTGCGCCACTGTTCGCCGAGCGAATCGAGCCACGAATAGAAGGCCGATTGCGGTTCTTCGAGCAATGTCAAATGCTCGAATCCGGCGGCCTTCGCGGCCTCCACGGTGAGGTCGCGAGCCGCGGCATCGAACGACGCGGGCACCGTTAAAATGATCTCTTGCGCTTCGAGCCGCAGTGCGGCGGCATCGGTGGCGATGCTCGCGTTCCACGCTTCCGCCATGTGCTTCAGATAGCGCGTGCTCGCTTCGAGTGGCGAGACTTTCCGACCCGTTTCGGTGGCGCGAAATGGCAAGATCGGCGAGCGGCGATCGACGCCCGAATGCCCGAGCCACGACTTTGCCGAAGCCACCAGCCGCGTGGGAACCTGCGAGCCGAACACGCGGGCATACTCGCCGACGCAGAAATCGCGGTCGGCATCCCACGGCAGTTTGAACGCCCCCGCCGGTTGCTCGCCCTCGCCGGGCAGATACAGAAACGACGGCAGCAGCGAACGCTCTTCTACGACGCCCTGCGCGACGACTTGCGGGATCGCAAACACCATCACCTTCGCCGCCTCGCCCGCCTCCGTATCGACGTAGGCGAGTGCGCAGTTGGTGGTGCCGAGGTCGATGCCAACGACGTAACGGGAGGAACTCATGATGGTGTTATCCCACCGGGACAAGCCGGTGGCTCGTAAGTGTATTCGGCTATTGTGGCGAAATGACGACGATTGGCCGCGATTTCGCCAGGAACTTCTCGGCGATGTCTTCCTGATAGCGAAGGATGCCCCCGAGGCTCTTGAAGTGCAATCGGGCCGATTTTGCCCGCACTTGGTCGAGTTGGCGGAGGAGTTTATCGACCCATTTCCCCTTCACATACGATTCGGGTAACTCTTTGATGAGGTCTTCGCTGAGCAGGAAATCGCCGAGGCGATCGCCTTCTTCAAAGTTCTTCATTGCGGGCATGTCGAGTTCGCGGGCTTCTCTCAATACCTTCTTCAATGCGGAGCGTGCCTCGCGCAGTACGTGCATCAACTCGATGAAATCGTCTTGTGCGACGGGCTGCCCCGAGGCGCAGAGTTCGAAGAAGAAGTGCGAACGCCCTTGGTGATAGCGTGCCATTTTGTACATGCTTTGAATCGCCATGTGGAAGCGGTAGCGATTGATGAGTTCGTAGTAAATCTCATTGTTGACGCGGTACGCCATCTGCACGAATACGAGATAGGCGCGGCGATCGAGCGAGTGGAACCACTCGTCGCACTTATCGAGTTTTTCTTCGAGTTCTTTAACCAGTCGCTTAATCTTCCGGCCGCGCTTTCCACCGGCTTTGCCTTGTACTTCGTCGAGTTCTTTCGAGATGTCTTTTCGCGTTTCGGCGCGGCCATCGACATCGGCGTAAAGCTTGCGGTACACCGTGGCCAACCGCTCGTCGGTCCACGGTTCTTTCTGGATGAGCTCGTTGAGTTCGTCGATGTCGCCGGTGTCGATCATCCGATCGTCGTAAACGCCCTCGTAGCGAGCGTCGTAGGTCGTTTCGGCATGTTCGTCGTCGATGAATTTTTGAATCTGCCGCGGATCGGTTAGCTCGGTCCCTTTCGGCACTTTCGCAGACATGCGATAGAACTTGTACGTCAGGCGTTCGCGTAGATCGATCGCACTATCGAAGAGAATCCACGGCGTGCGTTCGTCCATCGGCGCGACCACAAATCGCGCTTTGACGTTCTCCTCGCGGTCGTAATTCGACGGGTGACAATCGCCCGTGTCGTCTGGATTGAATACTTGCACTTTCTCGCCGTCCAATATGCCATCGAGTTTGGGTGGTTTGCCCAGTTGCGGATCCTTTTTCTGGTTGCGAAGGATATCGGCGGCAGCATGCTGATGGTAATACAAATCGGATGTGAAACGTTTATTGTCGGCGGCTTTAATCAATTCTTTCATAGCAAAATCAAGCGTATCAACGCCGAATCTTATTCGCAATAGTCCATGAACTATGGCATTGCTACCTGCAATACTTGCCGCGACGAGATCGGCGTGGAACTCTCGTTGCCGAATGGCTTGATCCCATCGCGATTGAAACAAATACAATATGCAATCTAAGGGTATACGAATCGCATTCTGGGACCAATGCAATATTCGATTCATCGCTTGATGCATATCGCTAATATCTTTGGGATTTCCCGTCACATCATCGAGCGGATCTCGTCGCGAAACAAGGTCGTCGATGATTCTTTGTAGGACGTTGGTGTACGCCGAGACGAAGCCACCTTGCGTGAAGTGGCCGAACTCGTGCGCGACGACCGCCTTGAACTCGCTGAGGTTTAGGCAGTTCACCAAACCCAGCCCGAGTAGCATGTCTTTCTTCGGCGGCACGAACAAATTAATGAGGCTCGTTCGCGTGATGACGGCGGCGTTGACATCCGCCGAGACGAACATTTTTCGCGGTTCCTCGGCCCCGGTTTCCTCGCAGACCTGGCGAATGAACGCGAACAGCGTCGGGTGCTCGCTCTCTTTCAGTTCGAGTTGCAGTTCCTTCTCGATCTCGTTTTTCTTGAAGAAGCCTTTTACGAGAAACGCAAAGATTATCCCAGACATCATCGAGCCGACAATGGCGAGTAACGGCCAGCGTGCGACTTGGATCGCCAGCCAAATCGCCAGGAAGCCCGAGACGATCACCATCGTGAAATACAGCAGCAAAAACAGAAACAAACAAGCGAGTAGCATCCATTCTTGCGTCACGTACGAGCGCGGATATTCGGTGAGGTCGTCGGGGACATCCTCCGGCGACGCGGGGTACGGTAGCGTGTTCGAGCGGGCCATCGATAACCTCTCGGAGTCTGGCCAAAGTATGTTTGAGTGAAATTATACAGCAAGCACGCTTGAGGCAAACAGCGCAGATTGTCAGACGGGGATCGAGCGTATAGAGCCTTTCTGATGTAGCTGGCCTCTGTGAGGCCGGTACTTTCTGATGTAGCTGGCCTCTGTGAGGCCGGTGGAGTGGCAGCCCCTCCACAATTGTCAGGCATCCGGGGTCACAGACCCCAGCTACAAGAACAGAAAGTCAGTACCAAAGTCAGGCTTCCGGGGTCAGAGACCCCAGCTACAATGAACGCATGAAAAAGCACAGCAACACAATCGCCGATGAAATCGTTCAGAGCCTCAGTGAGTTTGCCGATGCGCTGGAAGCGGGGGATGAACTGGGCGAACAGTTCACTTGTCACCGGGTCGTTCTCGATCTCAAACCGGAACCGTATACACAAGCGATGGTCAAGAAAGCACGAACGGCGCTCAATGTCAGTCAATCGTTGTTTGCCCGATTTCTCGGCGTATCCGTCAAGACGATCCGTGCTTGGGAACAAGGATTGAATCCACCCAGCCCGATGGCCTGTCGGTTCATGGATGAAATTCGCCGGAATCCGGAACACTACCGTGCGAGACTGGTCGAATCGGTTCGACCGAAAGACAGGTCGCCAGCAACCATCGTGTAAATCGCGCGTCACCAATAGAGCGCGTCGAGGTTCACGTTGCCGCCGCAGAGCACGACGCCGACTGTGTGGATGTCCTGCAACTCCCGGAATGCATCGGACAGCACGACGCTTACCCCCACGGCGGCGCTCGGCTCGATGATGAGCTTCATTCGCTCCCAGATCAACCGCATCTTTGCGCGAATGTCGTCTTCGGTTACGGTGAAGATCGTTTCCACTTCGTCGCGGACGATCGGCCACGTCAACTGACCGAGGCTCGTCAGTAGGCCATCGGCGATGCTGTTCGGCGCGGTCTGCGGTTGCCAGATTCCGGCGGCTTTGGAACGTGCGGCATCGTCGGCACCGAGTGGCTCGGCACCGAACATGCGGATCGACGGCTTCACGCCGCGCGACGCAATGCAGAACCCCGACAGCAACCCGCCACCGCCGACGGGAACGACGACGGCATCGAGTTCGGGCACGTCTTCGAGGAGTTCGAGTGCGGCGGTGCCTTGTCCCGCAATCACGTGGACGTGATCGAACGGCGGGATGAGCGTGCCGCCGCTTTTGGCCACCCACTCGGCGGCGGTGCGCTCGCGATCCGCCAACGTCGGCTCGCATTCGATGACCTGCCCACCGTAGCCGATCACCGCTTGTTTCTTCACTTTCGCGGCCGTGCGCGGCATCACCACGTACGCGGGGATGTTCCGAAACTTCGCCGCCAACGCGAGCGCCTGCGCGTGATTCCCGCTCGAATGCGTGACGACGCCGCGTGCGGCGACATCGTCCGCCAGTGCCTGAACCGCGTTGGTTGCGCCGCGATATTTGAACGAGCCAGTCTTCTGCAAATTCTCGCACTTGAAGTACACTCGCCGCCCCGCGAGACGATCGATCGTCTCGCACGTCAGCGTCGGCGTGCGGTGGACTTTACCGCGAATCCGCAGTTCGGCCTCGCGAACGTCGGCCAGCGTAACGGCGTGTCTCATGTCGGTTCCTCGGGCGTGTTCCACTCGGGGCGGTCGTACTTTTCCATCGCGAGTTTTGCGGCATCGGCGCGTTCGTCGTCGGTGAATGTGCCGCACGTGCCGCCGTACCACATCGCGAAATACTGGAGCAAATGCTGCGCGATGGCGGCGCGACTTAACACGGTTTGTCGCGATAGTGGGCTGACTCGCTTCGCGGCACTTCGCACGGTGTTTCCCTTGCGATTCGTGCCGATTCGCAGCAGGCTCGCCATCTCGTTCGCGTCCATGTCGTACGCCATCGTCGTGTGATGGATGACGACGCCACGCCGCCGCGACTGCGCGGCCCCCGCGATTTTGCCATCCTCGCACGCGATGTCGTTCACGGGCACGTGATGCGCGTCGATACCGAGTTCGCGCAATGCCAACACCACCCACGCATCGCAGACTTCGTAACTCCGGCGGATCGTCAATCCTTGCAACAACGTCTCCGGCAGGCAGAGCGAATACGTGATCGTGGCGTGCGGTTGTACGAACATCGCGCCGCCACCGCTGGTACGCCGAAGGATCCGCACGTTGGCCCGCGCGGCTTCTGCAATATCGACTTCGTTCGTCGCGGACTGGCTGCGACCGAGCACGATTGCGGACTCGGCCCATTGCCAGAATCGCAATGTCGGCGGCGCGGTGCCATCGGCGACACGATTTGAAATCGCTTCCTCGAAAGCCAAATTCGACGATGCCGAGAGTGGCGTCTCTGGAATGAGCCGCCACGGGATCGACTGCCAGGGCCGTGTTAGTTCGGCGATGGCTTCCGGTGTCAGGCGGCCGACGCGCTCGATGGTCGGTTGCGTGGCCAAACCCTCGGCAACTGCAAGACAGGTGCTGTTCGCCAGTTCGACGCCGAACGGAATCGCGGTGCGGATGTGCGCGGATAATGCCTTCGCGGAAAGATAGGCAGGCACCTCGCTCAGCGCCGCAATCAGCGCGGCACGGACTTCGTCGGTTCGCGAAGGCGGCGAGAAAACCAGTTGCGCGAGCACATCGTCGTTCATCGTGCGGCACCTCGAATGCGATTGACCCTGTTCGTGCCCGCAAACGATGGTAAAATCGGCTCAAATCCCACTTGTGCGAATAACCCCCTGAACACGATGCCACCCACTTCACCCGAACCCAGCGGCACCAACGAGATGTTTCGCACGCTGGTGCAATCGTCGGAACAGCAAACGCTCTCGGCGGCGCTGTCGAATGTCGGCGCGAATGTGCCGGGGTACGAGATCCTCGCCGAGATCGGTCGTGGGGGCATGGGCGTGGTTTACAAAGCCCGGCAACTGAAGGCGAATCGCATCGTCGCGCTCAAGATGATTCTGTCGGGCGGTCATGCCGGTATCGAGGAGCAATCGCGGTTCCGCAGCGAGATCGAAACGACGGCGCATCTGAAACATCCGGGCATCGTGCAAGTGTACGAAGTCGGCGAACATGCGGGGTTGCCGTACTTCAGTATGGAGTTTTGCGAAGGCGGTTCGCTGGCGAATAAGACGCGCGGGCAGCAACTGCGACCGATGGCGGCGGCCGCACTCGTCGAGCGGATCGCCCGCGCCGTCGAGGCCGCGCACCTTGCGGGCATCGTCCACCGCGATCTGAAGCCCGGCAACATCATGATGACCGAAGACGGCACGCCGAAAGTCGGCGACTTCGGTTTGGCCAAACGGCTCGATACGAAAAGCGACGCTACCCGCACCGGCGCGATTATGGGTACGCCGAACTACATGGCCCCCGAACAAGCGAGCGGCAAAACCAAGACCGTCGGCCCCGCCGCCGATGTCTACGCGCTCGGCGTCGTGCTGTACGAACTGCTCGCCGGTCGTCCGCCGTTCGATGCCGACACCATCGCCGAACAACTGATGCTGGTGACGCAGAACGCGCCGCCGCCCTTCGAGGAGTTCCGCAAAGATGTCCCGAGCGATCTCGAAACGATCTGCCTGAAGTGCCTCGCAAAAGACCCGGCACACCGGTACGCCACAGCAGGCCAACTCGCGGAAGATTTGCGACGGCTGCAAGATGGCGAAACGATTTCCGCCCGCCAGTGGCACGCCGTCCAGCGGTTCGCGTGGATGATCGGGCGAAGCCAGTACGACACGCACTTCGCCCGGTACGCGAATTTCTTTTTGCTCATCGCGCCGCTGATTCTGTTGCCCGAAATCTTCGCGACGATCATCCGCTTCGCCGAACTGCCGTTGTGGTGGATATTGCCGGTGTACGTGGCCCGGACCATCGCCGGACTCAGCCTGTTCTTGTACTTCGGGCAGGGGCGAATTTGGCCTGCGAACCCAGCCGAACAGCACGTTCTCGGCATGTGGGGCGGGTTTATTATCACCGCGATGATGCTCCATGCGAACTTGCATTCCACGAGTGGATCGAGCCTCTATCAGGCGCTCGCGGCGACTTCGGCGATCTCGCTGTTTTCGCTCGGCGCGATGTTCTGGGGCGGCTTCTATCTCTTCGGCCTGAGCTTCCTACTCATCATCCCGATCATGTCGTTCGACGAACGCCTTTGCCCGCTCGAATTCGGAATCCTGTGGACGATCGTCTTGGTGTGGATGGGCCTACGCTTGCGCAAAATCGCTGCCGTACCGAAGTAATGGGCTGCGTTCCTTGACAGACCGCACGTGCGTCCCCTACAGTCGCGATTGAAGACGTGCCCAAAATTGGTCGAAAGCGAGACTACCGTGCCGATTCAAATGGAACTCAAGCGGATCATCATCAGCGAGATCGACGACACGCAACTCATCGTCCTGAAGGAACTCGAAGGCGACCGCAGTTTCCCGATTGTCATCGGCTTGTTCGAGGCGCACAGCATCAATCGCCGCGTCAAAGGCGAGTCGTCGCCCCGCCCGCTCACGCACGATTTGATCGTGGCCGCCGTCGATGCGATGGGCGGCGACATTCAAGATGTCATCATCAACGACTTGCAGGAACACACCTATTACGCGAAGCTGCGGGTTCGGCACGAAGGTGAACTCATCGAGATCGACTGCCGCCCGAGCGATGCCATCGCCATCGCGGTCACGGCGAAGATCCCGCTCTACGTGAACGAAAGCGTCCTCGGCGACGCGCTCGACGAGGATTGAAGTTTTAACTCGTTTAGCCGCGACGCGCAGGCTTTGCGTAGCGGAGCGCGGGGAGCGTTGACATTCAGAAACTACGTCGTCGTTCGACATTCGGGGTCACGCTCCGCTACGAAGACTCCGCGTCGCGGCTAAACGAATACAGATTCAGGAGATTCCGATATGCGATCATCGTTCGCTGTCATAGCGTTGTCAGTAGCGTTTTCGGCAACGGCGGCGGAGCCGGTGTTGAAGGTGCCGGCGGGGTTCGAGATTGCGAAGGTGGCGGGTACGCCACTCGTTCGGTTTCCCGTGGTGGCGGAGTTCGACGATAAAGGGCGGCTCTACGTCGTCGATGTGGCGGGGCCGCTGGTTCGCGAAGAGGTGGCACAACAGAAACCGCTGCACCGCGTCGTTCGCCTCGAAGACACCGACGGCGATGGCACGTTCGATAAAGCCGTCACGTTTGCGGATAAATTGCCGTTCCCCGAAGGCATCATGTGGCTCGATGGTTCGATCTACGTCGGCTGCCCGCCGTCCATCTGGAAGCTCACCGATACCGACGGCGATGGCGTCGCCGACGAACGCAAAATCTGGTTCGACGGCAAAACGCTCACCGGTTGCGCGAACGACTTACACGGCCCGTACCGCGGCCCCGACGGTTTCATTTACTGGACGAAAGGCGCGTTCGCCAAGCAAGATCACACGCTCGGCAACGGCAAGAAATTCAGCACGCGCGCCTCGCACGTCTTCCGCGCGAAACCCGACGGGAGCGCCCTCGAAGTGGTGATGACGGGCGGCATGGATAACCCGGTCGGCATCGCCTTCAGCGCGACGGGCGAGATCATCGTCAGCAACACGTTCCTGCAACACCCGGCCGACGGCAAACGCGATGGCCTCATCCATGCCGTGCCCGGTGGCGTGTGGGGGAAAGATCACGACCCGATCTACGAACACGCCTGGACTTCGCCGAACCTGATGCCCGTGATGACGCACATGGGCCCCGCCGCGCCGTCGGGTATCCGCCGCTACGAGTCCGCGCAATTCGGCCTCGAATATCAGGATAATCTCTTCTGCTCGCAGTTCAACTTGCGGAAAATCAGCAGGCACATTCTGGTGCCGAAAGGCGCAACCTACGAGACGAAAGACAGCGACTTCGTCACCAGCGACAGCGCCGACTTTCACCCGACCGACGTCGTCGAAGCCGCCGATGGCTCGCTGTTAGTCATCGACACGGGCGGCTGGTACAAGCTCTGTTGTCCGAGTTCGCAACTGGTGAAAGACGACGTCTTCGGTGCGATTTATCGCGTGAAGAAAACGGGTAGCCACACGCAAAAAGCAATACCCGTTCGGCCACTCGCGGCGGCTCCGAATGCCCTGCACGCGAAGCGACGCGAAGTCGAAACGATCGCACGAAATGGGGATGCGAAAGAGGTTCCCAGATTGCTCGAAGGGCTTGCTGACGAAACGAACGACCGCTATCTCGATCACGCCCTCACGCACGCGCTCATCGCGATCGGCGATTTCGACGCGACTGCCATGGGGCTGTCACACGTTCATCCACACGTGAAACGCGGCACGCTTTCCGCACTCGAAAACATCGACGCGAAGCAGCTGAAAGCCGCGAAGGTGTTGCCGCATCTCTCGGCTACCGACGCCGATTTGCGCGAAACCGCGTGGTGGATTGCCGCACGACATACCGACTGGGGAACCGAACTCGTCGGCTACTTCCGCGAACGGCTGGCAGCGAAAATGACTGCTACCGAAGCCGAGGAATTGACGAATCGCCTCGCACAGTTCGCCAAAAATGCAGCGATACAGGAACTGCTTAGCGATGATCCTTTGAACGTGATCGCACTGAAAGCGATGGCGCGTTCCGGCATTAAAACCGTGCCCGTAACGTGGCCCGCCGCACTCGCTCTCGCACTCGCCAACGACGCGAGTCGCCCCGCCGCGCTGGCGACGATTCGCGCGTTGCCGATGAAGTCGCTCCCCGAGCCACTGGCGAAAGCGTTGCAATTCGTCGGCGGTAATCCGATGCTCGCCGCCGACCTTCGCCTCGGTGCGCTCGCGATCTTGAGCGCGCCGCTGTCGGACGATCACTTCGCGTTCGTTCTCGCGGGTTTGCAGGGCGAACAGCGCGCCAGCGCCGCCGAGGTTTTGACGCGGGTGCCGCTGTCTACGCCGCACTTTCTGAAAGTGGCATCGGTCGTGTCTGCCGCAAGCCCGCTCGAACTCGGCAAGCTCTTACTGCCGTTCGCGAAGTCGACCGATGAAGCCGTCGGCCTCGCGCTGGTCGCGGCACTCCACGAACCGAAAGTCATGGCGTCAATTCGCACCGAGCAACTCAAACCGATTTTGGAAAAGTATCCGGCGAAGGTAAAAACCGAAGCGGCAAAACTGTACGCACTGCTCGATGCGGAGATTTTGAAGCAGCGCGAGAAGCTCGAATTGCTGGCGAAGGAACTGCCGGTGGGCGACGTGCGGCGTGGACATCACGTGTTCAACAGCGCGAAGGCGGCGTGTGCGACGTGCCACAAGATCGGCTACGTCGGCGGCGCGATCGGCCCGGACATGACGCGGATTGGCAGCATCCGCACCGATCGCGATTTGCTCGAAGCGATCGTCTACCCGAGCGCGAGCTTCGTACGCAGTTACGAGCCGGTGAAGGTGACGACGAAAGACGGCGTCGTCCACAACGGCATCTTAAAGAAAGACGCACCCGACGAGATCATCCTGGTGCTCGCCGCCGACAAAGAGGTTCGCATTCCGCGCGCCGAGATCGACGAGTTCCGCATGGGCACGGTGTCGATCATGCCCGCCGGGCTGGATCAACAATTGACGAAGCAAGACCTCGCCGACCTCATCGCGTTCCTTCGTGCGAACAAATAGTTTCCGCCAGTACGGCCATGCGTATCGCGAGGCCGTTCTCGACTTGTTCGAGGATCGCCGAGTTCGGGCCGTCGGCGACATCGGGGGTAATTTCGACGCCGCGATTGATCGGCCCCGGCGCGAGAATCAGCACGTCGGGCTTCGATGCTTTCAGCCGCTTCCCGTTCATGCCGTATAGGTGCGCGTATTCGCCGACCGATGGAAAGAACGCGCCGCGCTGCCGTTCGAACTGCACGCGAAGCAGATTCACGACATCGCAGCGGTGGAGGATCGCATCGAGATCGTGCGCGACTTCGACGTCGAACTGCTTCACCTCATTCGGCACGAGCGTTGGTGGCCCGCAGACAATCACCTTCGCACCGAGTTTCGTCAGGCCGTGAATGTTACTGCGTGCGACGCGACTGTGTGCGATGTCGCCGACGAGAGCAACCGTTAGCCCGGCGACGGTTTTCTTCTTTTGGCGAATCGTAAAAATATCGAGCAACCCTTGCGTCGGGTGTTCGTGTGCGCCATCGCCCGCGTTGATGATCGACACGCGCGGCTGCAAACTGCGCGTCAGCGCGAGCGGCGTGCCCGAGGAACCGTGCCGCACGACGACGGCGTCGATGCCCATCGCCTCGATGTTGCGTGCGGTATCGAGGAACGTCTCGCCCTTCGCGGTGCTCGACCCGCCCGACGAGAAATCTTGCACGTCGCCACCGAGCCGCCGTACGGCGAGGCCGAAGCTGATTTTCGTCCGCGTCGACGCCTCGAAAAACATCGTGACGACGAGCTTACCCTTCAGGTCGTCGCGTTTCGGTTTGCTCACCCCGACGCCGAGGTAATTTTCCGCGGAATCGAGGAGCCGCGTAATGTCCGCCGCAGTCAGGTCTTCGAGGCCGAGGAGGTGGCGCATGATCGTTCCCGTCGAATACGTTCGGTGAGTTACCGATGTTGTACGGCACGACACGCGAGCCGCGTATCCCACAACGTATCCCACAACGATTCCACAACGATTCCGTTTTGCCTCGAATGGAGTTTCGTGTACTACTCTGGAAAAGTCGTCCGATCGGCCTAACTTGCACGGAACGGCCCTTCGGTAACATTCGCGCGAATGAGGTGATCGGTGACAGACGCGGTTCTCACTCCTGAAACAACGACGCCCGTATTGCCCACAAAGCCCGAGTTGGAAGCGTTATTCCTTCAGAAACACGGTTCTCTCCAAGCCGTCGGTTGGGCACCGCGACGCCGGTTCCGCTTCGGATACTTTTTCCCCACCGATGTCTATGAATGCCTCGTCGGCAAGCTCGTTACGCCGGGGTGTACGTGGCTCGATGTCGGTGGCGGGAACGCGATCTTCCCGGAGAATCCACGTTTGGCGCAAGAACTCGCGTCGCGATGTGCGAAGGTGGTCGCGGTCGATCCGAGCGAGAACGTGCTGCAAAACAAGTTCGTTCACGAATCGCACCGCTGCCTTTTAGAAGATTACAAGACGAGCGAACAATTCGATCTATCGACGATGCGGATGGTCGTCGAGCACGTCGGCGCGCCGAAGGAGTTCGTGGCGGCGCTCGCGAAGTTGGTCAAGCCCGGCGGCACCGCGGTCGTGTTCACGGTCAATCGTCGCTCGCCGATCACCATGCTCTCGTGGTTGATTCCGTTCCGGTTGCATCATCCCATCAAGAAGTTGTTCTGGGGCGGCGAAGAAGAAGATACGTTCCCGGTGCAATATCTCATGAACACGCGGGCCGAATTGCGCAAGCTGTTCGAGCAAGCCGGCTTCGCGGAACACGCCTTCACCCAGCCCGATGACCTCTCGACGTTCGGACGCTTCCGCTGGCTCAACTACCTCGAATTGAAAGTTTGGAGCGGCTTCCGCCGCCTCGGTATTGGCTATCCGGAAAACTGCCTGTTGGGTGCGTACCTTCGTCGTACTGAATAGTGGCGAGTGACTTCGGTAGTGGCGAGTGTCGAGTGATGAGTGGCGAGTCATGACTTCTTCTCTCACCACTCGTCACTCACCACTCGACACTACGAATGCTATCCCACGAACACGCCGCCACTAAATCCGCTGATCGAATCGAAGTCGAACTCGGCGGCCGGCGTGCCGTTCGGGGCGATGTTCTTGCCGAGGTAGCCCGTTATGTGGCTACCGGCCCCTGCGCCCGAACCGACGACGAGGTCGGCTTTCGTATCGCCGTCGAGGTTCTTCACCGCCACGCGAATGCCGCCGCGACTATCGACGTCGCCACCGAAGAAGTTCGCGAGATTCACGTACTGATTCGTCAGCAAGCTCTTGCCATCGAGTACCAACACGCGCGGGCCGCCACCGGGTCCGCCGCCTGCGATCAAGTCCGCGAAGCCGTCGCCGTTGATGTCGCCGGCGGTGACAAAGATGCCGTTGCGCAACGCTTGCTCGAAGGCGAAGAAGTCGCCGAAAATCTTCACCGGCGTGCCGGTACTGAGCGACTTGCCATCGAACGCCGCCACGCGCGGCCCGCCACCGAAGCCGGCGACCACAATCAGGTCAGCGACGCCGTCGCCGGTCATGTCCGCGATCGCGGAACGCGCCCCGCCACGGAAATTCACGTCGTCGATACCGAAGAAGCCGGTCACCTTTGGGAAGCCGACCGCACCACTATAAACATCCACACGCGGCCCGCCACCCTCATCGGGCGTAATTGCGAGATCGGGAATACCATCGCCCGTGACATCGCCCGCCGAGATGTAAACGCCACCCGTGAACGAGGCTTCAAACGGCGCAACATCGAACAGCACCGCCTGCGATTTGCCATCGAGCACCACGACGCGAGTCGCGATCCCCGGCCCCGTGCCGACGACGAGATCGGCGACGCCATCGCCGTTGACGTCGGCGGTTGCAACGCGAACGCCACCCGTGAAATTGCCGAAGGGAGCGACGGCGAACCGCACGGATTTGTCGGGGTTAAATAGTGTCGCGCTGCCTGCACCCGTATCAGCACCAACCCCGAATTGCGGGAACCCGACGAGGACGACGGGCGGAGCAGTAATTGTCACGACGAATGTATCGGTCGCAGGCAACCCGCCGGCGTGAGCCGGTCTTCGAGGCCCTCGACCCCGAGAAACCGTTTGCGTTTCGATTGCCGAGTCAGCGCGTGAGAGTGACGCATGGTGAACCTCGAAAATGGAGAGGCAAGTCAATGGGCACCACATGCGATCACGATACGCGAATGTCCGTCGATGCTCAACAGAATTATCGTTTACGATTGTCGCGTTTCACCCACACAAATGCGCAAAGTCAAAAAATCCAAGGCGATCCGACGTAAGTCAGAATTCGCGACGTGCGCAGAGTGACGCAAAAGTGTCGCCAAATGACATAGAAGTGCGCGCAAATGACATAGAAAAGGCGCATTCGGTCGCAAAAGGGTCGCATTCGGTCGCGAAACGACCGGTAGTTGCGGCTGATGTGAAATCGAGAGCTTCGACACAAATCGCAATGTGGGTTCGAGATACGGCAAACCACCCGTCGATTTGCGATCGAAGAGCCGCGATTTTGGCCCTCCAAAACCGAAAAAACACCCCAAAAAACGGTTTTGGGGCCTCCGCAATTGTGACTTACGTCGATTCTGAGAGGCGCATTTCACCCGAAAAGCGATTTTTGACGGCCCGTTCGGAGCCGTTCCGCGATGAGCTTTCGCTGGGCGGTGCTCGTGGGGTAATTTGCCAGTTCCGTGGGTGCGATCCATTTGCTGGCGGGGTAAAACGCCGAGCGAAACGGGCCACTTCGCTTCTTGGCTTCAAAGCCGGTTAGCGTGATGGCGTAACGGGTGATGCCGTGCTTTACGGTGAGCAATTCCGCACCCGTTTCCACTTCAATTCCCGTCAGTTCCCGCGATATTCGGGCGACGGCATCGATGAGGCTTTCGCCTTCGGCCACTTCGCCGTGCGGGAACTCCCAGAGGTCTGCCCATTGCACGTGCTTCGGCCGCTGGCAGAACAGCACCTTCCCGCGATGCTGGATGATCGCCGCCACTTCGCGAACGGCGGTGATGGTCGGCGGCGGCTTCTTCGGCGGGATCGCACTGGCGTTCCCGTCGCGATTGGCCTTACATTCCTTGGCCAACGGGCACTTTCCACACGATGGCGACACAGGCGAACACACTAGCGCGCCGAGTTCCATCATCGCCTGGTTGAAGTCGCCGACGCGCTTCGTCGGCAACACCCGTTCCGCAGCGTCCCAGACCCAGCGTTTGCCCTCGCCGACGCGCGGATCGCCGAGGTAACCGAACAACCGCGATAGTACGCGCAGACTGTTTGCTTCGACAATCGGCAGTTTGCGGTCGAACGCCTGCGAAAGCACCGCACCGAGGATGTATCGACCGACGCCGGGGAGTTCGGTCCACACGTCCGGATCGTTTGGGAATGTGCCATTGTGTGCCGTTACGATCTGCTTGGCGGCGGCGTGCAGGTGCCGGGCGCGGCGATAGTAACCGAGACCTTCCCAGAGCTTCAACACAGCTTGTTCGTCGGCAGCGGCGAGTTGTTCCACATTGGGAAATGCGAGCAGAAATCGCTCGAAATACGGCACGACGGCCGCAACCGTCGTCTGTTGCAGCATCACTTCGCTAACCCAGATCGCGTACGGATTGCGGGTGGTTCGCCACGGCAGTTCGCGCCGATTCGCATCGAACCACACCAGCAACTTGCGCCGAATCGCGGCCAGTTCCGCAGGCGTCATGCGGCTTCGGCCTGTTGCAGTGGCACGATGTCGTCGCGGCGATCCGCCCCCCGCAGCGCCATCGCAAGCCGTTCGGCTTCGCGGCGCAATTGGGCCAATTCGCGATCCGATTGTTCGCGCCGCGCATCGGCCAACGACAAGAACACCGGTGCATCGTCGGTGAAGCGATTCGCAAGCACGCGATCGCGGTCGAGTGTGCGGTGAGTTGCCGCAAGTGCCACCTGTTGTGCGGTCAAATTCTCGAGGGTTTGCTGAAGCGTCAGGTAGCGTGCTTCCGTGTCCGTCGCTTCGCCGGTGAGGATGCGCATTCGCGAATCGAGCTGTTTGCCGAAGTTCGCGAACCGAGATTCCCAGCGTTTTTGCAACACTTGCACGCGGCGTGCGAGCTTGCTGCCGTTTGGCCCCGTTTCGAGTTCTCGCTGCGTTTCCTCGATGGCCAGCGACACGCTCGCCAGTCGTTCGGCGTCTTTCGTCAGTTGCCGACGTGCGTTCTCGCAATGTGCCGTGGCGGTTTCGGCAGCGGTGCGGCTGGCAGTCCACAATGCGAGTTCTTGCAAAAGTGCGTCGCGTTCGTTTTCGTGCGCGGCCATCCACTTTTGTGCCACGTCGTCGAGTGCCGTTTCGCGGTCGACGATTTCGCCGCGCCGTATGGCGAGGTTACGCTCGGTCTGTTCGCGTTCGTGGAGCAGCCGCATTTCGCGTTCGTTCAATGCCGCGTGCCAGCGGTCGAGCTTCATTTGCAATTGCCAGATGCCACGTTCGCGGTCGCGATGGCTCGCCCCGGCACGGTGTGCCACGGCTTCTTGCGCGAGTGCCAAACCTTCGCGGTGCGCCAACTCGTTCGCAAGGCGTTCGAGTTCGCCGACGGTCTGCACTTCGGCCCGCTGCCAGCCATTTCGCACCGTCGCGAGTTCGGCACATTGTTCCGCGAGAATGGCCCGTTGATCGGTCAAATACTCGGCCAGTTTGGTCAATTCGTCGCGCCCTTTCGCGAGTGCCCGGCGATCCTGGCTCAGTTCGTGTTCGCGTTCCTGCAAGACGACACCGGCGCTCGTTTCTTCGGTGGTATATCCGACGGTCAACGGCGCACGCATCGCGGAATTCACCGAGACATCGGCGGTCTGCGTGGCGCGGGCTTGTTCGAGTTCCTTGAGTACGAGCCGTGCGTTCGCGGCGCGTCGTTCGAGGCCATCGACTTCGGCCCACAACGAGGCTTTGTCCGCGTCGGTTTGCTCGCGTTCGGCTTTCGCCGCACGTTCGCTCGTCTCGGCATCGGCTTTGCGTGCGTCGATCAGCTGGAACAAGTGCGACATCTCTTGCGACGACTGCTCGCGTTCGCTCGCCAGTTGCTGTTGTCCGGCCGTGAGTGTCGCCCAGGCGTCTTGAAGTTGCGTGTTGTATGCGGCGGAATCCGAGATCAAATGCTCGCGTTGCGTCGTCAAATCCTTCGATTGTGCCGTAAGTTGTGCGCGAGTCGTGGCCAGTTCTTCGCGAAGTTTCTGCACCGGTTTCATCGCGACCGTGGCTTTGGCGTGGACCCGCTTGAGGTATCGCGCCGCCGCCTTGCGCACCTTCGCCCGCGTGGCCTTCGCTTCGCGGTGCAACCGCTCGGCTTCCAGCAGTTTCGGCTTCAAGGCCGTACGCTCGTCGCGTAACTTCGCCCGTTCCACGACCACTTGAGCCAATAACGTATCCTTCGATTCCATCGCACATCCCCCGCAACCGGACGAACCCTTTTCCTTATCGGCCGTTTCGAGGAAAAAATCGAGATCAGCTTCAGAAAGTGATTGTCGCGCGTTCAATCTCGCCCGGTCAGATCGATCTCGTCGTCGACGAGACCCGCGCGGCTGGGCGCAGAGATTTTGTTCCGGATGGACGGAGCGAAAACGGTTCGGTAGTCTACGATTAACACCAACACTTAGCGCGAGACTGTCATGGCTTACATTGCTCCGTCGATCCTGGCTGCCGATTTTTCGCGGCTCGGCGAACTCGTTCTGGAGACCGAAAAGGGCGGGGCGGACCGCGTTCACATCGATGTGATGGATGGCCATTTCGTGCCGAACCTGAGTATGGGGGCGGTGGTGGTGAAGGGGTTGCGACCGATCACCAAACGGCCCCTCGAAGTGCATTTGATGGTCGAGCGACCGGCGTCGTTCCTCGATGGCTTCGTGGCGGCGGGTGCGGATACGTTCATTTTTCACCTCGAAGTCGTGCCCGAACCGCTCGAACTGATCCAACACATTCGCGGCTCGCTCGGTAAGAAAGTCGGGCTGGCGTTCAACCCCGATTTCCCCATCGACAAAATCGAACCGTACCTCACGGACATCGATATCGCGCTGTGCATGACGGTGTTCCCCGGTTTCGGCGGCCAGGCGTACATCCCCGAAAGCACCGCACGCATCCGCCAATTGCGACGTTGGATTAACGAACAGAACCCGAAGTGCGAGATCGAAGTCGATGGCGGCATCGACGCGCATACCATCGTGGCCGCATCAGCAGCCGGGGCGAACGTCTTCGTCGCAGGCACCGCAATCTTCGGTTCCAAAAACGGACCCGCCATCGCCACCGCAAATCTGCTGGCACTCGCGATGAACGCGGTGAAGTAGTGCCGCGTATCTTCCTTTACGAACATCTCACCGCCACGGGAAATGGCCACGATCCGCTGTATCGCGAAGGTCTCGCGATGCGCGATGCCATTGCGGCGGACTTTCGCACGAACGAGCACTACGAAGTCGCGTTCTTCGAGGGCGGGAACGACGCCGCATTTCAAAACGAGTGCGACGCCGCCGATTTCACTCTGATTATCGCGCCGGAATTCGATGGCATACTTGCGAAACTCACATCGATTGCGGAACGCACTTCGACGAGCAACCTCGGTTCGACGCATCGCGGGGTTGTGCTGTGTGCGGACAAACTCGCACTGTGCCAACACTGGCAGACGCACGGCATACCGACGCCGCCAACGTGCGGGATTGCGGACTGGCCGCGCGCCACCTTTCCGGCGGTGTTCAAGCCCCGTTTTGGTGCCGGTTCGACGGCGACTTATGTCGCAAAGTGTGCCGCAGATTACGAAAACGCGGCGGCGGAACCGTGGGAAATGCTCGCGCAACCGCACGTCGCCGGACTTTCCGCAAGTATTTCGCTGATTATTTGCGAATCGAAAATCGTCGCCCTGATGCCGAGTATGCAGCAAATTTCCGATGATGGCCGACTGAAATATCTCGGCGGGACAATGCCGCTACCCGCATCACTTGCGAGGCGTGCGGAATTGCTCGCAGTGCGTGCCGTGAAATGCGTGCCGGGCTTGCGTGGCTACGTCGGCGTCGATCTAATTTTAGGCTTCGCCGAAAGCGGCCTGAACGATTTCGCGATCGAAATCAACCCGCGACTGACGACCTCTTACGTGGGACTACGGGCACTCGCGATGCACTCGATCGGCGATGCGATTCTGGCTGCGGCGTGCCACGTCGACTTGCCCGAATTGGAGTGGCGAAACGCTTCGGTCACGTACCGGCCCGATGGCGAAGTGACGGTGACCGAAAGCGAAAACTTTGCACAATCTTGAATTATTGGAGAAAATCGCCTCGCTATATTTATTGCGTCTCGTACAATCGCGTTTATCTGGATGGGACTACAACCGTTCGGTGTGTGATAGGGCGGGCGAAATCTTGCCACTATCCTCGGACGACCCAATTCGCGGTCGTTCGTGTTTCGCATTCATGGAGTGCTGGGTAGGACAACCTATCTCAGCGTGAGGGGACTGTTATGGCGGTTTCGAATCTGTACGTCGGGAATCTCCCGTTCGGTACCACGTCGGAAGATCTCGTTCAGGCATTCTCGCAGTACGGCACCGTGGCGAAGGCCCAACTGGTGACGGACCGCGAAACGGGTCGGAGCCGCGGCTTCGCCTTCGTCGAAATGACCGATGGCGGCGAGCAAGCCATTGAAGGCCTCAATGGTGCAGAATTTCAGGGTCGTCGTCTGACCGTGAACGAAGCCAAGCCACGCGAAGAGCGTCCACGCACGGGTGGGGGCGGCGGCGGTGGTGGTGGCTACGGTGGTGGCGGTGGTGGTGGCAGCCGCGGCGGTAGCGGCGGCGGCGGTTATGGTGGTGGCGGCGGCGGTGGTGGCCGCGGCGGCAGTGGTGGCGGCGGTCGGTACTAACCTGCAAACACACGATTATTAAACTCACGCCCACACCGATCCGGTGTGGGCGTGTCTCGTGAAGGCCCCGTTCACATCACCCGTCATTCGTGTTGCTTCAATAGCAGCCATTCGAGTAGCCAGCCGAGCAGATTCAGCGATGTGTCGCCGACATCGCGACCGGGATCGAACTCGACGATCGAGACGCCGATGACTTTCTCCGACCAGATCGCTTCGAGAACCGCAAGCAGTTGCATCGGCATCAATCCGAACGGCAACGGCTGATGGACGGCGGGACAGAACGCGGGGTCGATGGCATCGACGTCGACGTCGATCCAGATCTGCTTCGCGGATTCCGTACGGTGCTGACATTCAGCGATGATGCCCGCAAGATTCGTCGCCACCGCTGCGGCGGGGAACACTTTCTCGTACGTGCGGCCCACGTGTTTCGCGGACAAAAACAGATCGCGACTGCCGATGTTCATTACGCGCGGCAACGGCTTCTCGGCGTGCAACAAAAAGTTGCCGTGCGACAGTTCCGGCGTGCAATCGTGCAGGTTATAAATATCGAGGTGCGCATCGAACTGAATCACGAGCGTATCGGGGCCGAGTTCCTCGTACACGGGCATCGCGCTCAGGTGGTTGCCGCCGAGCCAGAGTAAAAAATCCTTCGCCGCAAGCGATTTCTTCACGGTCGCACGCCCGGTGCTGCGCCATTCGGCCACTTCTTCCAGCGTCTCGAAGCCGAACTCTTTCACGCGCAGTTTGTCGCGATAGGCCGATGAGCGCGTCGTGCGGCTTTCCTTTTCGCCATCGTCGATCATCTCGCGCAGCACGTCGCCGAGGAGCTGCGCTCCCGCACCGGTGCCGCCGTTGCCGAACAGCTCGAATGGGAAAATGATCGCTTGCGTTCGCATGGTGTGGGCTTACAGTCGGGTGCCGACCGGTTCGATGGTGAACGAGAGATCCCCGGCCGTCACCGATGCGGGCAGGCTGAGGTTGGCGCGTTCGCGGCAAGGGCTGTTATCGACGAGGAACGAGCCGTTGAAGCGGATGCCGATGCCATCTTTCGAGCGGTACAGTATCACGTTGGTTTCCTGGCCGCGAATCGCAATGTGAACCTGCGAACCGCCTCCGAGAATGATGTTCTCGGCCATCAGCAGCACGCCGTCGACGGCGAGCGGCAGGCGGTGCCCACTGACGAGTTCGAGCCGTGCCGTCGAGCTGATCGCGACCGGTTTGCGAAAGTGGAACTGGCACGTCGCGCCGAGCGTGAAGCGATCGCCGCAGTTTAGCACGACGCGATTGGCTTGCGTGCCGTTCACTTGCACGCCCTTCGTCGATTCGACGAAGTACCCTTCGCCGTCGCGGGTCAGTTCTGCGTGCATTCGCGAAACGTCGGCATAAAGTGGCACGTCGATCGGGCCATCTGCCGTCGCTTGGCCGAACGTCACGCGGTTCGACAAACAGACGAGGTATCCGCCGACGCCGTCGATCCAGAGCAGAAATCGCTTCGGCAAGTTCGTGCCCGCCGAAGCGACAGGTTCGGCGGGGGACATCACTTTCGTCGGCGCGAATGCGAACGCGGCTGCCGCTCCGGCCACGGCGGCCAGCGGAATTCGCGAACTGGCCGTGCCGTTGCCGACGTGGTGCAACGTCTCCGGGCGTAACGATTCCCACGCGCGAAGCTGAATCGTGCGGGCTTCGCGATGGTTCGGCGCAACCGCGATCGCGACCCCGGCCCACTTCGCGGCTTCCGCCCAGTTCGTGTTGTCGGCCGCTTCCGAAAGATGTGCGATGGCCGTGCGAAATTGCTCGTGCCGTTCGGACAGTGCGTTCGCGAACGATTCGAGTCCCGTCGTGGGAAATGTCGCTTTGCGATTGCGAACGGTATCGAGCGTCGATTGTGCCAACAGGAAGTCGCCGCGATCTGCCATTTCCGTCGCCAGTACCCAGTCTTGGGCGGCGACTTCGATCGCGTCGAGTTCGGGCAGGTTCGTGTTGCGCTCCCGCAACTTGGCGATGGTGCGAACGACGTGCAACGGGTTGCCCGCTTCCATCGCGGCACGGCACTCGGCCCAACCGAGCCGCGTCAGCGCTACCCGCAGTTCCGAGACGCGACTCTCGCCCGAGTTCATCGCCTCCGCCGCGAGCAACACTTTCCAGGCATCTTCGGGTTTGTCGGCACGCAACGCCTTCTCGCCGGCCCCCGCGTACGCCACCGCCACCTCGCGCTGCATTCGCCAGGCTTTGCGGTGCCCATCCGCCACCAGCGGCCCCAACAGGCGCTGGGCTTCGTCCGGGCGCGCATTGCGAAGCGCTTCCCGTGCTTGACGGACAATCAACCAATGCGACAGTGCCATACTGAAAGAGTATAACTGTCGGGCACGCGCCCACTGCTCCTGCGGAATAATTTTTGGGCTCATCCGGGAAGTGCGTACTTCCTGCTGGCCAAAAGGAGGAACATGCCGTTTCTTGAAGGGTAACCAAACCTTCTTCAGGAGTACGGCATGTTCTCGAATATACTGTATCGCGCGTTCGGGTTTCGCCAGTACGATTGCTTGCGAACGACTACCGAGGACGGCGTCATTACGCTCCACCTCGATTTTGCGTCGATTCGCACTGGAAAAGGCGAGCGGTTCTGTGGTAGACTGCGTCATCGCGGTGGCCTGGGGCAAAGTCGTGACGGATTGTTGTAAC
>JAYWCL010000094.1:0-34724 GCA_043780595.1 Limnoglobus sp.
ACGCTCCAACGCCAAGCCTACGGCTACCGCGACCAGGAATTCTTCCAGCTACGCATTTACGCGATCCACCTGGCCGAGTACGCACTTGTCGGATGAACCAGAAATTTACTTCGCGGGCAGAATCTCCGCAAGAGATTCGATGACCATCGCGACGTCCTTATCGGTGAGTTTGTCTTTCGCGAACGCGATGGTTTTGACGATCTTCCGCTTCACGTAAAGTACGACCGTGACTTCGGAATCCTTTTGGATGTCGTATCCTGGAGGCCCGCTGGGATTGTCGATCGTCAGCACGATCTTCTGGAGCTTTTCCTTCTCCGCCAGTTCTTTCAGCTTGCCTTCGAGTTTGTCGTCGTCGGAAAGCATCACGACGAAGCTACCCATTTTGGCAGGGCGATTCAGGACGGTGGCGTCATCGATTTTCTTGACCAGACCGGTCAAGGCGGGCGTCAGTTCGCGAGCGAAAACGATCGCAACTGGGCTGCCCCCATTCTTTCAAATCTGGCAACGCTTCTCGCCCGCATCGTCGCCGGTGACGTTGAGCGGGTTGAAGGTCGAAACCGATTTGCCCGGCGGCGTGCCGGGTTTAGCATCGCCATCGCACCCCAGTAGGGCCATCGCGCCCACACTGGCGGCGAGGAACAAGCGACGATTCATACGAATACACTCCTCATAAAGGTTGCCATCTCACAAAAAACACAACACACCATCAATAGCCGATGTGCAGACGAATTACGAGCCGGAAGCGTCTGTAATACGCGGGAGAGGCATTTTTCGTTCAATACGAGTAACACGAGTATTACGAGCCATCCCGGTGGGAGTCTCTTTCTCCAACAAGATCGCGGCAGGGGCTTACTTGCGTCGCGCACTTCGCTTATAATGCGATCACCTGCCTTTACTCGCTTTTCGTTCCCGAACGAGACCCACCATGAAGCGTCCGTGTTATTGCATTTTGTGCGCGCTCGCTGCGGCGGCGCTGGCTGCGCTTCTATTTGTGGCGGGGCCTTCGGCATCGGCGCAACCACCGGCGGCCAAGCCGGTCAGCTTCATCAACGATGTGGCTCCGATCCTGAAAGAGAACTGCTTCGCTTGCCACGACATGAAGAAGCGATCCGGCAAGTACGACATGACCACATTCGAGAAGATCATGGCGGGTGGCTCCGGCGGCGAACAAATCACCATCGGCAAGCACGAAGACAGCGAGTTTTACACGCTGATGGTCGCGAAGGACGAACGCCGGATGCCGCCGCGCGACAAGGGCGAAGCGGTGCCGAAAGCGAAGGCGGACATCATCGCACGCTGGATTCAGGAAGGCGCGAAGCTCGATGCCGGTCTGACCCCGAAAGCGGACCTCGTGAAGGAACTCCGCGTACGCTGGGCACCGCCCGTCCCTGCTGAAAAATACCCGTTCCCCACGATTGTCAACGCACTGACATTTACGCCCGATGGCAAACAACTCGTCGTCGGCGGGCACCACGAACTGACGGTGTGGGACATCGCCACCGCGAAGCTGGTGAAGCGGATTCGCACCCGTGCGGAACGCGCGTATGCGATGGCGTTCCTGCCCGATGGCAAACTCGCGGTGGCCGGTGGACGGCCCGGCCAAGAGGGCGATGTTCGCATCTTCGACCTCGCCGCGAAGCCGAAGGAAATGCAGAACGGCGTCGCCATTCTGGACGGCGTCAACGACCCGCTGACGATGCTCAAGCAACTCCTCGATGCCGACGATTCGGTGCTCTGCCTCGCGGTGTCGGCCGATGGCAAACGGCTCGTTTCCGGCGGTTGTGACCGCACCGTGCGGGTGTGGGATCTCACCGGCGGCGTGGCGGCGGCGAAGCTCGAACAGACGGTGGAAAACCACGCCGACTGGGTTCTCGGCGTCGCGCTGTCCGCCGACGGCAAGTATCTGCTAACGGCTGGCCGCGACAAAACCGCGAAGGTGTGGGATCTCAAAGCGAAGGAATCGGTACTGACGTTCCCCGAGCATCAGAACATCGTTTACGGCGTCGCGATGAAGGCCGATGGCAGCGTCGGCTTTTCGGTCGGCGCGGATAAACAACTGCGGAACTGGAAGCCGACGGGCGAGGGCAAGCAGATTAAAGCGGGCGGCGGCCACGGCGACGATGTGTTCAAGATCGTCGCGCACCCGAAAGAGCCGCTCTTGCTGACGGCCTCCGCCGACAAGTCGATTCGCTCGTGGAACATGGAAACCCTCGCGAATGTGAAGACATTTCAAGGGCTGACCGACTTCGTGTACGCGGTGGCGATTAGCCCCGATGGCAAGCAGGTCGCGGGCGGTGCGTACGATGGCGAAGTGCGCGTGTGGAAAACGGACGATGCGACCGTTGTCAAGTCGTTCAACGCGTCGCCGGGGTACGTTGCGAAGGTCGCAGCCACGCCGAAGAAGTAATCGCGGTCGGCAAACCAACGACGCCTGTCGGAGAATTTCTCCGACAGGCGTTTTTTCGTTTCTGGCGATAGCATTTTCGTGCGGCCCGTTCGCAGAATTTATCGCCCGCGAGAAGCTGACAGTGCAGCGTCGGAAACTCAGGCAGCCCGGCGAAACTTTGCGGAATATACCGAATAATTGCGCATCCCGACGCGAATCCAAACCTACTCTTCGTTCACTTGCATTCTTTAGTTTTTCGCAATCTTCTTCACGCCGAATTTGGATGTTTTATGGCCGCACCGACCACCACACCCGATCTGTTCGACATCATTCGCAAGAGTCAATTGTTGTCCGATGCGCAGATCGATGCGGTTCTGGCCTCGCACCCAGAACTCGACACACCCGCGCTCGTCGTCCGGACTTTGCAAGCCGATGGTTTGCTGACGAAGTTCCAGGCGGAACAACTGTTGCGCGGCCGTTACCGTGGCTTCGTGCTGGGGAAATACCGCCTACTCGACCGCATCGGTATGGGCGGCATGGGCCAAGTCTATCTGGCCGAACATACGAGCATGAAGCGCCGCGTGGCGTTGAAAGTGCTGCCACCGGATCGATCCGGGAATGCGTTTGCCCGCGAGCGATTCTTGCGGGAATCGCGGGCGGCGGCGTTACTCGAACACCCGAACCTCGTGCGGGCGTTCGACGTCGAAATGGACGGCGACGTGGCGTACCTCGTCATGGAATACATCGACGGCGTGACGCTGCACGACCTCATCGCCCGGCGTGGCCGCATTACGCCGCAACGCGCTGCAAACTACATCTGGCAGGTGGCCAGCGGCCTCACCGCCGTCCACGATCGCTCGCTGATTCACCGCGACATCAAGCCCGCGAACCTGCTGCTCGATCGCACCGGTGTCGTTCGCATTTTGGACCTCGGCCTCGTACGATCCGAACTCGACGACGATGCCCTGACCCGCGGCGAAGGGGCGAAGATCGTCGGGACCGCCGACTACCTCGCACCCGAACAAGCGGTGAATTCCTCGACGGTCGATGCCCGCGCCGACCTCTACTCGCTCGGCTGCACCGCGTACTATTTGCTTGCGGGCCAAGCGCCGTTCCACGGTGGCAAAATCTCGCAGAAGCTGATTCACCACGCGATGAAAGACGCCACGCCACTGCACATCGTGAACGCAGAGGTATCGATGGAGCTTGCGACCGTCGTCCAGAAACTGATGGCGAAGAAGATCGAAGATCGCTACCGAAGCGCCCGTGAAGTGATGGATGCGCTCTCGCCGTGGGCACGGCTCGGGGCATCGGTCCCGCTATCGGAAGACTTTCCCGAATCGAACGGCGGAATTAACTCGCCCGGCACCGGCGTCAGCTTCAATAGCTGGGGTGGCAACGGACCGGTTACCGGCGGCTCGCGCTTGTTCAACAGCTATCAACCGAGTGGGTCGGCGGTGCAACTCGGCACGCAATCGGGTGCCTCGCAATCGCCATCGGGTGCAAATCAGCCGACGGTCGCCAATGCTCTTCAGGAAACGCTACCCGGTCGGGCTGCACTGCCAGCGGAACCGAATCCCGTGTTCGCGATGCCACCGAGCGAGCCGAGTTGGTCCGACACCGAGCTTGTCGACGCCGCCACCGAGAAAAAGATGGCCGCAATGTTCGGCGTGAACCAACCGAAACCGACCGCGAAAGCCTCCGGCCTATTGCCCGCGATCCTTGTGTTGGGCGTGCTGGCGATCATTGCCGTCGGCAGCTACTTTCTCGTCGCGTCAAACGAAACCGCAGCCACGAAACCCACCGCGACGCGGAAGTAGACGACTCTGGTTTCTCACGTCCCGTTCGCCGGAGCGCCGAGCGAGTGGCGCATCGCGTCCTGCACTCGCCCGAAGAGCCTTCACGTTTGAAAAACGTATATTACCCGTTCACACCGCGTCTGCGCGACTTGCGTAGCGAGGGTGCCTCTACGGTCGCAACTATGTCTCGCAAGAAAAATCCGCCGAAACCGCCACCGCCTTTGTATGCGATGCTGCACCCCGGACTCGAGCCGGTGGTGGCCGATGAATTGACGCGCGATCTCGGGGCAGAGGTCAAGAAGACGGCACGCGGGATCACAGTGTTTCGCCTAAACGAGATCACGCCCGACGTCGTGAAACTACGCACGACTGAGGATGTCTACTTGCTCGCTTGGGGGTCCGATACGCTGACCTACAAGTCGTCGGACTTGAAACTGATTACGCAATGGACGGCGAAGATACCGGATTGGAATCAGCTGTTCGAGATTCACCACTCGATTCGCGGGATGCCGAAACCGAAGCCGACGTTCCACCTCGTTTGCCAGATGCAGGGCGAGCACGGCTATCGTCGCGTCGATGCGCTCGATGCGATGGCCGACGGGTTAGCGGGTAAGATTCCGCCGAACTGGGTGCCCGCCGAAGAGAATGCCTGGCTCGAAATTTGGCTGAAGATCGACGGCAAAGTCGCGATGTGCGGGCTGCGGTTGTCGGATCGCACGATGCGGCATCGGACGTACAAACTGGAACACGTTGCGGCCTCGTTGCGGCCGACACTCGCCGCCGCAATGGTGCGACTCGCGGCCGCGGCACCGGATATGGTGGTGCTCGATCCGATGTGCGGCGCGGGGACGATTCTCGCCGAGCAAATTGAACTTTCGCGCCAACGCAAGGCGGGGATTGTGACGGTGATCGGCGGCGACATCGACCCGCAAGCGGTGTATTGCACGCGGGAAAACCTCGAGCGACTGGGGCCGACGCACCTGGCACGTTGGAACGCCGTCGCGTTGCCACTCGCTTCGGAAACGGTCGATCGCGTAATCTCGAACCCGCCGTTCGGCGAACAAATTCTGACGCCCGAAGAGATCCCGGCGTTGTATAAGGGACTGGCACGCGAATGGAACCGCGTACTGAAACCCGAAGGGCGTGCGGTGCTACTCGTCGCCGATCAAGATGCGTTGAGAAGCGCGCTGAAACCGTACGACTGGGTGCCATCTCGCCAGTTGCGCGTGCGCGTGCTCGGACAATCGGCGACACTCAGCGTCTGGCAGAAGCCGTAGTCGCGGGATATGATGGGCGAAATCTATACACTACGTGCCGGGAGTATCCTTACATGTTCGTTTACAAGTGCCCGGGTTGCGAAGCGGAACTGAAATCGAACGCGGCCCCACCACCGGGCAAGAAGATCCGCTGCAAACAGTGCTCGACGGCATTCGTACCGAAGCCGGTGGAAGTGCAAGCCCCAAAACCCGCACCTGCACCGGGCAAGAAACCCGCCGTCGACGACGATAACGACATCAACCCGTACGGAGTCATCAACGAAGAAGACACCGTAGAACAGGCCGAGGCGAAGAAGAAAGTCAAGTTCGACGGCCAAGTGGACAAGAGCAAGCGGAGTGACCGCGGCCCGGCGATGTCGCTACTCGTCATGCCGTCGAACTTGCTCGTCGCCGAGGGCGGGTTCACGATCCTGATCGGCATCGTACTCACTCTGTGGGCGATCTGGCCGTTAGTCTTCACGGAAGTGTCGCCGAGCGAAGACGAAATCACCGAACAAGCGGTCTGGATTCTGCTCGGCGTGTTGCTGATCGTCTGGGGTGGGTTGATCTGCCTCGGGGCGAGCCGAATGCAGAACCTCGAATCGTACACGTGGGCGCTCACCGGTGCGGTCCTCGGCATCTTGCCGCTGTTGGTCGGCATCTTCGCCATCGCGATGTTGCGTAACCCGAAGGTGATTGCGGGCTTCGCGGAAGTCGAAGGTGCGACCGACGACGAGGAAATCGAAGACGACGATGAAGACGATGAAGACGACGACTGATTGCGAACGAACGATACAATCGACCTTTGAGCCACGGGTGTCTCCCGTGGCTCGTTCTTTTCCGAGTGTACTATGCGCTATCTGACCGAGTTATTTGCCACCGTTGCCGAGCGGGTGAAGTCGCCCGTTTGCATCGCCCTCGGTGCCCCGCGGCCGATCTCGCACCTCGTCGCGGCGCTGCCTGGAATGGACATCACCTGCTTCCAGATGGATCACTTCCCCGCCGAACGGCTGAAGGAAGAACTCATCGAGCGCGAGGTCGTTGCCGAAGTCGTTTTGGCCCCGGACTTGTGGGATTTACCGCAGAAGTTTCAGACGGTCATCCTGCCCGCGGGTGCATATGCCGACCGCGAGTTGAAGCTCGATATGCTCGAGCAAGGCTATCACATTTTGCAACCGGGCGGGCTGTTTCTGACGCTGTCCGAATACGAGAAAGACACGCAGTTCGCGAAGCTCCACAAGAAGATGTTCGGCAAATGCGGGCAGACGCCTTCGACCGAACACGGCATCGCGTTCTTCAGCACGAAGGTGGCCGACGACCGCCCGCGCCGCCGTCACGAAGTGAATTTCCACGCGAAACACGGCGACGGCGGTCCCTCGATGAACTTCCTGACGCGGCCCGGCATTTTCAGCTACGGGCGAATGGATAGTGGCTCGCGGGCGCTCCTGGAAGTCGCCGATATTCGCGCCGGCGACCACATCCTCGACCTCGGCAGCGGGGCCGGGGCCGTCGGTTGCCTCGCTGCGTCGAAGGCCGGTCCGAAGGGCAAAGTCACCTTCATCGACAGTAATTTACGCGCCACTCAGCTCAGCGACATCAACGCGAAAGCGAACGGCCTGACCGACTACACCATCGTCGAGTCGGCGAAACTCGAAGGGCTGGGCATGAGCACGTTCGATGTCGTGCTCGCCAACCCGCCATACTACGGCGACTCGATGGTCGCGCGGTTGTTCGTGCAAGGCTCGCGCGATTTGCTGAAGACCGGCGGCCGCTTTTACATCGTCACCAAGATGCCAACGGCCGTCGTGCCACTGATATTCGAGTCGTTCGGCGAATGCGACGTCATCGAGAACCGCGGCTACTCAGTCGTCTGCGCGGTGGCGTAAATAGTTATGAGTGATGAGTTGCGAGTGGATAGTTCAACCACTACACGAAAAGTTCCGCGACCCGTAGCGTGAAGCCTGGCAGTAAGTCTTCGAGGACGAGCGATTGATCTCGCTCGAAAATTGCTTGTCGGGCATCGGGGCGATAGACGGTGACCGACTCGGTACTCGGGTCGATGACGATCGCGATGGAGACGCCCGCTTGCAGATACTCGGTGGCTTTTTGTATGACTTGCGTCCAGCGATCCGATGGCGAACGCACTTCAACCACGAGTTCGGGAATCACTTCCAACGGCCCATCGGGCACGGGACCGTGCGGTAATCGCGCGTAACTGACGAAGCAGACATCCGGCCCACGAACCGTATCCGGATCGCGACGCAACACGACAAACGTGTCGTTTAGCAAGATGTGCCCGAGTTGATTGGCATCGACGAAGCCACCGAGCGACATCGCGAAGCGATAACAGATTTTGCCGTGTCTTGCACCGGGCATCGCAACCTCCACGGGTAGACCTCGGACGAGTTCGTAACGCTGCTGGCCGTACTCTTCGTAGAACGCGGTCGCACCCAAACGCACCGGCGGCGGTTGAACCAGAATGCTCATGGGAAATGGTCTCCGGATCGAACAACTATTCACTCGCAACTCTTAACTACTGTTCCTCAAATTCTATCCCACACTCACCTCGGCTGCTACAACAATACGACGACGATCTCTCCTCAACACCGGAGCAACAGCGTGGCCGCCGACCCTTGGTTTCAAAATTTATTCGCCGACCGCATCGGTGGGGCGAACTACGGCAAATCGAACGAGATTTACAAATTCGAGAAGATCAAACGCGCGAAACGGCAGGCGATGGCCGAACACCCGGAGCGGCAGTTGCTCGACTTCGGCATCGGCGAAAACGACGACATGGCCGATGCCAGCGTCCGCACTTCGATGAAATCCGAAGTCGATAAGGTCGAGAATCGCGGCTACGCCGACAACGGCATCGCCAATTACAAGGAAGCCGCTGCCGCGTTCATGCAGCAGCGGTTCGGCGTGACGCTCGACCCCGTGACAGAGGTCTGTCACTGCATCGGCTCGAAGCCCGCCTACGCGATGCTGCCGGCGTGCTTCATCAACCCCGGCGATGTCACGCTGATGACCGCACCCGGTTACCCCGTGGCCGGCACCTGGACGCGCTACCTCGGCGGCGAAGTGCATCGTCTGCTGCTCAAGAAGGAAAACGGCTTCTTCCCGGACCTCGACGGCATCCCGGACGACATCAAAAAACGCGCGAAGTTGCTCGTCATCAACTACCCGAACAGCCCGACGGGGGCAGTGGCCACACGCGATTTCTATCGCCGCGTCGTCGATTTTGCGCAGAAGAATCAAGTTGTCGTCGTGCAAGATGCCGCGCACATTTTGCTCAGCTATCGGGGCGAACCGCTCAGCTTCTTGCAAGTCGATGGTGCGAAAGAGGTTGGCGTCGAAGTCCATTCGATGAGCAAGGGTTTCAACATGATCGGCTGGCGGATGGGCTTCGTGGCCGGTCATGCGAAGATCGTGCAAGCCTACGCCGACGTGAAAGATAACAGCGACAGCGGGCAGTTCATGGCCACGCAACACGCCGCCGCCGCCGCGCTGCGAAACCCGAACATCCCCATCGCCATCCAGGTGAAGTACGAGCGTCGCCTCCGCAAGTTGGTTGCCGCGCTGCAAGCGACGGGCTTCCAGTGCGAGATGCCCGGCGGCACGTATTTCCTCTACACGGCATCGCCTAAAGGAGCAGGCGAACGCAGTTTCGCGAATGCCGAAGAAGCGAGCCAGTATCTGATTCACGAACAGAGCGTTTGTTGCGTACCGTGGGACGACGCGGGCGCGTTCCTGCGATTTTCGGTGACGTACATCGCCAAAGATGAAGCCGAAGAAGACGCACTGATGGCCGAAACCGCCGCACGCCTGAAGGGTATGCGACTACGGTTTTAGACCGCGTTCTTGGACAACTTGCGGATCGCGGTGATCACGAAAGCATCCGCGAGCAAGTGGAATGGCACGACCCAGATGAAATCGGGCGCTTCGGTCAGGCCGGAGCCGGTCATTTTTAGCAGTTGATCGGGTGTCAGACGGTCGCGCAACAACTCCGCGAGCACGCCCCATTGTTTCAGCACCCATTGCATACACATCAGGTGTGTGATCGCGAACCCAATGTAGGCAAGCAGCACGAACCGCATCGCCAGTGCATCCGCCCGGAGTGTCGGCCGCGCCGCGATGATCAGGATGAGCGCGAACGATGCGATCAAATGCACCACCCAAAGCGACAGCAAATAATTCGAGTGCGCGAGCAGCGACGGCACGAGTGCGTTCGGTTCCACGGCAGCTTCCAGTGTATGCGGGTAAAGTGATGTTATATTCCACACGGGTGTTCGCCTTCGGTTATTATCGGGTGCGTTCCCCATTTACCCGTTTGCAACAGGAGAAGCGATGTTCAGGATCACGATGTTCGCAATGGCAGTGTCGGGGCTGTGTCTGTGTTCGTGCGCTTCCAAGCAGCCGCCATCGATCCCGGTCGATGAGGCAAAGGCCATCGCATTCGTGGAGGCACTGGGCGGGACGGTCATGCGAGCCACGGAGGCAGAGGTACCCGGCAAACCGGTCGTTATGGTGGTCCTATCCAAGACGAAGGTGACCGATGCAATGCTGAAGGAACTCGTCGGCCTTAAGAACCTCATGTCAGTCAATTTGAGCAATACGCAGGTGACGGATGCGGGGCTGAAGGAACTCGCACCGCTCAAAAACCTTACTATACTCCTTTTGATGCGCACGCAGGTGACGGACGCGGGGCTTAAGGATCTCGCCCCCCACAAAAAACTCATTACACTCGGTTTGAGCGGCAGGAAAGTAACGGACGTGGGCATGAAGGAACTCGCCTACTTTACGAATCTAACCGATCTCTATTTGCTAGAAACGCTGGTTACGGACGCGGGACTGAAGGAAATCGCCTCCCTCAAGAATCTCACCACGCTCGATTTGAGCTACACGAAAGTGACGGATGCGGGGCTGAAGGAACTTGCCCCTCTCAAGAATCTCACCACGCTCGATTTGGGCTTCACTCTGGTTACGGACGCGGGGCTGAAGGAACTCGCCCCGCTCATGAACCTCACCAAGCTCAATTTGCGCAGTACGAAGGTGACGGACGCGGGACTGAAGGAACTTCAGGACGCCTTGCCGAACTGCCAGATCGAGAGATGAGCAGAGGAAATTGCTGAAGACACTTCGCTCCCAGACGTGGCGAAGTCACATTTCTGGCCACGTTGCGTGAGTGCGATCCGTGTTGGAAGGAAAATCCGTTCGGTTTCGTGTAGAATTAGAGGCACGACCGAAACGGGAATTTCCTTCATGCGGGAGCCGATGCTCATGCGAGTACGAATCGTTGGTTTCGCCCTATTGATCGGGCTACTATCTTTCGTGGCCACGAGTGCGACGGCACAAGAGAAAAAAGTCGTCAAACCGACGCTGACCGTGATCGTGCCGAGCGACGAAGCCGAGTTGACCATCATAGCGCAAGTCATGAAAACGACGGGCAAATCGCGAGAATTCGATCTGCCGATGGTCGAAGTCGGCAAACTGTACGAGTACGATTTCACGGTGAAGTTCGCACCGAACAACTACACGACGATCACGCGAAAAAAGACCGTGCAGTTTAACGGTGGCGTATCGCTGACGGTCGACCTGACGAAGCAAGACCCGAGCGATAAAGCGGTGATTCGCTTCGTGCCGACGCCGGACGACATCGTGCTCGCGATGCTGAAACTCGGCAACGTTGGCAAGGACGATGTCGTTTACGATCTCGGTTGCGGCGACGGTCGGATCGTGATTGCGGCGGTCAAATCGGGCGGTGCGAAGAAGGGCGTCGGCGTCGATCTCGACCCCGAGCGCGTCAAGGATTCCAAAGAGAATGCCAAGAAAGCGAAGGTCGACGATAAGGTCGAAATCCGCCTCGGGGATGTACTCGATATCAAAGATCTCTCCGACGCAACCGTGGTCATGTTGTACATGAGCGACGAACTCGGCAAGCTGCTCGAACCGGTGCTGAAGAAGACGCTCAAGCCCGGCACCCGCGTCGTCTCGCACCGCTTCACGCTCGGCGAATGGAAGCCCGAGAAAACGATTGCGGTGACCGGCGAAGACCTGGAAGAGTACACGCTCCATATGTGGACCGTGCCGAAGAAGTAGACGTGACGTTCCGTTTCCGTGTTTTCAGTGAATTCCGTGGTTCTCTTCAATTCTGAAAGCCGAAGAGCAGAAAAGACTTGAATAACCACGGAAAACACGGAGTACACGGAAATGGAAATAGAATTGTGAAATCCTTCACGGCGTTGCCTTCAGGGTCGGAAACCGCAATTGAGTTTATCCCCGAGGATTATCGATTATGCGTTCGTTCGCTTCGCTTCTGTTGTTCGTGGTGGTCGCACTGCCTGCATTCGCCGGTTCCGCGAGTTCACTTTTAGATGTCTCCGCCGATGGTTCGCGGTTGCTCGTTGCTAACACCGACACGGGAACGGTGACGGTTGTGGATACCGCAACTCGCACAAAAGTATGCGAACTGCCCGCGGGCGATCACCCCGAAGCGGCGGCGTGGGCGGGTGGCGTGGGCCTCGTCACGGTCTACGGCGACGACCGCGTGCTGTTCCTCGATGCCGACACGAAAGCGATTACGCACATCTTGCCCGTGGCCGATGAACCGTATGGCATCGTCACCACGAAAGACGGCAAACGTGCCTTCGTGACGCACGATTATCCCGGCACTGTCAGCGAAATCGACGTGGCGGCGAAACGGGTGTTGCGGACGTTCAAGGTTGGTGACAACTGCCGCGGCATCGCGATTTCCCACGACGAAGCGAAGCTGTACGTGACCGAGTTCTTCACCTCGAAGCTGATCGCGGTCGATATTGCGAGCGGGAAAGTGAGCGATTCGTGGGGCGGTTACGAATCGGATAACCTCGCCCGGCACGTCGTGTTGCACCCGAAGCGTCCGAAGGCGTACCTGTCGCACATCCGTAGCCGCGTGACGCATTTCGACGCGCGCGGTTCGATCTTCCCGCAAATTTCGTTCTGCGATTTGTGGACGAAACCCGATGGCGAAAAGCGTCGCCGCTCGCTCGCACTCGACACGTACAACGGCGTCTACGTGACCGCGAACCCGTGGGAATCGGCGTTCAGCCCCGACGGCAAAACTCTCTACACGATCTACGCCGGTACGAACGACATGAACGTGTCGCGCGTGTTCGACGACGACTACCGCGAGATCGAATCGGCGGGGATCGTGCGGCTCGGCAAGCACCCGCGTGCCATCGCCGTGCGGCCCGACGGCAAGGAAGTCTACGTCTACAACACGCTCGATTATGCGGTGACAATCCACGATGCGAACATGCGGAAACTCGGCAGCGTGACCGTGTGCGAACCGGCGCACACCGCCGAATGGCGACGCGGCAAGGAACTGTTTCAGACGGCCCGCGCTCCGATGGGCCGCACCGGTTGGGTGTCGTGTTCGTCGTGCCACCCGGACGGCATGAGCGACGGTCGCATCTGGCAGAACCCCGAAGGCGACCGCCGTACCACGCACCTGTTCGGCCTCGCGCACACGCACCCGCTACACTGGTCCGCCGACCGCGATGAGGTGCAAGATTTCGAGTACACCGTACGCGGAAAGTTGATGCAAGGTCGCGGCCTCGCCGAGGGTCAAATGAAATCGCGAACGAGCTTCACCGAGTTCGCCGAACTCGAACAGACGACGCGCGGAATGTCGAAAGACCTCGATTCGCTGGCAATTTACACGAATTCGTTCCCGTTCCGGTTATCGCCCCACGCGGCGAGCGAAGGAAAATTAAGTACCGAAGCCGAACGCGGCAAAGCGATCTTCGCGAGTTCGGCCACGCAATGCGCCACCTGCCACAGCGGGCCGTACTTCAGCGATAGCACGACCGCGAAGCCGTTCCAACTGCACGACATCGGCACCGGCGACGGCCCCCGCGAAAAGATCGGCCCGAAGTTCGACACGCCTACGCTGTTGGGCGTTTACCGCCTCGGGCCGTACCTCCACGATGGCCGCGCCAAGACGTTGCACGACGTGCTGACGACCCACAACAAGACCGACAAGCACGGCAAAACCAGCCACCTGAAGCCGACCGAACTCGACGATCTCGTTTCGTTTTTGAAGTCGTTGCCGTACGAACAACCACCCGATGAGACGCCGAATACCGTGAAGGATCGGGTCAAGCTGACCTTCCCCAAACCGGCCGTGCGATAGGAGACGAGCGACAAAGTTTTTCGCCAACTTCGAATCCACACGTCTCAGCGATTGCAGTACATCGGCGACTTACTCTCCTCGATTCGTACGCGCGTCGGTATCCATCCGTAATCTACAAGGTTCATCCATGCCGACGGAAACGATCGAATTCGACGTTCGTACCGATGAGATGCTCATCAATATGGGGCCGCAACATCCGAGTACGCACGGAGTGTTGCGGTTGGTCATTCGCACCGATGGCGAAGTCGTTCGCGATGTCGTTCCGCACCTCGGCTATTTGCATCGCTGCGCGGAGAAAATTGGCGAAAATGTAACGGTACTGCAATTTATCCCTTACACGGATCGAATGGATTACCTCGCCGCGATGAACATGAATCTCGGCTACTCGTTGACAGTCGAAAAACTATGCGGGATGGCCATACCCGAAAAAGCACAAGTGTTGCGCGTATTGATATGCGAGTTGAACCGCATCGCGTCGCACCTCGTCGGTATGGGCGCGTACGGCTTAGACCTCGGCAGTTTCAGCCCGTTTCTGTATGCGTTTCGCGAACGCGAACATATACTCGATTTGTTTGAAGATGCATGTGGCGCGCGGCTCACTTACAGTTACCTCACGGTCGGCGGTGCCCACGACGATCTGCCCGATGGCTGGCTCGAACGCTGCCGCAAGTTCCTCGAATACTTCAAGCCGCGTATCCCCGAATATCACGCGATGCTGACCGACAATCACATCTTCGCGAAACGCACGGCGGGCGTTGGCGTGCTCGGCCGCGACATGGCGATCAACTACGGTTGCAGCGGCCCCGTGCTGCGGGCTTCGCTCGACCGAACGAAAGGCGATCCGCTTTGGGATTTACGCAAAACCGAGCCGTATTCCGGTTACGAAAACTACACGTTCGACGTGCCCGTGCCGCCGTTCGACCGCGCACCTCCAGGCGCGATTATCGGCGATTGTTGGCACCGTTTCTACGTGCGAATGTTGGAAGTCGTCGAAAGTATTCGCATCTGCGAACAGGCGATGGAGAAGTACCCACAGGCAACGGGTTCGCACCGGATCGAACCGCCACGCGCGCTGACGCCGGGGGAATGTTACCTGGAAACCGAGTGCCCGCGTGGGCAGATGGGCTTTTACATCGTCGGCCGGCCGAGCAAGGAAGCGGTGCCATTACGGGTCCGTGCCCGTTCGGGTTGCTTCTCGAACCTCAGCGTCGTCGAAGAACTCTGCCGCGGTTGCCTCGTCGGCGACATCCCCGCGATCCTCGGTAGCTTCGACGTCGTCATGGGCGAAATCGATCGGTGACGAAGAATGCACCTTGGAAGAGTTGTCGACTCTTCCAAGGTGGGTCGTGCTACTTCGGGTGGACCCAGTCGACGAGCGTTTTCGTTTCGGGGCCGGTCGGGTAACTCAGATCGTCGATCTGCGAAACGGGGATGATGCCGACGTTGCTGTTAGTGACGAACACCTCGGTTGCGTTTGCGAGTTCCGTCCGCGCAATCGTGCGTTCTTTTATCGGTAACGGCGAGTTTTTCAGCAAATATTGCCGGACTGTACCGGGCAAAAGCAGTTCGTTTTCGGCGGCCGGCGTCGCCCAACCATCGGGAAACCGGAAGAAGATATTGGCGTGTGCCGCCTCCAAAACCGTCCCATTCGGGTCGAGCATCAAGGCCGTATCGAACGCTCCCCCTTTCGCGGCGAGTTGCCCTGTTCGCAGTCGGCTGGCGTACTGAAACGTCTTCCAGGCCAGGTACGGTTGCCCCTTTAAGTCCGGGCTGAGCGTGCTTTTCAAACGAAACGATGGCTTCGGAAACGGTAGCACCCAGGCGTTCATCCAGACCATCCCGGCTTTGCCGGGTCGCCCCGCAGTCACGTTCAACCGAATCACAATATCGGTGGCGCACAGCATTCGCACGAAGTCGCTCACGGTCTTTGCGTCGGGGAGCCGCTGCGGGGCCACATCGATTTCGAGCAGGGCCGCCGTACGCTTGAGGCGATCGATGTGCTCGGCCCATAGCCACGGGAAACTGTTGAAGGTCCGCGTCGATTCCCACACGCCTTTGCCGAACAATAACCCTTCATCGCACGGGTCGATATGGAACTGCTCGCGCGGCACGATTTTGCCATCGACCCACAAAAGCGAGACAATTCGCACGACATCGTGCAGAATCTCCGGGTTCAAATTGTCGGGCACATTGAGGCCATATTCCTTCACGACGCTTGCCGGATCGCGCAACAGACGCTGTTTCATCGTCGGTTCGGCCCACCACCACTCGTCGAAACCCCCAGGCGATTGCTGCGACATGGACAACTCCCTTTCCCCAATGCGCACGCGAATCGGTGCGTGCAGGTGATTGTATTCCGCAACGGCCTCACACTGCGTCGCCGAGCACCGGTCGAACGAGATTCTCGGGGCGGTCGTACTGCCGCAACACGGCCTCTGCGGCGCGATAACCGCTGATAACGGCTCCTTCCATCGTTGCGGGCCAGCCCGTTTGCGTCCAATCGCCCGCCAAGAATAGGTTCGCCACGGGGGTTGTTTGATCGGGACGAAAGCCATCGACTCCCGGCACCGCGCTGAACGTGGCCGTCTGTTCGGTGACGACCTTCGCACGCAACAGCTTCGCCGATCCGGGGAACAATCGCTGCAATTCCAGCACGATCTGCCGCTGAATTTCCTCGCGCCCTTGCCCGCGCAACGGGCGTGCGGCACTCACTACGACTTGCACGTAATGTTCGCCGGGGTTCATTTCGCCGCGGTTGAAGATCCATTGGCCGAGGCAATCGACGAGTACGACGTGCGGGCGATCCAGTAACGGGCGGTCGAACCAGAGGTGAACGCTGGTGATCGGCGACGGTTGCAGTTTGGCGATATTGGCGAACGGCGGTCGATCGGCCAATTCCGGTGGCAACAAGTCGCGAACGCGGTCGAATGGCACCGCGAGTATCACATTGTCGGCGGTCTGCGTGCGACCATCGCGGAACGTCATAGCAATCGGCGACACTGCGGTGTCAAGCGCTTTTACGCTCGTATTTTCGAGAATCGTCACACCTCGGGCGGCAAGGTAGGCACGCAACTCGTCGCCGTACAATCGTGCAAGTGGCACGCTCGGGACTTGCACCGTGAAGCCGTCGCGGTGGCGGGTGAAGCCATCGCGGAAGACTTTGCGGGCATACTTCATGCCGATGCGGTCGACGGTTTCGTTTAGGGCACTCGTTAGGACGACGCCCCAGAAGCGGTCGATACAACGGGCGTTCTGGTGGTGCCGTTTCAGCCACGGCAACAGCGGCGGGTCGGCATCGGGCGATTCGCAAAGTAGCCGACAGAGGCCGTAGCCGATGCGGAGTTTATCGGTTGCGGTGAGGTAATGCGCCGACGCCAGTGCCCGTCCGAGATGGAACGGCGCGGGCCACGGGTCGGCCTTGAAGACGCTGCTGCGGCCATCGGGCGTCATGAACCAGAGCCGCGGTTGATCTTTCAAGAAGCGATCGACGCCGACTGTTTTGCAGAAGTGCATGAGGTTCGTGCAGCAACCCATACTGACGTGCTGGCACGCATCGATGAGTTGCCCAGTGACCGGATCGGAGAACGACGACGCCCGCCCGCCGAGTCTCGGCCGCGACTCGATGACGGTGACCGCGAACCCCCGCTCCGCCAGCGTTACTGCCGCCGACAGCCCCGCCAAACCGCCGCCAACAATCGCAAGAGTAGGCTGGGACAAGTGAAATCCTGAACCGTGTGTGACAGCGACATTCTCACGCTGAGATCGAGCCGCATTCTATTTCGCCCGTTCGGCCATTTCATCGAGGATCGTTTTGCCGGCCCAACCGCCGCCGTGACCCTTTCGCATCTCGATTTCGATCGTACCGTCGAACGCGGGGTTCGCGAATTTCGCCGTCGCGGCCTTGAGCCGATGGACGCCGTTGTTCAGAAAGTAATCGTCCGCGTCGCCGACCCAGACGTGGACTTTGCCGCCCGCCAGTTTCGGCCCGAGCGTCTTCCAGTCGGTTTCGAGTACCTTCCGCAAGTCGTATTTCTGCCAGTGCGCGAGTACCGATTTGTCGATCTGGCCCGTCGCACCGTCCCAGAGCGGTTTTGGTAATCCGTCGTCGCCGCGTGGGCCGTACGTCGCGTTCCAACTGCCCCAATCGAGGCCGCTGAGTTCCCAGCGCCCGCCCCGACCGAGGGCGCGTTCCAGTTGGCATTCGTGCCGCACGGAGTAGATCGTGTCGCCGTCGATCGTACGTTTTGCGGGCCGCTCGAATCCGTAGCGATTCACGTAGGCGTTGGTATCGGCGTAGATGTCGATTAACTCGAACGCGCGGAAATCGACGCCATCCGGAAACAGCGACCAACAGCCGTTGAAGTATTCGGGGTAGAAAACTTGGAGTGCCAGCGAGACCCAGCCACCGGTCGAGCCGCCCGTTACGAATCGCGTTTTCGGCGTGCCGATGCAGCGATAGGTTTTCTCGATGTGCGGGATCACCTCTTGCGTGAGCGCATCGCCGTACGGCCCGTTGTTCGCGGAGTTCACCTGGTACGGATCGCCGTACGGCCCGGCCCCATCGAGCAGAATTTGCACGAAGCGACCGTCGGGGCGAATTCCTCGGCTGGACGAATACCGCGTGCCGAAGCCGCCCACGCGCACGATCAGCGGGTACTTTTTTTCAGGTTCTTTCTCGAAGTTCGCGGGCAACACCACCGCAACGCGATAGACCATCGGTCGCTTGTGAAACTCCGAAAGCAATTTCGACGGGAATTGAAGGAACTTCTGCGTGGCCGTGTCTTTTGGTGACAGCTCTACAAATGTCTTGGTCAACTTCAGTTTCGTCGTCGAATCGACCGCGGGATCGAGCGCGATCGTTGTCAGTTCGCTGTAGCAATTGCCCGGAGCCGTCGGGATGCTGAGGTCGCGATTCGTGACGAATAGCGCCTGCACGCTGTACTCGCCTTTTTTCAGTGCAGCCATCGAATTCAGCGGGAACGTCATCGCGGTGGCATCGACGATGACCGTCGTTTCCGATGTGAACTTCGGTATGTCGACGCCAAGAATTGGCAGGGTGAACGGATCGGACGATGTATACGCAGGCGGTTGCCCTTTCGGCGCGAAACCGACGATGACGCGACCAGAAGTATCGCCGACGAGTTTGGGATCGATCGTCACCTCGAAGCGAATCCCCGCCGCCGAAGCCACGGAACCAGTGGCGAACAGCGCGAGCCACGTAAGGGAACGGAGCATAGGAAAAGCCGTAGCAAGTGTAAGAATGTGAGAGGTGAGGGATTTATACGGGTACCAACCGAAGAGCCAAATCGTTTCTGTGCGATATAAGAGGGCCGATGATCAGGCGATGTCTCGTGTTATGTCTGGTACAATTCAACTGACCGAACTAGCCGAGGTGCAACATGAATGCGACTGCGGAACTATTGGAACCAGAAGTATTTGAAGTGGACTTCGAGCCGATTCTTACTCCCGTTGAGGAAGATCGGCGCGGCTTTGAACTCATCGATGGCGACTGGGTGGAGAAACCAGGTATGGGTGCCGAATCTGGCGTGGTGACGACAAACGTGAGCAGCCTGCTGACGGTATTCGTTCGCAGGCATCGAGTCGGCGTGATTGGCTCCCCCGAAGTCGGATTTCGGTTGTTCCCGGATCGTCCGAAGCACATTCGCAAACCCGATGTGTCGTTCATCGACTGGAAGCGATTGCCAGATCGACGGGTACCGCGCGGGAACGTTCCGTTTGCCCCCGATCTTGCCTTGGAAGTCGTTTCACCGAACGATGAAGCCGAGGCGCTCGAAACCAAACTCGACGAGTATCTGCGTGCCGGCGTACGGCTCATTTGGTTCGTTTACCCGCTCACCAAAAACGTCTGGGCTTACAAGCCCGATGGTACCGCCAAGCTCTACCGCATCGCCGACACACTGACCGGCGAAGACGTACTGCCCGGCTTCACCGCAAACGTGTCGGAACTGTTTGAAGGCATCGAACCGGCGTAAGTCAAATCGCATTGCCGTCCTACCGTTTACGTCGCCACGCGACGATCAGGCCGAGGGTGATGCTCGTCCAACACAGGGCGGGGAGCCAGTCGCCGTTTTTGGCGTAGAAACTTTCGCGGGTGTCGAGGCGGATTTTGTCGGTGACGGTGCCGCGGATTCGCTTCGATTCGCGTACGGTGTCGCCGGGAATTGCCTGGAGTCGCCCTTCGGAATCGATGATCGCCGAGATGCCCATGTTGACCGCACGCACGACGGTGCGACGCGCTTCGATCGCGCGGAATTTGCAGATTGCCAAGTGTTGCTCGTGTTGTTCGGTCCCGCGAAACCAACCGTCGTTCGAGATATTCACGAGGAAATCGACCGGTTTCTGATCGCCCTTGGGCAAGTTAAATTGTCGCGCCAGGTACGGGTCGCTGTCTTCGTAACAGATCAGGCAGCCGAAAGTGTATGGCTTTTCGCCGACCATCATGTCGAAGCGGGTGGCGGTTTCACCGGGCTTGCACGAATAGTCGTGATCGTACGGCGTGAAGTGCCGCAGCCACGGAAACGTCTGGCGGAACGGCACGTATTCGCCGAACGGTACGAGGTGCATTTTGTCGTAGCGGCCATCGATGCTACCATCGGATTTCGCGAGGATCGCCGAGTTGTACTGCCAGCTTTTCTCGCCGTCCCATTCGACGAGGCTCGTCCCGAGCAAGACGTTCGTCTTCCAGCGTGTGGCTGCGAATTTTTCGACGGCGGCATTGTCCTTCAGCCCGTCGACGATGTCCTTCGGCAAGTTGGTTTTCGGCACGCCGCGTGTGACGACCGTCCAGCCGGGCGGGAAGCACGTTTCCGGCCATACGACGAGATCGGCCCGCAACGCGACCTGCTCGCACAGCTCGTTGTACTCGCGCAACACCGATTTCCCCTGACCCATTTTCACGTCTTGTGGGATGTCCGCCTGGATCGCCGAGACGCGCGGCCCGAGCAGGAAATCCGGGTGTTGCATCTGCGTGATGCCATAGGCGTACGAGATCATAATTAGCATCGTCACACCGGCGGTCGTCCACATTTCGCGGAAGAAACCGATGCGATATTCGGCAGGCCATTTCAACAACCGTCGCACGTTCTTGTTGCGCATCAGCCACTCGGCGAGCGCGCCGTTCGATGCCGCAACGAGGAACGAAATGAGGTAAACGCCACCGAGGTCGGCTATTTGAATGAGCGTGAGATAATCGTGCTGCGTGTGACCGAGGAAGTACCAGCCAAAGCCGACGTACTGATGCGAGCCGATCGATTTCAGGAACGGAAAGCCGGTCGGGAAGTGCGCACGGACGTATTCCAAGCCGACCCAGACGATCGGCAGCGTCAGCGCGAGTGGCGGCATCCCGAGGCGATCCAGACGACGTAACATTCCGAGCGCCAGCGGGAAGATTCCCGAGTAGAAGATCGACAAGCCGAACCACGAAGCGTACATCGCCGGGTGCGCGACGCGAATCCACTGCAACGCGGGTAGGAAAAACGCCAGCCCGCCGACATACGCGGCAAAGTACCGGCGACGTGCGGACACGCCGGGGGCGCGAACGAGCGTGAGCCACGGCACCATCGCGAAGTAGGCCATGAAGCCGAGGTTGAGCGGGTAGAACGCCGTCCAGAGTAACAACCCAGAGAGAATCGCAGGTGCGAAAACGCGCGGTGGCAAAGGGAGTCCTCTCCAGGGTCACGAAACTAGGATCACTTCGACGGGTTGGCCCGCAGGATAGTTTACGGAACCGGGTGGCAACACGATGAACGCATCGGCCGTAATAATGCCGCGCAGGTCCGGCGAACCGAACCACGGCAACGCCCGCACCGCACCGGCTTCGCGCTTCGCCGGGTGGTAAGTCGGGCGGTTGTTGTCCGCCACGAACGCCGCCGCCAGTGGCAACGTCCGCGTGCGCATTTCGCCATCGGTGTGGCCTGCCAATAACCGGAGCGCGGGCCGCACGAACAACTCGAACCCGACGTACGAACTCACCGGATTGCCCGGCAACCCGAACACCAGCGTATCGCCCTTCGTGCCGAATAACAGCGGCTTCCCCGGCTTCATTTTCACTTGGTGGAACAGGATTTTTACGCCCAAGTCCGCCAACACTTTCGGCACGAGATCGAGCTTCCCCGCCGACACGCCCCCCGCCAGAATCAGCACGTCGGACGTTAAACCTTCTTCGATCTTCAACCGCAACGACGCTTCGGTATCGCGGGCGATCCCAAGGTAGCGCGGGATCGCACCCGCTCGCCGTGCCTGCGCGAAAAGCATCGGCCCGTTTGAATTGCGAATCTGGCCGGGGCCGGGGGTTCGCGTCGGTTCGACGAGCTCGTCGCCGGTCGCAAGGATGTCGACGTGCGGCGTCGGGATCGTCGAAAATTCCATCATGCCGACGCTGGCGAGTACGCCGAACGCGGCGGGTGTCAGCACGGTGCCGCGCGGCAACACGACATCGCCCGCACGCATCTCGGTCCCGCGCGGCAACACGTGCTGGCCGGGCTTCACGAACGCATCGTCGATCCTCACGCGATCCGGCGACGGCGACTGCGTCTTCTCCACCATCACGACGGCATCCGCGCCATCGGGCATCGGCGCGCCGGTGAAGATCCGTACCGCTTCGCCCGACGCAACGCACTTCGTCGGCACCGTACCCGCAGGCACTTCCTCGATCACGATCAGTTCCACGGGCGATGCGGCATCGACGGCGCGAATCGCGTAGCCGTCCATCATCGCCTTCGCGAACGGCGGCGAGTCGATATCCGAACGCACGTCGGCGGCGAGCACCTGCCCGAGCGCCGCCGCCGTCAGCGTCGTGAACTCAGGCTTCCGCGCCGCCGCATGGCGAACGACAATCTCAAGAGCCATCGCAACATCGATCATGGGTGTTCCTCACCGAGATGTGTTACGACCGCAACCGCGGAACGGCACGGAGCAAGTGGGCGTCACTCACTTCTCGTCTACGGCTTCACTGTAGGGGAATTGCCAGAAGCCGAGGCGACCGCTGTCCTTTCGTGGCGTAGTCGCCGATCTCGATCCATAGATCGTGTCTGCAATCGCTAAGACCGTGTAGCCTTGGTGTTTATTCGGTTGAAACGAACACAGACCGTCGCCGTTCCAACGGTGGACGAGCGCCCGATTGCGAGTTTCGTAGACTTTTACAAATTTTGACCATCTCGACGATTTGTAACTGTAAGTGGTCGACTTTACGAGCAGCAGTTCGCCATCGGGTGACAGTTCGATTTTCAGCTCCAGATCTTCTTCCTTGAATGAGAATTCTCGGATTAACTTACCCGTTGTTGCGTCCAGTAGATGAACCGTTGTCGCCCGGAATTTGGCTTTGAGGTCTTGCAACTGTTTGGGTGTGAGCGATGACAAGTCCGTTTCCTCGCTCCGAATGCCGCCGCGCCCGCGGTTATTCCGCGACGCTTTGTACGACTCGGATTCGTTCATCTCATACGCCACGGCGGTAAAGCGACCATCGGTCGAGACAGCGATACTGGTGGGGTGCATTTCATTCGGTGCGTTCGCGGTCCACACAATCGCACCTTTCTCAAGATCCCAGTTGGTGACCGCGAGAGCGGGGATGGGACTCTTACGCGCGTGCTCAATCGTCGTTGCAAAACGGCAGGACTTGTCCAATCGGTACGAATACTGGTTGGCATCGATACTCGGCAGCTTCTTGAGTACCTCGCCCGTAATCGGATTCAACATCCGCAACCCCATGTGGACATAACTGCCCTCCTCGTTCGTTTCGCGGAAGCTGTACCAAATCCCTTTGCCGTCGGGTGTCAGTTTGAAATCCTCGCCTGCGTCTTCATCGAGAGGAACTGTGCTGACAAAACCCGGAACCTCCGGATTGAGCCAGTTCTGGCGATGTTCAAACGTGCTCTCTACACGTTCAAACCCAGTTTTTCTCAGAATCGGTCCACGACCATTGCTCGTCGTTTCCAGTTTCGTGTTCGATTCAAAGTACCTCAGTTCGCGAACCGAGTTGATGCCACCACTTTCGATTCGCGCGGATACAAACGCGGCATCCTTCGGGAAAACATCCATCAAGCGATGGCCTTTCGGTAACTCGAATCGCGTCACCAGATCGGGATCGCGCTGGCGATAGATACGAATTGCATTTGTGACTTGGCCCGCCTTGTTCGGTTCGGCCTCTTCGACGAACAGGTACGGTCTCTCCACGTCGGCACCCCAAAGCAGCTTCTGCGGCTCGCCGTCGAGGTCGTGGAACGACAGCATTCGTGGCTTGCCGTACTCGAGGTGCGTCGTGGGTTCGTTCGCCTTTGGCTCGTCTTTTTTGGCTTCGACTTTTGCTACGAGCGGAGCCTTTTTCTCTTCGGCGGGTGCGCTGGTCAGCGCTACACCGACGGTCGCCAGTGATGCCGTGGCTGCAATCAGAAACAACATTCGCATCGTGAACACTCCTTGGTAAGCGAGGTGGGCAATCGTCGCGGTGACCGTCCCGCCGATGGCGGCATCGAGTGCCGTTTGAATCGTGGCCGCAAGTAATTCCTCGGGCACTCGCGCCCGTACCTGTTCCGACAGGAACGACGTGAGGATGGCAAGCGTGATACCGCGTGCGGTCAACCGTTCGGCGAGTTTTTTACGCCCGTTGGCCAGGCGGCTGGACAGCGTGCCTTCGGGAATGCCGAGGCGTATCGCCGCTTCGGTGCGCGACAATCCTTGCAAGTCGCAGAGCACGATCGGCAGCCGATACCACTCCGCCAGCCGCGCGAGTTCGTCGTCGAGAATTCCCGCGAGTTCGGGGTACGCTTCGTGGGGTCGTTCGCTCGGCTCGGGCACGTTCGCCATGGGAATCTCGCGCCTCCGTCGCCGCGCCACGACCCGCCGCGCTTTCAAGCCGATGCGATACGCGACGCGGTACAGCCAGTGGCCGAGTAACTCCGGGCGCGAAATGCCTCCCGCCTTCCGCGACAGCACCAGAAACACCGCCTGAAAGGCATCGTAGGCATCGCTCGATTGCCCGACCACCCGCTTGCAAACGCCGAAAACCATCGGGCCATATCGGCGCACGAGTTCGGCAAACGCGGCCTGTTCTCGCTGAAAATGCAAGCGAGCCAGAAGCTCCGCATCGGGCAGTTCGACGTACGGATCGTGCGCCACGAGCAATGCTCGCAGTAAGCCCGTCACAGGTTGGCTGGCCATCGCGTCTCCTCGCTGAGTATCTGCCCGCAAGTCGGGTTGCGCGTCGCGCAATTTTCGGGGAGCACCTTGCGCATACACTATCGGTATCATTATCGGTCTCCTCCGCCTCATAGGATGTCTATATGTCGTCGCCATCCCCGAATCCGCCCGCACCGAAACGGCGCGGCCTACTCGTCATTTTGATCGCGTTGGGTCTGATTGCCGTGCCGCTCGCGATCTGGCTCGGCACACGCAAGCCGAGTGGAAACAACCTGATCGCCGCCGCGGATGCGAATCTCCGGGGTGTCGGCTTGATGGGTCGATCCGAAGACAAACAAGCCAACGGACGTACGGCGTTCCAAAATGCGGCAACCGAATTCGAGGAAGCCGCACGGCTGGCACCCGACTGGACGCCGGCAAAGGTGAACCTCGCCATCGCGCTGTATAACTCGACGAAAGACCCCGCCGACCCCGTTCTCGAGCGAGCGATCGCGATATTTGAAGACGTGTTAAAGCGCGAGCCGGATAACGCCCACGCGCACTATAACCTCGGCATCATTTTTCTGTTTCGCGACCGCGTCCCCGAGTCGGCCAAGCATTTTGAAGCCGTCACGCGAATCGACCCGAACGATGCGTGTTCTTGGTATCAGTTGGGCGTGACGCACCCGGATCGTTACGATTCGCCGGACGCGAAACGGTATTTTCAGAAGGCACTCGATCTCGATCCGTATCTGAATGCGGCACGATATGCACTGATGGGGCACAACCACGACCGCGATCCGGTCCGCATCGCGGCACTGCAAAAAGAGTTCCAGAACCTCGATACGAACGATCTGTTTCACGAATTCAACGTGAAGTATTCCGAAATGGGCCGATACGCAGATGTGATCGGCGCGTCGCCGGTTGCGGCCACGTACACCTGCCCGATGCCGATCTTCGCACAAGACAATTCGCTGCAAGTGACGCTCGCCGAGGGAACCCGCTGGGCGAAAGCCGAAGATATGAACGATGCGTCGCGAACACAAATCCGCAGGCAGTTCGGCGGCGCCATCGTCCGCTTCGACTACGACAGCGATGGCCTGCCGGACCTGATGTTGCTCTCCGCCGTCGTTCGTGGCACCGCGCTCGGCGATGTCGTTTTGCATAACGACGGCAACGGCAAGTTCACCGACACCACGGCAGCAGTCGGGCTGCTGGGGACGGCGAGCTTCGGCGCGGCGATTGCCGACTTCGACAACAGCGGCACGCCGGACGTGTTGCTCACGGGGCCGAATGGCATACGACTGTTCGCGAACATCGACGGCAAACGCTTCGAGGATAAAACCGTGGCGGCGGGGTTCGACAAAATCACCGGCGTCTGCCTCGGTGCCGCGTGGGCCGATCTCGATCAGGATGGCGACCTCGATTTGCTCGTCGCCGGTTACGGAAGTGGTCGATTGCTCGCGTTCGCCAATATCGGCGAAGCCCCGCCCTCGTTGCCGAACACGCCGATGCTTCCGCTGTCGTGTCGCTTCCAGCCAATCGACGAACCGGCGTTGCGCGTCGATGGCCCCGTAACGAGCATTCTCGTCTCCGATCTCGATGGCGACAACGACATCGACATCATCGCGTTCGTCGAAGGCCGTGCGCCGATTGTCATTTTGAACGACCGAATGTTGCGGTTCCATCGTGCCGACGAAACTCTGGCTCCCGCACTTTCCGGTCTCGTACTCGACTCGAACAACGACGAACAACCCGACCTGTTTTTGACTGTGCCGAAAGCGAAACCGCAACTGTTCGTGTCCACGACGGATGCATCGCGCTACGAACTCAAAGGGCGATTCGTGCCGGGAGCGAACGATTCGCCCGCACTCGTTCAGGCGCAGACGATCGACCTCGATCTCGATGGCGCGGCCGATGTCATCGGGTTGTCAGTCGATGGCAAACCGGTATTTCTGCGCGGTGATGCCAAAGGCAAATTGACGAAGGTGCCCGATGCATTCGGCCCGAAACCGGAGGCGATCGCGAACCTGCTTGCGGTGGCCTCGTTCGACGACGATGGCGACGGCAACCCCGATCTTTTACTATGGCCGCGCGGCGAGGCCCCGCAACTGTATCGCAACATGGGCAACGGCAACCGCGGCTTGAAAATTACGCTGACGGGCCGACGCGACAAGGGCAGCAACTTGCGATCGAACAGCGATGGCATCGGCGCACGCGCCATCGCCATGATGGGGCCACTCCGCAGCATGATCGAAAACACGACGCTCTCGGCGGGCCTCGCACAGTCGCGGTTGCCGCTCGGCCTCGGTGTCGGCAAGTCGTCGCTCGCCGAAGTCGTTCGCCTTCGCTGGCCCGATCAGATTCCACAAGCCGAACTCAACGTGCCGGCAACGCAGATTACGAAGATTATCGAGCTGAACCGCAAGGGAACGTCGTGCCCGATATTGTTCACGTGGGACGGCGAGCGCTACCGCTACGTCACCGACTTCCTCGGTGCGGGGGCGATGGGCGAACTCGGTGCCGATGGCAGCGTTCGCCCGCCGCGCCCACAAGAGAGTGTCAAGATCGAAGCCGATCAGCTCGTGCTGAAAAATGGCAAGTATTCGATCAAAATCGCCGAGCCGATGGACGAAGTGCTGTACATCGACCGCGTCGTTCTCGAAGTCGTCGATCACCCGAAAGACGTGCGCGTTTACCCGAACGAACGCTTCGTCACGGCGGGGCCGCAACCGTCGCAGGAGTTGCTCGCGTTCGCGCAAATGATCGCACCGACACATGCGGTCGATCACCGCAATCGCGACGTGCTGGCCACCCTGAAAGAGCGCGATGGCCGTACCGTGGATCAGTTCGCCACGCGGTCGTGGCTCGGGTATGCCGAGGAACATTTCGTCGAACTCGACTTCGCGAATTCACTATCGAAGCTCGACGTAAAAGCACCACTGTACCTGGTAATTGCCGGCTGGACCGACTACCCGTACCCCGAATCGATCTACGCGGCGACGCAGGCCGGCGTGCCGATGCAGCCGCCCGTTTTGGAGAAACAGCGCGCCGATGGCACGTGGGAATTGCTCGGCGAAATCGGCTTCCCCGCCGGCTTGCCGCGCGTGATGACGGTACCCGTGGCAGGTGTCGCCGGCACGGCCAACGTGAAACTCCGCATCCGCACGAACCTGCAAATTTACTGGGACCAAATCCAGTTCGGCACGGTCGAACCGCAAACGAAAGTTCGCACGCAAACACTGGCCGCATCGGTGGCGAAGCTGCAACATCGCGGGTTCGCGCAGGAATTCAGCCCGAACGGCAAGCCGCCGATCGCCTACGATTACGACCGCACCGAACCGGTGGCCACGACGCATTGGCAAGGGCGACTGACGCGGTTGGGCGACGTGATGGAGTTGCTGCAAAACGAGGACGACCGCTTCGTGCTGTGCGGGCCGGGCGATGAGATTGCCATCGAATTCGATGCGAGTGCGTTGCCGCCGGTGGCCTCCGGCAATGTTCGATCGTTCGTGCTTCGCACCGCCGGTTACTGCAAAGACACCTCGCCATTCACGAAGACCGCAGGCCGCGTCGGGCCGCTGCCATTCCGAGGAATGGCGAGCTACCCCGACGGCGCAACCGACCGCAAACTCTCCCCGCCCGCACAAGAAGAATACGACCGCACCTGGAACACCCGCCCCGCCGGGGGCCGGTGATTTTGGGGTGGCAGTTTTAACATCGTTGTCCATTTGCAATCCGTACGAGCCGAGATCGCGACCGAACCCAACGAAGGAGACTCTCCCGATGCGACAACTTGCCGTGGCGGTGTGGTTTGTGCCCTTAATGATGGGCGTGTGTGCGGCAGCCGAACGACCCGATGCATCGCCCGTTGTCGGGAAGCCCGAGGCGTTTCCGACGCTCGTGAACCCGGCCTGTTCGCACTGCGTCGACGAAGCCAAACGCCGCGCGACGGAACTCAAACCCGACGATCGCGTGTTGTCGTGGACGCGGGGCTACTCCGAAGGCGGGGCGATCCCATTTCGCTTCTTTTTGAACGCCTATCGCGTGATTTCGGACAGCTACGGCGTGTTCGTGTCCGACCCGGATGCCGGTTACGCGCGAGGGTTTGCACCGTCGTACGAGTTCCGTTTCCACGGCTGGCGGAACGGCGTGATGGTGATGAAACATGCCGACGGCACGCTCTATTCGTGCCTCACCGGCGTGGCGTTCGAGGGGCCAAAAGTCGGCACGCGGCTGAAACCCACACCGACCGTCGTCAGCGACTGGGGTTGGTGGCTCGCGAAGTATCCAAACGCCGTCGCCTATCGCATGTTCGAGAAATACAAGGCGGTCGAACTGCCAACGACGGAGAACGCCGATTCGGTGAAGTCCCGCATGAAGCCATACGGCCGTCTGAAATCGGAAGACGCGATCCTCGGCGTCTGGACGGGGAAAACTGCCCGTGCATACCCGATTATTGAGTTGGAAAAGAGCGGTTTCATTTTGGACGATGTCGATGGCGAACCGCTCGTCGTGCTCTGGGAACCGAAGACGCGGACCGCGTCGGCGTATCGGCCACTCGCATCGCAACCTCGCAAATTTGAGGCCCCGCTACCCGATGACACCGGTGTGTCGCAACTCGACGCGGGCGTTCCGACACCAGCCGGAGCGGCGGTCGTGCCCGCGCGAAAGCTCACTTTGACATCCGTTGCCGGACGAATCCAAGACGCCGAGACGAAGTCGTATTGGGACGTCGCCGGTCGCTGTGTGGAAGGTGAATTAAAAGGCTTCACGCTCGAATGGGTCGATAGCGTGCAAGTGAAATGGTTCGCGTGGGCCGCCGAATATCCTACGGGCACGATTTACTCGAATCCGAAATCGGCGGTCGAAACCAACAAGAAGGTCAAGGCGCTCGCGGGGACTGCCGAGTTCTTGCGACTGTTGCCGAAGCCGTTCGCCACGGTGAAGTGCATCGATGCCAAAGCCCGCGCCGTCACGCTGTTGCTCGATGGCGAGAAAGAGGAAAAGACCTGGCCGATCGAACCCGATGCCGAACTGAAAGTCGGCGGTTGGTGGGGGCGGCTCGAGCAGTTCAAGACCGGGGATCGCGTCTGGGTGTGGCTCAAACTCGACCGCAAAAAAACGCCAGTATCAGTCGTGATGCTCGCCGACGAACTCACCGAATTCGACATGCACGGCAGCCTGCAACAAAAGAAAACCGAGAAGCCAAAGTTCGCACTGGAAGAGGTAGAGAAGAAGCGAGTGGAACAGAAAACCTGGCTGCGGCAACGCTGGACCGACGAAGGCTTACCGGGCACGCTCACGTTCCTGCATTTATTTAGTGGCGAACTCGAACTGACGCTCGACCACGAGGCGATGCGTTGGGGGCGGTCGCTGAGCGCGGGCGATACCGTTCAACTTCAAGCGTCACCGAGTATCAAGGCGATCGTGAAAGCCATCACGCCGTGGCGGGAACGAACCGTACTGCGACTCGTGGTCGGCGAACTCGAATCGTCCGAACTCAAAATCGGCCAACGGTTGTCGATGAAAATGACCGCCCCGCCGGAAGCGATCGACGCGAGCATTTACCCGCCCGACATCGACCGCGTACGGTCCAAAGCCGAACGGATCGAGTGGTGCCTCGCGAGTACCTATTGCACGTGCGGCGTCAGTAAAAACACTTGTACCGGGCACTTCTACACGCTGGCAAGTTGCAACCCAAACGGCTGCACGATGCCAAACTTTCGACGCGACGAACTCGCAAAAATGATCGACAAGGGTATGACGGATCGACAGATTTTCGACGACCTTCTGAAAGAAGCCGGGCCACTCTTGTTGCGACCGCACCTGATGCCGTGAGTCGAATCGCTTCATGCCCGTTCGCGGAGCCGTTCGATTTCTGCGAGCAATTTGGCCATCGCCGCTTCGGCTTCCACGCGGCGGCGCTGTTCGAGTTCCCGATTTCGTTCGGAAACGTCGAGTCGTTGTTCGGTAACACCTAATCGTTGTTCCGCTCGAATTCGTTCCAGTCGCTCCTGATCCAGTTGAATTTCCACTCGGCCCGCACGGCGTTCGGATTGTCCGAGTCTTCGTTCTGCGGTTTTTAGCGCCGCTTTCGTCGTTTCGAGTTCTTCGGATAACTCGACGGGCAGTGCCTGGAGTTCGCCGCGAAACCAGTAGCGGACCCAGCTATCGAGGATGCCGACTTCGAGTTCGAGTTCCGGAATGGCGAAGCGATCTTCGGCACTGGCTTTCACGCTGACGTACTTCTTGCGCGCGTTCATCTTGAACAATGAGAGTATCTGATTTTCCGGCTCGAACAGCAGGTAATACGGCACGTGCAGGTCGCGCTCGTAACGGAGCATGTTGTCGACGTAGTCTTTGCGCTTATTCGATTCCGAGACGTATTCGATCATCAAAAATGGCTTCGATTTCTCGTCGTTATGCATGTTGTAACTGCCGGTCGCGTCGATCTCCCCTTCGTAAATAATCACCATGTTGTCCGGCACGACCCGAAGCAGATTCGAGATCGGGCCGTACTGCACGAGCAGTTCGCTGAAAATGTGAATCTCCGGGCGAACGGCGCAGATCAGGTCGAAGCTTTCGAGCGTGATCTTGCACTGAGTCGTCTGGAACGTGGACTGCATGAAATGCTCCAACGGTAGCGATTCGCAGTATTCGCGCGCCGCTTGCTCGTAGAACAGTATGTCGGGATTCGTCGATTTCACGGCCATGTGTCACTCCAGAACAGATAATGCAAATCTATCACAGACCGAAACCGAATGGTAGGGAGATCGTTTTCACTTGGCACATCCCGTTATAAAGTGATGTTTGGCGAATCGGTGTTTGAGCATGAGAGGTCCAGAGATGGCACGGAGGCAAACGAGTAATCCGGGGCCGTATCTGATGCACCTCGAACTGCTGCGAGATCGCATCCCAGATGCGACCCGCTTCCCCTACAATCTGCCTGCTGTTCGCGGCCTGACGAAGTTGGTGTTTCACCCGAAGGTGACATTCCTCGTCGGCGAGAACGGTTCGGGCAAATCGACGCTTCTGGAAGCCATTGCGGTGGCTTGCGGGTTGAATCCGGAGGGCGGCAGTCGAAACTTTAATTTCGCCACCCGTGCCTCCCACTCACCACTCGATGAATGCGTACGCCTGGCGAAAACTGTGGCGAGACACGGCGACAGTTATTTCCTGCGTGCCGAGAGTTTTTACAATGTGGCGACCGAGATCGAACGATTGGACAATGACCTCCCGAGTGACAACGTTCGTGGACCGAAGATCGCTCCCGCTTACGGCGGTCAATCGCTCCACGAACAATCGCACGGCGAGTCGTTTTTCGCGCTGTTCCGGAACCGCTTTCGGGAACACGGGCTGTACCTGATGGACGAACCGGAGGCGGCACTGTCACCCCAGCGTCAGCTACAATTTTTGTCGCTGATGCACGGTTACGTTCGAGCGGGTGGGCAGTTCGTCATTGCCACGCATTCCCCGATCATCATGGCCTACCCCGATGCGTGCATCTACGTCCTCGATGGCGAAGCCATTCGCGAAGTCCCCTACGCCGAGACCGAGCATTACCTCGTCACCCGCCGTTTCCTGAACAACCCGCAACGAGCCATCGAAGCGTTGTTGGGCGAAGACACACCAAACAAACCGTTTTGACAGGATTTACATGATCTAAAGGATAAAACGAATAGCTAGACTCTCGTTTTCATCCTGATAAATCCTGTACATCCTGTCAAAAACTCCAGATCGTCTGAAAGACAAGTGAGCGACCCAATGGCTTTACCGAAACTCCTGATCACGCTCGGCGATGTGGCGGGGATTGGGCCGGAGGTGGTGGCGAAGGCGTGGCCGCGGTTGTTGGAATACTGTCAGCCCGTTGTCGTTGGCGACTCGCGGTTTTTGCCGCGGGGCATTCCGTGCGTCAATCCGTCGACTGCCGATCTCTCGGGCGTAACCCCTGGTACGGTTCATGCGGCGGCGGGGCGGGCGGCGCACGATTGGCTCGTGTATGCGATCGACGAATGCCTCGCGGGTCGCGCCGATGGCATCGTGACTTGCCCACTGCACAAAGAGGGGCTTCATGCGGCGGGGATTGCGTTCCCTGGGCACACCGAAATCCTCGCCGACCGCACGGGGGCCGCATCGCACGCCATGCTGCTTTACGACGACGATCTGCCGCTCGCGGTGGCGCATGTGACCTTGCACCGCAGCCTACGGAGTACGTTCGAGCATATCCACATCGATTCGGTGCTCGACAAAATCCGCTTGCTGAACGCGATCGTCCCGAAGCTGACGGGCACCCCGGCGCGGGTCGGCGTGGCCGCACTGAACCCGCACGCCAGCGATGGCGGATTGTTCGGCAACGAGGAAGCGGAGATCATCGCGCCGGCGGTGGCGTTGGCGAAACGCGAAGGGATCGATGCCGTCGGCCCGATACCGTCCGATGCGATTTTCCTGCCGCACAACCGGGTGAAATTCAACGGCATCGTCGCGATGTATCACGATCAGGGGCACATCGCGATGAAACTCCTCGGCGGGCGACGGGCAGTGAACGTGACGGCGGGCCTGCCGATCGTGCGTACGAGTGTGGCGCACGGCACCGCATACGACATCGTCGGCAAAAACCTCGCCGACGAATCGAGCCTCATTTCCGCCGTGCGCGTAGCCGCACGACTGGCCAGTCGTTAAGGTGAAGCATCAGGCACATTCGATGAAAACGCCGAGACAGTCTCATGGCACGAAAACGATTCGACGACGACGAAGATGACGACGACCGACCGCGACGTTCGCGGCGACGCGACGACGACGATGAGGATTTCGACGAGCGACCTCGCCGACGACGACGTAAGCCCGAGTCCGGGTTTCCGGCGTGGGCGTGGGTGGCGATCCCGCTCGGCATTTTGCTCGTCTGCGGCGGCGGTCTGACCTTAATGCTGTCTTCGGTTCAAAAGGTGAAATCGGCGGGCCAATCGAGCAAATTGAGGAACAATCTGAAGCAGGTCGGGATTGGTTTGCATGCACAGCACGACACGATTGGGAATTTTGCCGTACCGTTTGCGCTCGACGACTTCAAACAGCCGAACCCCGGTCTGAGTTGGCGCGTGGGTATTCTTCCTTTCGTCGAACAGGACGCACTGTATCGACAATTCGATCGGTCGAAGCGATGGGATGACCCACGGAATCAGTTCAGTTCGAATCAAATCGTGCCCGCGTACTCGACCCCGGAGGAACCGGTCAGCCCCACATTTACCCGTCTGTTCGGCTTCAACGGTCCTGGCGCACTCATGGATGCCAATCGAAAATTCCCAACCAAACTCACGAGTGTCACCGATGGGTTATCGAATACCGCAATGGTGGCCGAGGTGACGAATGGCGCATATGGGCTTCGCCGACCGATGTGCCGTACACTCGCAACGGCCCCTTGCCGTCACTCGGGGCGGCGGGCAACGATTATTTTCTGCTGCTGTTAGCCGATGGATCGGTTCGCAACGTGAAAAAGAATATTCCGCCCGCCATCATGCATTCGTTGATTCAAATCGACGACGGCCAGGCGATCAACTGGGATGGATTTTAGAGCGGGCGTGGCTCAAAGCCAGGTCGCAGTTTTTGGTATGGTTCATCATCCGGTCGCAGTTTTGCCAAAAAAGTACCACCGAAAAGGCACGGTTCATCATCCGGTCGCAGTTTTGCCAAAAAGGACCACCGAAACTTGGTTCCAGCGTAGTTTCCGACGATCGAATTCGGACGTAAGTCGTTGGTGTGTTAGGTTGATTCCGAATTTGAGCGTGAGTCCAGGGAGGGGTGGGTGGGTACGTGGTGGAGTCAATGAAGACGACTCGCTGTTACCCAAACTGAGGCGATTGGACCGTGCTAAAAAGATCGGCATGGTTCAAATCGCGGTAGTTTTGGGTAGCAGGTGCGTACGTTTACGGGCTCGCGGGGGGCGCGAGTAGCGTGGGGGTTTCGGGCGGTGGCGAGGCATC
>JAYWCL010000095.1:0-2311 GCA_043780595.1 Limnoglobus sp.
CTCGGCTACCGACGCTTCCAGCAAAACTGATGCCTCGCCACCGCCCGAAACCCCACGCTACTCGCGCCCCCGCGAGCCCGTAAACGTACGCACCTGCTACCCAAAACTACTGCGATTTGAACCATGCTGTAATTACGTTAATTTAATCGCTTGCACGAACGAAGTCAAATCGAATGTCAAAAAAAGATTCGTCTTGCTTCGGAAATCGCGATTGTTGCACGAAATCCCTTACTCCCCAAAAAACGTAACGATTTGAACCAGGACGAAGTTGTCAATCCCGATCTTGCGAATGCCTCTTCCAACTGCTGGCCTGTCCGGGTAAACTTTACGCATACCTGCCATCTGCTGCCTACGAGCCACTTTCACATGATGACGTTTACTGTACTCGCACTAACTGCGTTTACGACAATCGAGGCCGCGAAGAAACCGGTGCCGAAACTCGCGATCAGCGGGTTGGCGTACGCCATTACGGTGCCGGACCTTTGCATGTATCGGTATCGCACGAGCACGCCGTCCGAAGAGTGCCAGAAGTTCTGCGATCAGGGCTTTGGATACTATTACTCGTACGTCTGGATCGAAGCCGTTCGGAGCTTCGAGACCGCACTTCAGCACGACCCGCAATGCGCGATGGCGTGGCTCGGGCTGCACAAATCGCTCGAAAAATGGGGCAAAACGACCGCGAAGCCGTTACCGTACTTCGCGGCACTCGGCACGGCGATTCAGCCGAAACTGCCCGACCGCATCGCGAAAGCGCCGCACGATTACGCACTGGAAATGGCGAAGCAACTGTTGCCGAAGGCGAGCCACCGCGAGGGGTTTTTGATAACGGCGAAGCTGCAAGAGAAAGGCATGTTGCCGGGTGTTGGCGACGAACGCCGCAAGAAAGCTCAGCAAACGCTCGACGAACTGCTCGCGATTTACGAAGACGATGAAGAAGGCTGGTTCGCCCGCGCCCAACTCGGCGACGGCACGCACGGCGCGATCCCGTTCTACAAGGCACTGCTGCGGTTGAACCCGTACCACCCCGGTGCGAACCACGAACTCGTTCACACCTACGAAAACGTGCGTCGCCCCGCGCTCGGCTGGCCGTACGCCGAGGGCTACATTCGTTCGTCGCCAGGGTTACCGCACGCGTTCCATATGCAGGCGCACCTCGGGATGCGCGTCGGCAAATGGGCGAAGACCACCGACTATTCGTGGCACGCGATCGAACTGCAACGCGAATACCACAAACTGCAAAACGTGAAGCCCAACGAAGATCATCAGTTCAGCCATCACCTCGAAATCCTAACGCGGAGCCTGATCCACGATGGCCGCTTCCGCGAAGCGAAACAGATTCGCACGGAGGCCGACGGACACGGTTATCACTACCGCCAAGAGTGGTTTCGCATGGCCACCGGTTTGCAGGAATGGGCCGACGCCGATGAACTCGTCGGCAAGCTGCGTAAGGGCGACAAAGCCACCGCTGCGTACTTCGCCGCGATGCTGGCCATCGAACGCGGCGACCTCGACCGCGCGAAAGCCGAGATCGACACGATGCAGCACGCGAACCAATCGAAGCGCGGCGAACGACAACGCGAACTGCGACTCTGGGAAGCGCAAGGCCGCTACGCCTGCAAGACCGGCAACGGCGAGGCGGGCATCAAACTGCTGAAACGCACGATCGACAAAACGAAAGACGACTACGCACATCATGCATGGGGTGGCGGCGCGTACTTCATGGAATCGTGGGGCCGTGGGGCGCTCGATGCGGGCCAACTCATCGAGGCACGCGAAGCGTATCAGGAAGCGCTCGCCCACGACTCGGGGAGCGTCCGCGGCGCGCTCGGCATGTGGGCCGTCTGCACGCAAAGCGGCGAACCCGAGGAAGCCGCCCGCTACCTGAAGCTCGCCCAACGCTGCTGGCAGCGCGCCGAAAGCAGCGACTTCGAGCGACTCAAAGCCACCTTCGCAGGAACGAGCGGCTGACGTGAGGGATTCGTTTAGCCGCGCCGCGTAGTCTTCGGAGCGAAGCGCGGGGGCCGGATGTATCGGATGACAACACGATTGTTGCGAGAGTTCACGCCTCCGCGTTTCGCCTGCGCGATTAAACGAAGATTGAACTACATGTCATGGAAAAACCGTCGTACCCTTGCCAGTGTCTGAAGGGCCTGATTGGGTGACCTTGTTACCGCGGATCGCGCGGGCGGTCCATACGACACCGCCACCCGCTACTATTACCTCGGTTCGTATGATCCGCACGTTGGACTCCTCAGCGGCATTTGCGGGATAGAATGAGCCTTGACACCCCTGGAGTCCTTCGCATGGCCAT